>DASYIL010000188.1:0-19454 GCA_035997545.1 Pseudonocardiaceae bacterium
AAGGAGTTGCTCTTGTGAGCACGTCTATCTCACAGCCGGCCGTGCCTCCGCGCGCGGCCAGCTGCTAGTCGGTGTACACCATGTTTTCCACAACAGTGCTGCCCAACCAGCTGACAGCGGCTGGGGACTGATCTTCCGGCGCCCAGTGGCTCCGTCTACCTCGACGTCGCCGTTGGCGTGACGATCTTCCTGCTCGGTGGCCGGTTGTTCGAGGCGAAGGCGAAGCGGCGGGCCGGCGGGGCCTGGCGGGGTTGGCCGCGATCGGGGCGCGGGATGTCGCGGTGCGGCGCGGCGACGGGCAGGAGTACCGCATTCCGGTCGCGCAGCTGCAGGTCGGCGATCACTTGGTGGTTCGCCCGGGCGGGACCATCGCCACCGACGGCGAGGTCCTGGCAGGGCACAGCGGAGTGGACACCAGCGCGATGACCGGGGAATCGGCCCCCGTTGAGGTGTCCGAGGGCGACCTGGTCATCGGCGGCACCATCGCCTGCAGCGGCCGGCTCGTGGTACACGCCACTACAGTGGGCACAGACACCCAGCTGGTGCGGCTGGTTGAGCAGGCCCAGAGCGACAAGGCCAGCATTCAGCGGCTCGCCGACCGCGTCTGCGGGGTGTTCGTTCCGGTCGTGTTCGCCTTGGCGGTGCTGACCTTCCTGGGGTGGCTGGTCCTCGACGGGTCCGTGGAACACGCGTTCAGCTCGACGCTGACGGTGCTGATCATCGCGTGTCCGGGCGCGCTGGGTCTGGCCAAGCCCACGGCGCTCATGGTGGCCTCGGGGCGCGGCGCGGAGCTGGGCATCTTCATCAAGGGCCACCAGGCGCTGGAATCGGCCAAAGCGATCGACACCGTGGTGCTGGACAAGACCGGAACCATCACCACCGGCCGGATGACGGTCATCGATGTCGGGCTGGCTGCGGAGACCGAGCTGGACACGGTACTGCCTCATGCCGGTGCGGTCGGACGCCTCCGAGCATGTTGTCGCAGCGGCGATCAGCGCGCTGGCCCACGCCGGGCTGGGTGAGATCCCGTCGGTAGCGGACTTCACCAGCCTGTCGGGTCTCGGCGCCCGAGATCGGCGTCGATGAGGATGTTGACGTTGGAGCAGGGCACGCCAAGTGTGTCGGTGCCGATCCCGACAAGGTGGTGGACCCGGCTGCGCGAGCCGTCGGCTCCGACCAGCCATGAGGTGCGTACGGTGCTGTCGGGCCCGCCGCTGGGTCGCAGCCGGACCTCGACGTGGTCAACACGCTGCTGCGCGTCCAACAACACGGTTCCGAACCGCGCGTCGACCAGCGGATGGTCGATGACCCGCTGACGCAACAACGCCTCGACCGATCCTGCGGGCAGCCCAACGCCGCGGTCGGGCTCACCGCCTTCTCGCCCTGGGCGGGCGTGCTACCGACCCGACCGAACTCCGGTGCCGTGAGCGAGGCGCCGGCAAAGAAATGCACCGTCTCCGAACGCGGCGAGCTGGTCTGTGTCACCTCCTGCTCCAGGCCAAGCTGGCGCAGGATCTCCACGGACCGGATGCTAATGGCCCGCCCGCGAGGGAACGGCAAGGCCAGCCGGTGCCGTTTGACAAGCAGCACATATACCACCCACACCGCCAGCTCCAGGGCCAGCACCAAACCCACCGGACCCCCACCACAGACGACCGGGGGTTGCATCGGCTACGGCGTGAGCGCCGGACTGGCCGCCAGCTGCACGTGGACGAGGCGCCGCCTGCTATGAGAATGCGATGGTAAATTCTTTCTGAGCATCTCGGCGTGCTCTCGATACCTGACTATGGCAGGCACGCGGTCTTCAAGTAATAGAGCTGGTACAATCGGAGAAGGCGACACTTTGACATCAGAATCACAGTCCGGTTATGTTTGAGGTCCTCCACCACCGGCCGGCCGATGACCAGCGACCCCACTCCCGAGCCATTCAGTATATAGGAATAAACCCCAGCTGAGGCTTTGAAACGGGCACACGTGCTGCGGGGTGCCCCGTTGAGTCGCCCGCCGGTCTCGCTGCACCTGTGGCAGACCCAGCGGCTCGAACTGCTGCTGGCCGCGCTGGGCACCGTGGAACCCTCCCCCCGAGAGGACTACCAGACCGTATTTGGTTGTCAGGTTTCGAGGTGTCCAGCGTGGAGAACGTGGCAGCGTTGGTTCGCCGTCGGAGCAGGGGCGGGTGCTTCACTTGTAGCATCGATATAGCACCCCTGATACGCCTGACCGGGGTGTAAAGGGTGTAGCGGGGCTTGCAACAAGCCCTGCTACACCTCCCCAGAGGGGGTTTGACACACCCATAGGGTGCTACCGCTACACGTGATTCCCCGTCGCTCGGCGCAGCGCCGGTGTTCCGGATGAGTGGCAACCGTCGCGGGCTGCGCTGCCACCGGACGCCTGCCGAAGTCGGCCAGGCCTCCCGGCATCACCACGTTGTTCGACCGCGCTGGCACACATCGCCGTTTTGTTCCGACACGGGGCTTGGTACTGGCAGGCCCGTGCCAATCCGCTTGGCCACACCACGGGTATGGCCAGGTCAGCGGGGCGTCAGCATGGGAAGGCCCGTAAGTTCGGGTTAAAGCTTGCCCCCGCGCTCCAACGGGACGCGGCGGCCTCAACTGCGATGCGAGATCCCTCCGGCCGTCCCGCTCCAGGATGTCGCGGGCAACGTCCACAGCCAGCGGCTTGTCGCAGGTGACCAGTTCGCCGACCTCGGGCCCGGTACCACGGCCGCAATCCGGACACCCACGTCAGCGCGCATTGGCACTGGGTGCAGGGATAGTCGTAGCCCCACACTTCCACGAAGGGCGTTCCGCCGGTCATCACGCAGGCTCCTGGTCGGGCGCACGATGACGACCCGCATTGCCCGACGCGGAGAGATGTGACGGGACGTGGTCAGTAGTCGAGGCCGGAGTGGACGTCGGTGTACTCGTCGAGTTGTTCGTCATCGTCGCGGCAGTAGTCCTCTTCGGCGGTCTCTTCCCGGTGTGGATGAGCTCGTCGGCGGTGTCCTCGTGGTGGTCCTCCCTGCGCGCGGTCACTTGGTCGCGTAGGGCGTGGATGCGTTGCTGGTTGAGGCTGCGCAGGTCGTCGGTCACAGGTGGTCTCTACTGGTCGGTGATGGCTTTCCAGGCGCGGGCCTTGACGCCCGCGGTGTCGGGTTGGGGTCCTAGCGGTGCGAGTGGGCGCTGCTGGTGATGTGGGAGGTCTCCCGGTAGGCGGCGGCTAGGCCAGCGAGCGGCCGGCCGTAGAGCTGGGCCAGCAACTCGGCGGGGACATCGGCGGCCCAGCCGGCGATCGCGGTGAACGGGCTCATGCCCGCCACGACCGCGGCCGCGCACAGTGCGAGCACCACCGCGACCGGGCGGACCCGGCCCTGGTCGCGGCGGCCATCGGACACCGTGGCGAACCGTTGCAGCAGCTCAGGACACATCACCGCTGCGTCTGTAAGATCGACACCCGTGGCCGGACACGAACTCACCACCCCGAGCGCGGCGAAACCCGAATCGGCAATGGTCAGCATCACCACCAGCTCGTTCATGAGGGACCCGAACCGCCCGCTGCCCCAGCATGGCGCGAACCTCTGCACGACCGGGTACGCCCTCAAGGACGGCAAGATCACTGTGCAGGGCATCGTCACCGATGATGACTTCAGGTCGGGGGTCCTGACCATTCCGATCGTCGGGGGGCACCGGTAAATACTGCGGCGCCAGCGGCTAGCTCGATGTGAAATTCGCCCCGAAGTTCACGGGCCCAGCCACGCTGACCTACCACCTGTCCACGCTGCCATTCCTCCTGTAGAGCTCTCGAACGCCGCCACGAGCATTCGGGGGTACTCGTGTTCGGCTCCAGGGAACAAGGACAAACACATGGACGACGAACGGAATGGTGGGCGATCCCCGTTCAGGCGCACGCTCATTCGAAGGCTGGGCGCAGGCGCAACGGCGGCCACAGCGCGGCCGTAGTCCAGACGCCGGAACCGAGCGGCGCATTGTTTGGACTATTCGGTACCGGCGGTCGGACTGCTGGCGTCGGTCAGCTCGACCAGGGGTGTCCCGCAGGCGCAGGTGTAAGCCTGGTCGCCAGACGGGCAGTGGCATTCCTCGTCGATGCGAACTCGACAACCACATCCCTCATGGTTGCACGTGAGCACCATGCCTTTGCTGTACGTCATCCCGACCTCCTCTTGTAGGCCTCTTATGCGCCGATCCGCATGGTACTCCCGCCGATGTCACCGGGCTGTGCACGTTGCGATGCAGCCGCTGGCGGTGGTCCAGCCGGCTGACCAGCGGCCCGGCGGCAGTCTCGACCCGGTCAGCGCCCAGGCTCTCATCGGGGCAGGCTGCCGCAGCGAGAGTCACCGCAGCCGCCCAGTCCTCAACCGCGGTGGTGCGTGGTCGCGCTACGGTCCACACCGCTGGCTGATGTGCTGCACCTGAGTGAGGATCACCCAGGTGCAGCATGCAACCCGCTAGAAGGTGAACGCCACGGTGTTTGACGTTGACAGCTGGAAGGCTGCCAGTTTGGCTGGGATGAACGTCGCTGTCAGCGAGCGCGGGCCCGGCGGTAGGGACACCAAGCCACCGAAGGCGACGTCGCCGTGCACCCGCGCCGGGGCGCCGATGTTGGTGCTCCCGTCTTTGAACTGGACGGTCCCGGCCGCATTAAAGGGTGCCACCCTCGCGATGGGCAGGGCGTAGCCCCCTCTTCCGAACGCGGGGGGAAGAGGAATCTGGGTGACCGAGAGCGTGGTTGTGGTGGCCGTCCCTGGGATGGGGGCCCAGCGTGCCCAGTCGTCGACCGCTGGGTTGTTGGTCAGGTTGAGCACGCCGCTGGTGCGGTTGGTTTTTGTGACGCTGACCTCGCGGTTGCCGGACCGTTCAGAAGAGAAGACGATCTTGGTGCCGTCGGGGGAGAACGCCGGCCGTTGGTCATCGGCCGGGTTGTTGGTCAGCCGGGTCACGCCGGTGCCGTTGGCGTTCATGAGGTAGATCTCGTTGTTGCCGTCCCGGTCGCTGTAGAAGGCGATCCGACCGCCCGGGCCGAACATGACTCCGCCGTCGGAGGCCGGGTTGTTGGTCAGGTTCGTCTGGCCGGTGCCGTTGGCGTTCATGAGGTAGATGTCACGGTTGGCGTTCTGGAACCTGACGAAGCCGATCCGGCCGTCGGGGGAGAACGCTGGCTGGTCGTCGCCCGCCGGGTTGTTGGTCAGGTTCGTCTGGCTTGCGCCGGTGAAGGCGTTCATCACGAAGATCTCGTTGTTGGACGCCTCGCCGCCGCCGCCAAGCGTTCTGGTGAAGGCGATCTGGGTGCCGTCGGGGGAGAACACCGGCTGGCTGTCGGAGGCCGGGTTGTTGGTCAGGCGGGTCAGCCCGGTGCCATCGGCGTTCATCACGTAGATCTCGTTGTTGCCGTCCCGGTTACTGGTGAAGGCGATCCGGGCGCCGTCGGGGGACAGGGCCGGTTGGGTGTCGGAGGCCGGGTTGTTGGTCAGCCGGGTCACCCCGCTGCCGTCGGCGTTCATGAGGTAGATCTCATTGTTGCCGTCCCGGCCGCTCTGGAAGACGATCTTTCCTTCGCTGGGGCTCACGACCGGTGGCGGTAGCGGGGTCGGCGTCGGGGGCGGGGGTGAGGTGCCCGCCACGGTGCGGACCAGGCCGGTGGCGACGTCGGTGGCCGGCCTCGGGTCGTTGGGGCACTTCCAGATCGAGGTGTCGCTGGGGTCGGCGTACTGCTGGACCAGGAAGAATCCTTCGGGCCCACCGTTAGCGCCGTAGCTGGTCTGGTTGGCCGGGGAGGGCACAGTGACCTGGAAGGTAAAGAACTGTGCGCTGTCCGCTGCGGTCTGCGTTGGACCGACCTGGGGGCCGGACCAGTGCAGCACCTTGTGGCCGTCTGCGGTGGTCTCGAGCGCGCAGTTCCAGCCGGGCACCGCGGTGCCCACCTGCGAGCTGCCGACCGAGGTGTTCGCCGTTCCACAGACCGGGTTGGTCCAGCCGTTCGGAACGGTGGCTTTGATGTCGACCGTGGTGTTCACCGCCCCGTTGAAGATGACGCCATCTCGCTCGAAGGGCACGCGCAGGTTCAGCGTGGGGCTCGAGCCCGGGGCGTACGGGGGCGTCTGGGTACCGGCCCCGGTGCCGCCGTTGGGGTTGGGGAACCCGGGCCCGCCGTTGGGGAACGACGGGTGCGCGAGCGCGGGGACCGCGACGGCCGTGACCATGGCGATCCCCAGGCCGATCACGGTGATGGCGCGGCGCCGCCAGCGCCGATAGGCCCTTGTGTCGTTGTTCATCATCCCGCAACCTCCTGTTGTCCTTTTTCTGACGTTATGGGCGAATAGTACGATTAGCCCAATCAGGAGTCGTTGAGCGCAGCTCGCCAGTTCCCCGCGGCCCAGGAATTCTCAAGAAAACCGCGGATGTCCTTGGCACCCCGGGGAGCCGACCTGCGCCTAGAGCGCAGCTTCGGCCGGAGATCGCGGCGATTCTCAGATGGCGGCCGCTAGGACTATCGGCACGGGCCGAAAGCCGCGGGATGGGGACCGCGGTGAGCGAATGCTGTCCTGCCGCCAACCCCGTGGTGGGGTGAAGGCAAAGCCGCGATCACCGTCAGCCGGCTTACCGATGGTGGTGACCCAGTCAGGATGGATCGACTGAGGTGCTGCACCTGGGCGAAGATCACCCAGGTGCAGCAACAGCGTGGTGCGGTTCTCCTCCACGTAGTCCCACATGATCAGCGCGACATACACGTCAAACCCGATGTTGTGGGATAGGCCAACTCTGTTATGGGATGTGATGACCTCGTCGGCGGGATGATGATCACACCGCCGAGTCTGCGGTGCGGCGCCGCCCGTAGCCAGCGCCCCGGCGCGACCGTGCGCGGGACAGCGAGGCCGGATGGTCAGTTCACGGGATTTCCCACTAGTCGTGGGCGGGAACAAGTGCACAGGGCACCGATTCCCGCCCACAAGCGTGCTTCTCAGATGGCGGTCAGATCAGATGGCGGTCAGAGGTGCATTCCGCCGGGGACGGGCCGGCTGGCTAGTCGTCACCAACCTCGACCTTCACGGTGTTCGACGTCGACGGCTTGAAGACCGTCAGGTCCTTGGGGATGAACATCGCGGTGAGCGAGTGCTCGCCCCTGGCCAGCTTCTTGGTGATCAACACCGCGAGGCCGCCGGGGCGCACCTGCACTGGGCCACCCAGCGCGGTGGTCTTGTCCTTGACCTTGTCCTTGAACTGGACGGTTCCGGTCGCATCGGGCGGTGTCACCGCCGCAATCAGGACTAAACAGTCACCCGCGGGAGCCTTCTGGCCAAAGGCCATGCCTAGGATTTCACAGGCGAAGTGCGGAACCTTGACAATCGGCTGGAAGAGCGTGGTCGTCGTCGCCGTCGCCCCAGGCATCGGCGTCGGCGTCACCCTTGGCGTGGGCGTGGGCGTGGGCGTGGGCGTCGGAGTTGGTGTCGGTGTCACCGTTGGCGTGGGCGTCACCGTCACCGTTGGCGTCGGGGTCGGTGTCGGTGTCACCGTTGGCGTGGGCGTCACCGTCACCGTTGGCGTCGGGGTCGGTGTCGGTGTCACCGTTGGCGTTGGCGTCGGGGTCACCGTTGGCGTTGGCGTCGGGGTTGGAATTGGAGTCGGTGTTGGGGTTGGGGTTGGGGTCGGTGTGGGCGTGGGGGCCCCCGCCACGGTGCGGACTATGCCGAAGGCGACCTGGGCCGTCGGTGGCCGCGTCGTGTCGTTCGGGCTGCGCCACAGCTCGGTGGTGCCGTCGGCATAGACCTGCTGTACGAAGAAGCCTTCGGCGGGACTCCCGGTCGCGCCGTAACTGGTCGTGGTGGCGGGGGAGGGCACGGTCACCTGGAAGGTGAAGAACTGTGCACTGTCCACATCGCCGGACATTGGTGGGGGGCCGATCTGCGGGCCATGCCAGTGCAGCACCTGGTGTCCGCTGACAGTCTCGATGGCGCAGGTCCACCCGGGCACCACGGTGCCTATCTGCCGGTTGCCTACCGAGGTACTCGCGGCCCCGCAGGCCGGGCTGGTCCAGCCGGTCGGGACGGTGACCTGAGTATCGACGGTGGTGTTGTCCGCCCCGTTGAAGGTCACGCCTTGTTGCTCGAACGGCAGGAACATGTTCAGGGTGGGTGACGAGCCTGCGGGGTACGGGCTGGTCGTGCTGCCCTGGAGGTTGGGGAACCCGGGCGGATCGTTGGAGAAGATCGGGTGCGCGAGCGCGGGGACCGCGGCGGCTGCGGCCGTGGTGGCCGCGAGACCGATCACTGTGATGGCGCGGCGCCGCCAGCGCCGCAAGGCCCTTGTGCCGTTGTTCATCATCCCGCAACCTCCTGTTGTCCTATTTTAACCTTATGGGCGAATAGTCTGATTCGTCCAGATTGGTAGTCGTTCGCGGAGGATCGCGGGTTCCCCGTACCGAAGGAAATCTGGCTCTACTGCCATGAATGTGGATCGGGGAGGGTGTGGTACGGCAGCCGCCCCCGGCGTGTCCAACCAGGCTTGTTGATCGTGTCGGATAGACGCCTCGGGGTATTGACCTGCTAATAGAGGCAGATGGAGGGTGGCGTGACGAGGCTCGCGGGGCGGTGGGAGGTGGTGCGTGGCGGAGGGCGGGCTCCTGGCCCGCCCGCGACGCCGCCCGGAGGGGCCGTAGAGGTGCCAAGGTCCCAGTGGCGCGACGTCATCGCGTGCCACGGCACAGGCGCCCTGGACCTGCGAGGAGCGGCCCGCAGGCTGTGTGCCGTTCCTCGCCCACGCTGCTCACCGACTGCTCCACTCGCCCACTGCCACACCACATGCCACCGATCCACATCCATGGCAGCAGAGCCGGAAATCTCAAGTAAGTGGTGGAACTGTCACGCGCGCCCGCCGTCCCGTATACAGTGCGCACGGGCCTATTGCGTTGACGGATGTCCGGATCGGGCAGGCTGTGGCGATGTGTCGTCGCCCTTGTTACGTACGCTGGTCGCGGTCAGGTTTCGCGGGATTCCGCTTCGCACCGGATGTGATCATGTGGCGGTTCGCCGCTGCCTGCGGCGTGGGCTGGTTGACAAAGATGTCGAGGAGTTGCTGGTCGAGCCCGACATCGTGGTCGACCACGTCAGCGCTCGAGGGATTGTTATTCCTCGTCATCTAATCCGGGGCACCAACCACGGTCGAGTCTTGCTGCCCGCCGTGAACGCAACAGCCTCTGGTGATCAGCCGCCGGAGTTGCGTTACCGGGTCGAGTGGGCGCAGATTGATCTCGATGTGCTGCGCCAGGTCAATCAGGTCACTGCCGATGGGCCGCTGTCCTCCTACACCGGCCAGCTAACCCTTAGCCCGGCTGACCCGCCGCGCCGTCACGACGCCGGCCACCAGCAGCAGCGCGCTCGCCCCGGCCAGCCATAGCCACACAGCCGGGCCACCAGACCCGGTGTCGGTAGTGGGTGTGGAGCTCCCGGACCGGTCGGTGTTCGGGGGTGGCGCAGCTGCGGTGCCCGTGCCCGGGGTGGTAAGGGTGAACGGAAACGTACCGCGCACCGGGTGGCCGTCGGCAGAGACGATCCGCCAGGCGACCGTGTACTCACCGGCCGGTCCCAGCGGGCGAACCTGCGCCGACACCATGGTCCCGTCCTCAATGGGCGGGCCAGCTTGCCATTGGTTGCGGTCCGGACCGGTCACGATCACGGTGCTGAACCCGCGCTGCGCGGGCAGGTCGAAGATGAGCGTGACCCGCGCCGGGCCAGAGCCCAGCCGGGCGCCATACGGTGGCTCGGTGCCGAGCAGCTCGTTGTGCATGGCCACCAACCCGTCCTTGCCCACGGCAACGGTTGGATCGGCGAAGCCGCCACCGTTGACGTCTCCCCGGAGGCGGACGCCCCATGCAGTCGAGCCCATTGTCGAGGCGTTGGCCGCCACCACCGGACCAAGCGACGGCACGAGTGCCAGCACAGCTGCAACAATAGTGACAAACGTCACCCGCGCCCACCGTTTCCCACAATGGCTCATTGGAGACGAACCTTTCCACTAAGTTCGGCGGCACCAGATTCGGGACTGCACCAGCAGTGCCACCAGCACCACCACGATCGGGATCTCACCCAAGGCCCACACTATCGCCCCGGCGGTGCGCTGGTCGGCCAGCAGGTCGGGCACAAAGGGCAGCGCCAGTGATCGGTAGAAATAGCCACCGATCACCGTGGACGAGGTCAGCAGGGAGATTCCGAAGAATGCGTAAAAAGGCACGGCCGCGAGCAGCAGGCCGAGTTTGCCCAGATGCGGCAACCGGCGGGGTACCGGGTCGATGCCGATGATGAGCCAGTAAAACGGATAACCCATCAGCAGGGAATGCGCGTTCATCACCAGATGTGCCCAATGTGACGACGCTAGGGCATCGTACAGGCCAGTGGAGTACATCACCAAGAACGACGCGACGTACATACCCAGGGCCATGAACGGGTGCGTGGACATCCGCACTACCCAGGAGTGGGTGAACGCCATGAGCCACTCCCGGGGTCCCGGCGGAGTGCCCGCTGTTGCCGGGGGCAATGCGCGCAGTCCCAGCGTCACCGCACCGCCGAGCACGAGCAGGATCGGGGCCAGTATCGACAGCAGCAGGTACACACCCAGGTGCACGCTGAACATGCCCATCGAGTACCGGCCGATACCCGATGACGTGGCGATCAGGATGACCGTGCAGCCGCTGAGCCAGGCCGCGGTGCGGCCGACTGGCCAGGGGTCGCCGCGCCGCTGCAGCCGTCGTACCCCGGCCAGGTAGGAGCCGGCGAGAACCACCGCGATGAACCCGAGCACCAGGTCCGGACGCCAGTCCAGCAGCAGCCGCTCCAGGGTGGGCGGACCGGCCAGGTTGTAGCCCAGCAGCACTTCAGTACGGCTGGGTCGCGCTGCGATGCCGCCGGGCGGTGCGGTCTGGCTCAGTGCCACCGCCAGGCCGATCGTCGCGAACATGACGAGCACCTCGACGCTGCCCCACCGTAGGATGGCGGCGCGATCGTCGCGCTCGACCACCGCTGCCACCGCGCCGCGACGGTGCAGCCAGCCGATCACGCCCAGCACCAGCAGCGCGGTCACTTTGCCCGCCACCAGCAGCCCGTAGGTGGTGAGCAATCGATCGGGCGTGACGCGGATCAGCGCGTTGATCACTCCGGAGGTGGCCATCACGATCCAGCAGACCAGCGCGAGCCGGGAGAACCGCTGGGTGGCGAGCCCGGCGTGGTCACCCCGGCGATTCAGGTGCACTAGCAGGGCGATCAGGCCGCCGACCCACAGCGCGGCAGCGACGAGGTGATAAAGCAGGCTGCTGATGGCGATGTCGTGGGCGCCGCCGGCCGAGGAGTGGCCGGTCAGCGCCACCGGTGTCAGCCCGACGAGGGACAGCGCGAACAGCCACACCGCCGAGCCCCAGGTCAGGGCATTCCAGCTGAACCCGGCCAGCACCAGGGCTATCCATGCGGTGAGCGCCCAGGCCCCGGGCTGGGACACCTGCGACACCAGCGACGCCAGTAGCCGCGGCTCCAGCACGTCGGTCACCGGGCGGCCTACCGCGTCCGCGGCCGACAACGGGACCATCAGTGTCGCGGTCAGTGTCCAGGCGAGGGCGGCGATCCGTGCCGTGCGCATCGCTGCACACCCGCCGGTATCGAGGTGACCGGAGGCTTGCGGCGGCACCAGAAACGCCGTCAACAGCAGCGACCCGACCGTGATCACGGCCGTGCAGTCGGTCAGCACTCGCATGGCCGGCAGCCCGGCCCGGGTGAGCAGCCCAGGATCGGGCAACCCCAGCCCGATGAGCCCATCCCCGTTCAGCGCAAGGAACAACCCAGTACCGACAGCCACCGCTAGCAGTACGCCAACGGCGAGTTGTGCGCCCAACCGGTCGCGCGCGCTGCCGAAGCGACGGTGGGAGGCCCTGACGATCACTTTCTCCATCCTGAGTGCTCCGGCACGGCAATGGCGGTCGGGCGATTGGGGCAATCAACCCTGAGCCGACGAATGGTCACGACGGGCGCCGCCTCCGCTTCACCACCGCGATCACTGCCCCGACCGCGAGCACCGCCGCGAGCACTGCGCCGACCACGACCTGCCACCCGACGCCGTCACCTGTCGCGTCGGTGCCCTGCTTTGTGAGCTGCTCGACCACCGATGAGGCTTGAGGATCGACCCCAGGCGACGGTTCGATGGGCGTCGGCGCTGATGAGCCCTCACTGGACGGGCCGACCGCCGTCGTCGGCCCGGTAGGCGGCGGTTGCCCCGTCGAGGAAGGCGTAGACCCGCCATCACCATGCTGCGGCGGCGGGCCGTTCGGCTTCGCTCCGTTCGGCGTCGCTGCGGGCGGCGTCGCCCCGGGCAGCGAGGGTCCGCCATGTTCCTGTTCCGGTGGCGGTGGACCGGCCGGCTTCGGTGGCGGCGCTGTGGACTTCGATACGGTGCGGACTATGCCGTTGGCGACCTCGCCCGCCTGCGTGGAATTCGGGGGCCGCCACAGCGAGGTGGCGCCGTCGGCGTAGACCTGCTTGACGTGGACGCCCTCGGGCCCCCCGGGGGCGCCATAGCTGGTCTGGGTGGCCGGGGAGGGCATGGTCACCTGGAAGGTGAAGAACTGCGCGCTGTCATCGTGGGTCTGTGCGGGGCTGACCTGCGGTCCGGTCCAGTGCAGCACCTGGTGCCCGCTGACGGTCTCGATCGTGCAAGCCCAGTGGGGAACGACGGTGCCCAACTGCCGGTAGCCGGCCGAGGGCGAGGTGCTCGCGGCCCCGCAGGCCGGGCTGGTCCAGCCGACCGGGATGGTGACTTGAACAGTGACGGTGGTGTTCTCCGCGCCTTTGAAGATCACGCCGTCCTGCTCGAAGGGCAGGAACATGTTCAGCGTGGGTCGCGAGCCCGCGGGGTACGGGGGTGTCTGGCTGCTTGCCCCGGTACCGCCGTTGGGGTTGGGGAACCCCGGCCCGTCGTTGGAGAACACCGGGTGCCCGAGCGCGGGAGGCGCGAAGACCACGACCGTGGCGACTCCAAGGCCGATCGCCGTGACGGCGCGGCGCCACCAGCGCCGGTGGGACCCCGTGTCGTCGTTCATCCTACAGCCTCCGTGCCCTGTTAGTCACATTTGAGCGAAATATCCGATATTCTCAGATGAGAGTCGTTCGCGGAAGCTCGCGGGTTCCCACGGACCCAAGGAAATCTCAAGATTCGTGCTTGATCGACGGTGTTGTGCCGGGTGAGAGGCGTAGACACAGATCGTCGAGCCGAAAACGTGCAGGCACAGGCGGGCGAGGTCGACCCAACGGTCTAGCAGGACGGTGTCTCCCTGCGCCGGTCCGTCGCGGTGCACGTGGTGATGCATCAGTTTGCTGGGAACCGGGCACCCGGATTATCCGACTATTCGTACAGAAGGGGTCGGTGCGGAGGCGCCATGACGGTGCTGCTCTCGTCGCGGAGATCTTGGGTCCGGCGTTGGCGCTGGGGACGGTGGTCACCGTGGACTCCGGGAAGGTACATGCACCGACGTTGGCGTGGGATCCGGCGTCGAAGAAGCTGTACGCCGCGTGAGTGCGCGACTCTGCCACCCCGGGGCCCTACGGCGGGCAGTTGGGCATCCCGTACGTCGCGTCGTCTGCTGATGGTGGGCGGACGTGGAGCACCCCGGTGCTGGTCGCCGACAAGAAGACCACGAACGCGCAGTCCCCGCAGGTGTTGACTGGGACCAAGTCCGGGGCGCTGGTGGATGTGTGGGCGAACTACCGGCGGATGCGTCTATCCCGACCGGAGGGGGTATCAGCTGGAGGTCGCCCGTGCCGCCGATGAAGACGCATCCTTCGCCCTGTCCAGTCCCGGTGACGGCGGAGTGCAGCAGGTATCGCCCCGGCGTGAGCGGGTCGAGTGCCGGCCGTGATGTCAGCGGCCACCACGACGCGCTACCCCGGGTAGGCAATGGTGTCTCGTGACGTCGACCACCCCGCGCTCGCATTGACGAAGCCCGTAGGGCAGAACGCAGCTTCTCGCTGCCTCTCCATTCCCGAACGGTCACTCGGTGTGATCGACAGGCTGTCAACACAGTGGGGAGGGAGGCACGTCGTCACAGCCCTGCAGCTCACCGGGGAACGTCATAGAAAGGAGAGGGAGGCAGCGCACCGGCAGGTGTCTACCCTCCGCTACCGTGCCGGTCACCGCCCATTACCCGGGAAATCTACCGGGGTAGAGGCCCCCTCTACCCCGGAGCCGGGTAGAGCCCCCACGCCCGGGAACCGCCAACTCTTACCAGCAAGCGACCGAACGCGGCAGCCACGTCGCCGAGTGAGTCCCCGGCTACATCCATCGTTACATCAACGGCCACGGACGGCCGTAATCGTCCTCGGACCCGAATCGAAGAATGAGACCAGATCCCGGACGACCGGTAGTAGTGGCGAGGCGCCGGATGCGACTACGGATCGGATCACGATCGGCATGTCCGTTCGACCGCAAGCGCGTCAGTGCGGCGTTGCAGCGGTTTTGCCGGCGATGAGTCGGATGGTGAAATCTTCCCTGAGTTTATCGAGGGTGACGAGGCTGCACAGTTGATAGGTCAGCCACAGACCCAGCCCGCCTGCTGGTGCTGTCGCCGCGGGAAGCAGGCCGGCAAAGGGATCAGTGGGCCCGGCACCGTGGTCGGTGACCGTAATCACGATGCGATCTAAGCCGGACCAGAGACGAACTGCACTGGTGGACGACCGTGGCAGATCGCATTGGTAACCGCCTCGCATACAGTGGCCACCAAGCCCTCGACGTCGGTGGCGGTCAGACGGGTGACGGTGCTGACCTCGCACACAGCTTGGCGAGCGGCCAGGGGCATCGGGTCAAGAAGGTCGATGAGGGGTGGCGCGGCTTCCAGCGGATCAACGTGAGGTGATCGCGGTTGGGTGAGGAACACCTCGGGACGAGTGTAGCGGTCGTTAACGACGAGGCGGCCATCAGCGGTCGCCACGTAGGGATGGGTTCGGGCGACATCGTCGAGCACCTCATCCGAGGTGATGCGAATGTCGTAGGGGCATAGGGCCCACAACGGGAACTCATCGAAGGCATGGATAACGGTGGCTTCATAACGTGCCCACCACTCCCACGGTACTCCCACGCCCGGATGTGGCACCTCACCGAGAATGCGGATCTGCCGTGCCCCTTCAGAGAGGTGTCCGATCAGTAAACTGATGGACGGACTTGATGACGCTCGCTGGCCGGAGGTACTGGTCGGGCATGAACGACAGGTGCGATTCATCCGGCATCACCGAGCGGACCAGCTCGGTGTTCTGTTCGCCGAGGGCCACCACGGTCGGCTCACCGACCTCTAAGCCACCTTGCAGAAACGGACGACGACGTCCAAGAACTCCTCGTCCGAGTTGTAGAAGGCAGCTCGTGGAACATACCGCGATGCTCAACTGGTGCTCCTCGCGTCATTCCGGCGGCTCCACCCGCACCTCTGTTAAGTCGAGAAGCTCGACCAACGGGGCGGCGCCCGGCCAGGCGGTCCGCAGCACGACTGTCGTGTGGGCGCGCCTGGCATGGTCTGCCAGCAAGAGCAGAGCGCGATGATCAATGTACGTGAGAACAGCCGCGTCGATAACCAGCCCACCACCGTTTGGCTGCAAGTCAGCGCGCAGCAGCGCCAGGGATAACGGCTCGACGGTGGTCATGTCCAGCTCCCCGTTCAGCGAAGCCGTGGCGTGGAGCGAAGCGTGCAACCGGAACTGCGCCGTGCCGCCGTTGATATTCGGATGCAAGCACGCTAACTGTGCGATCACATCCTCGCCCAGCTCCTCGCGGTTGTAGGCGCACATCCCAGACAACGGTTGGCAAGCTATGCAGCGATCAACCAGGTAACTCGTAGCGGGCCAATGTGTCCAGCTGGTCCGGCGTACGCACTAGGGGAGTTGTGTCGGCAGCGACTCGCAGACCCGTGAACCCCGCCATCACGGCCTGCGTTGCTGCCGTCACGAACGTCTGCACCTGGGTAGCCGGCTCGATGACCGTACCCACCGGGTAAGCGGTATCCGCCGAGACGACCTGCGCAGCACCCACCCGCAAAGCCGGGTTCATCCTGTCAAAATCACGAAGGTCGTTGGCCAACGTCTCAACATCGCCGGGCGCGACGGACCAGACCCGCTGGCCCAGCTCAAGACCCTCCGCAAGAAACTCCCGAGCCCGGCAACGGAAATCGTCCGGATCATCATAGGCCCAGCACACGTGATCATGCAGACCAAGCCCCGAGCGTCCTCGATCACTCCGGTCATCCCGCCGAACATGGTCGCCCGCGTCATGGGCCACGAGAAGATCACAACGACGCTGCAGCTCTACACCCGCCGCACCGACGACGAGGGCCGCATCCTCGGCGCGCTCACCGACGAGCCAGGGGAGCGAGACGACCCTGATGACGATGATGGCCCGACCGGGGCACCAACCTCGAATCGCTGACTCTCGGTCCCGACGATGCTGCCAGCCGAACCGTTTGTGCTGGTGGGCGATACTGGGATTGAACCAGTGACCTCTACCGTGTCAAAGCCGATTTGTCTTGTTGCTCGCGGCTGTGGGGTAATGCAGAGGTCTTCTGATCAGGGAGGACGTGCTCGATGGTCTGTTGTCCTCGTGGCGTGGGCTACCGCGTCTGCTGACTTCCTGCTGACTGCAGCGGGTCGGGCTACGCCTTCGGCGTCGCCGCTTACGGTCTGCTGGCTGCGACCTGTTCAGCGGAGGTCACCACGGAGCACGTCTATCTCGCCTTGATCACGCCACCCAACGAATCGGAGGATCAGTCTGAGGGCCTGTCCTCGTAGTGGCCGGTTCTCCGGGTGAGTGTTGCCGGTCAAGGCTCACGCGAAGCGTGATCCCCGAAGGGGACGCGTTAGCGGCCTTGGCCGGTGACGGTCACCCGTTGAGAGAATCGGCGACGGAGAGGGCAGGCCCGGACGCAACCACACCCGGCTCCGGCCCACACATACCACACATATAGGCCCGGTGACCCTATGAGGACTTCTTGTTCTCGGGGGCGCCGGGCTTTCTGCTGTGCGCCGCCGCCGGGCCGGCCGCCCGCAGCGAAGCGAGGACCGGACCGGCCCGGCGAGCGAGCGCAGCGGCCGAAGGCCGCCTCGACCCGAGTAAGGAAACTTCTCACGGCAGGCTCGGACAGGGGCCTCGGACAGGGGCCGGTGAGACCACTCCGTCGGCTAACACTTCGCCGGGCGGCGAATCAGTCAGCCAGTTCAGCCCGGCTAATGCTTGATGACAGTGGGGCTGCTTTACCCCACTGGGGGCACCGCACGCTGTCGATCCTTCCACGAAGGGGCGCGGGGCACTACGCTGTCGATCACCTCCCGCTACCCCTTCCGAGTGCACGGATTGGGTATCTCCGACTGGCAGCGAAGGGAGCAGCGAACACAATGACTTCAGCGGACACCTCAGCGGACACCTCAGCGGACACCGCCCGCCCCGAGGTCGAGCTGGCCGACACCTCAGCGGACACCTCAGCGGACACCTCAGCGGAGGCTTCAGCGGAGGCTTCAGCGGAGGCTTCAGCGGAGAAGATCAGGGGCCTGGTGGATCAGACCCTCGAGGAGGCTGAGCCGCTCGTTCACAAGGTCCTTGAGAGGACTGAGTCGTTTGTCGAGGAGGCCAAGGAGAAGGCTGAGCTCCTCGCCGAGAAGGTCAAGGAGAAGGCTGAGCCTCTCGTCGAGAAGGTCAGGGAGAGGGCTGAGCCCCTCGTTGAGAAGGTCGAGGGTAGCTCGGGCAAAGACAGCACGTCCTGAGGGCCCCGTCCCACTCTCAACAGCCGGGGGTGTTCATAGTCGCCGGGCAGAAGCTCGCCCTCTGTGCAATGGCGCCAAGGCTGGCACTTTGATAGCGGCTCGGGCCGGTGCCGCGGCCAGATTGTCACCATCGAAGTCGACGACACCACCCTGCGCGTCTACGACCAGCGCGACCATTTGATCAAGGCTGTTCCCCGGACCAGCCGTAAGGAGGTCACCCGACACAATGCCTACGGTCACACCACCAACCGCAAAACTGGCTAGGCAGTGTCACCCATCAACTGAAGACGATCCGTCACCCATCATCTGAGACCAGACAGGCTCGGACTAGCGCAGGCTCGGACTAGCGCGATCAGGACAGTTCGGACTAGGTACGGGACCTTCTCTGGGATCGACGCTGTCGGTGAAATAAGCCCCGTGGCATATCAACGCATCGAGCATGACACGTATCAGACCGAGCACAGTCTGAGACACTGGCCGCTGCCGTCGGAGTCACGGTCGTCAATCGTTATTGACGTAGGTGAGACACAGGACCCGCAGTGCGAGCGTAGTCAGGTGGCCGTGGACGGCGAGCGTGCCGCCGGTGAGCATCCGGCGTGGTGCTCACCGGCGGACTGCTTCGTGGCCGACGAGGGGGTGCGGGTCCACCAGCAGGCCCCTACCCGCTGGGAGGACGACACCGCGGAGCTGCGGTGCGAGAGCCGGCTCCTCGATCCGGCGGACGACGAGCACGTCTACCTGGAGCCGCACCTACAGTGCCTCGGGCTCAGGGGCAACGGGTTCAGCTGGTGCGTGACGCTAGACGCCGCGCGGCGGCTGCGCGACCAGCTGACTGAGCACCTAGACGCCGTGCGATGAGCTGTGAGCTGAACTCGTCCACGGCGACTGACCCGACCGAGGCCGACACCTGCCCCGGGTGTGGCGCCACCCACGGTGTGCAGCGGATCGCCGGCACCTCACCCAAGGTCGACACGTGGATGTGCACGGCGCGGCATGCACTGGGCGATCACGGTGGTCAACCCCGCCCTGTCCATCGTGGGTTTGCTCCCCACACCCCAGCTGCGCACGGCCACCCTGCTGGCCGTCTTGCGCACCGAGGTCACCCAACGCTCAGGCAAGGATAAGGATCCCGCCATGACCGTCACCGTCTGCTTCCCCGTGGATCAGGTCGTCCAGTTCGACGCCATGGCCACGGTCGATACGACCCTATGGTCGTGCCAGATCTGCGGACGGGACGGTACCGCGAGAACAACACCGCAGGCGACCAGCGACGCCATTGCGCACCTGGGCAGTGACCACGGCGGCGTGGGGGACTGCGCACCGAGGTCACCGCAAGGAACACACCATGACCGTCATCCGTGTGGTGGTGATGCGCCTGAAGGTGCCCAGTGACGCTGGGAGGTCAACGCGCCGTGTAGACACACCGCACGACACGAATGGGCCACACCGGCAGACCCGCCGCATTTACGAAGCAGTTGCTTCTTGGTTCTGCTTCAAGGTGAGCCCTGAGGCGTCTTTCCACTCCATGCGACCATTCTTGCTCCCTCCAGAGAGGACGCTGGCGGCGCTTGACGGGCTGTCGAACACATAATTCTTCGCGAGACGCAGTTGTTCGTCTTTGTGCGGCAGAAGAATTCCCTCTTCAGCAAGCTTCTTTCGAAGCGTTTCGTAC
>DASYIL010000189.1:0-2556 GCA_035997545.1 Pseudonocardiaceae bacterium
ATCTCTTCCGAACAAGTTTCGACGCACCACGCGACTCGGTCACCGGGTGGGAAGGTTCGACCGAGCTCCCACGAAGCGACTACCCACACTCGCGCCGCCCCAGCGGAGGCTTGTGGTCGTCTGTCTCGGACCTCCTGGCACTTGGGCAAGGACTGCTCGGCGACCGGGCCCTTCTTGAAAACATTCGCCGACCGCGCACTATGCCGGACGACCCCATGACGTACGGCCTCGGATGGGCGCTTGGCCGTTCAGGCCAGATGTACCTCAACGGGCGCCTGCCCGGATACCGGGTCGCGATGCTACTGATTCCCGACAAGGACTACGTGAGCGTTCTCCTCACCAACCAGCAGCACGCGCTCCCCGCCGTGGCAAGAGTCCTCAGCGACATGCAGCAGCCCCTGACCGGGGACGACCTCGCAACAGACATTGACCGCTTCGCAGCCTGAGGTGCGCTCTCATGGCAGATTCTGCTTACGGGCCGAGTCGCGCAGGATCAGGGACGGAGCAGTCCATGAGCGGCTTCGGGGGGCCAACTACGGCTGACCGTCACAACGCCTCCCCTCGGTGGTGCGCTGCGGGGAAGTGCAGCTTGTCGAACGGGTGTTCTAGGCAGAGCATAGCGGCAGGTCGGCGGCAGTGCACGGCGGTGTGATCGCGACTGTTGGCGGCCATGGCGACTTCGATTTGGCCCACCCTGTGGGTCAGCCGGACCATGCGATCCCTGCCGTCAGGACATGCGTCTCTGCCCCGAGACCATCGCCCTGGCCGCTATGGTCGCCTGCGACCCCACCCTGCTCGGGCCAACCAGCGTCCACCGATGGGAGCAACTTCTGTAGCATCTCCGCGCCGCGCTTCGACGTCAGGCCAGCGCCGAGGTCACCACCTACGCCGGGCCTTGGCCGACATCTGGCGCCTGCTCGACGAGCATCGCCCCCAAGCGCGAATCCGATCGACAGTGGTGGGATCAGCGATTTCCTGCCGAGTGCTCCACAGAAGGCGGAGGACAGTGACGACCCAGTCGTGCTACGTGCACGCGCGCTGGGCAGCGAAGGCGCCCGTTGGACTCGCTCCTGAAGCGCGGTCTCCTCCGCCGTCCCGCTCGTCCTCGCGAGCCAGCTCCCCGTGCCCGACAACCTACGGAAAACCAGACGCTGGCTGCTGGGATTCCACGGGCAAGCCAGCATCTGTCGCCGATTTCCGAAAATTGGATCTGGACCATTTGGTTGATCGAGGTTGGTCCCTGGCCGGCTCTCGTTAGGCGAGGACTCGTTTTCGGAGGAGGTCGAGTTTGGCGCGGCCGAACATCTGACGCTTGATCATTTTTAAAGTTGCTTGGCCCTCGACGGCGCCGGAGCTGTGGGCCAGGGTGAGGCCGTTGCGGACGGCGTCGTGGTCGCGTTTGAGTCCGTTGGCGTAGGAGTGCAGTTCGGGCAGGTCGTCGGCCTCGACTGCGGCGATCCAGGCGTTGAGGCGGTGGCCGTGGCGGCCGGTGAGCATGTCGCCGAACGCGGCCACATGTGTGGTGAGCGCGTCGAGGTGGCTGCAGCGGCCGCGAACGTCATCGACGTTTGCGCTGCTCGTCGGGGTTCAGGTCGGTGTAGCGGCGCAGGATCCAGCCGGCGATGTGGCGGACCTTCGGCGGCCGGACTCGCGCCGACGCCGGGCCCGCGGCGGTGCGGAACGGGCGTAGATAGCCGCGCAGTGTGGCGCAGGTGCCGCGGTAACCGAGAGCTTGGATCTCGGTGAACAGTTGTGTCGTGCTGGTGCAGCCCTGGTGCCAGCGCAGGTGCAGGTGATCGGTGAACGGGTCCAGGACGCTGGGCCGGCTCCTGAGGTGGGCGGTGGCCAGTAGTTCCTGCACGTTCTGGGCGCGGGCGAAGCGGCGCACCGTCTGTCTGGCCAGGCCCAGTTCCCGCACGATCGCCTTGATGCCCATGCCCTGAGCGAGCAGCGCCTGGACCTGCTCGTAACGCTGCCGGGTGCGTTCGACCAGCCGGCCCGACCCCGGTCTGCCGCAGTGGCGGGCAATTCACCGGCTGACGCTGCCCCTGGCCGAGGCGAGCGAGCGTCTGGACGTAGCCGACGACGGGTTCGCACGCCGCTCGGCCTACGACGCGGCCGCGCTGCTGCTGCGGGCTTGTGCCACTCACCGGACGAGTTTCTGGGCCTGGGACGCCACGATCTGGGCCGGCGTCCTCGGAACCACCGGAAAGGCCTACCTGGCAACATATCCGCGATGGGCCGACACGTCAGCGCGGTCCTACGCGATGGCCCTGGCCTACCTGTTCGGGTTCACCGAGCTGCACATGCTGGGCAACGTCGGCCGCGGTGCCGTCGCGAGGAAGGTGTTCGGCAGGGCCGTCGTCGACCAGGCGGTGGACCAGGTCACCTCGGTGCTGCATTCCTGGGGCCAGAGGTCACCGCAGGTCACTCTGCGAACCAAGAGCCTGGTCTGCCACGCCTTGCTGCTCAACCGGAGCCCGTTGCTGGCGGACCTGTCAGAGGATGCGCTGCAGGGGCTGCGGGCGAACATATCGATTCCGTACTCGCTGCGTC
>DASYIL010000190.1:0-3360 GCA_035997545.1 Pseudonocardiaceae bacterium
GGCATCGATCACCGGCAGATCAAACCCGTCCAACCGCGACCGCAACTCAGCGGTGGTGATCGCTGCCACCGGCGCCGCGTCGGCCAGCATGAACTCCAACCGCGCCGCCGGCACCCCCGGATCCATCGGCAGATACGCCGCCCCAGCCTTCAGCACGGCCAAAATCGCCGCCACCGCCTCCGCCGAACGCTCCGACAGCAGCGCCACGCATTGGCCCGGGCCTGCACCCCGGCCGATCAGGTGGTGCGCTAATCGCGTTGCGGCGTCGTCGAGTTCGCGGTAGGTCAACGAATGCTCCCCGGCGCTGACCGCGACCGCCTCCGGAGTTCGCAGCACGTGCTCGGCGAACAACGCCGGCACCGACACCGGGGCGAAGGCCATGGCAGGACCGTTTAATGCCGCCCGGTTGCCGATCTCGTCGAGGCGCGTGCGCTCGGCGGCATCGAGCACATCGATCGATGACAAGCGTGCCGTCGGGTCAGCGGTGAGGGCTGCCAGCACCCGCTCCAGCCGCTCGATCAGCGTCGCGATGCTGTCCGCGTCGAACACGTCGGTGCGGAACTCCACCGCCCCGTCGATCCCGGCGGGCTCGCCGGCCTCGGTGAAGCGCTCGGCGAACGCAAATGTCATGTCCATGCGGGCGGTGCGGGTGTCCACCGGCATCGGCACGATCTCCAGGTCACCCAGAGCCAGCGTCGCGGGCTGGTGGTTCTGCCAGGCCAACGCCACCTGGAACAGCGGGTGATGGGTCGTGCTTCGGGTGGGGTTGAGCCGCTCCACCAACACCTCGAAGGGCACGTCTTGGTGCTCGTATGCCTCGAGGCCGCGCTGGCGCACCTGGGCCAGCAGCTGGTCGACGGTGGGATCGCCGGCGAGATCGATTCGCAATACCAGGGTGTTGACGAAGAACCCGACCAGCTCGTCGAGCGCGGGATCGTTTCGCCCGGCGATCGCGAACCCTACAGCCACATCGGTACTGGCGCTGATCTTCGACAGCAGCACCCCGAGGGCGGCCTGCACGACCATGAAACTGGTCGCGTTGTGCGCGCGGGCAACCCGCGCGATCTGTTCCTGCAGTCGCACGGGCCATTGGACCGCCGCAGTAGCGCCGCGCTGATCGGCAACCGCCGGATAGGGCCGGTCGGTGGGTAACTCGAGCCGCTCGGGCAGCCCGGCCAGTGCCTGCTCCCAGTAGGCAAGCTGCGCGGCGATCGGGCCGTCACTAGCGGTCAGATCACCCAGCAGCCTGCGCTGCCACAGCGTGTAATCGACGTACTGCACCGGCAACGGCGCCCAGTCGGGGGGCTGGCCCGCACATCGGCTGGCGTAGGCAACTCCCAGATCAGCCAGCAGCGGTGCGATCGATCCACCGTCGGCGGCGATGTGGTGCAGCACCGCAACCAGCACGTGCTTGTCCTGCGCGAGACGGAAAAGTGTTGCCCGCAGCGGGATTTCGGTGGCGAGGTCGAACGTGTAGCGGACCGCGTCGCCCACGGACTCATCAAGGCGGGCATCCGACCAGCCGGTCGCGTCGACAACCTTCCACCCGAAGTCCCACCCTACTTCTGCCCGCCCGGGCGGCACCAACACCTGCTGCGGTATTCCGTCGGGCGCCGCCACCACCGTGCGCAGGCTCTCCTGGCGGCCCACCACATCGGCCAGCGCCGCGACCAGCGCGTCGACGTCGAGCGGGCCGCTCAACCGCAACGCCGCCACCATGTTGTAGACCGGGGAGGGCCCCTGCCACTGATCAAGCAACCACAACCGTTGCTGCGCATACGACAACGGGACCACCGCGGGCCGCTCCACCGCCACCAACGGCTCCAGCCGACCCCCATCCTCGTGGATCAGGGGCGCCAACTGGGCGATGGTGGGTGCTTCGAAGACGGTGTGGACGGCGAGGGTGGTGTCCAGGCTGGTGTTGATGGCGGCGATCAGGCGCATTGCTGACAGCGAGTCGCCGCCGAGGTCGAAGAAGGAGTCGTCGACCCCGACGCGGTCGAGTCCGAGGACTTGGGCGTAGACGCCGGTCAGGATTTCCTCGACGGCGCTGGCCGGAGCGCGGTATTCCCCGGCGGTGTATTCCGGTGCCGGCAGGGCGCGGGTGTCGAGTTTGCCGTTGGTGGTCATGGGCAGGGCGTCTAGGACGACGACGGCGGCGGGGACCATGTAGGCGGGTAGGCGCTCGGTGAGCTGGGCGCGGGCCTGTATGGGGTCGGTGGTGCCGGTGATGTAGCCGACCAGGCGCTTGTCGCCGGGGCGGTCCTCGCGGGCGATGACCACCGCCTGCGCGACCCCGGCCAGTCCGGTCAGCGCGGCCGCGACTTCGCCGAGTTCGATGCGGTAGCCGCGGATCTTGACCTGCTCATCGGAGCGGCCCAGGTAGCGCAGCTGACCGTCGGGGCCCCAGCAGACCAGGTCCCCGGTGCGATACATCCGTTGTGCGGGTTGGCCGGCGCCGAGGTACGGGCATGCCACAAACCGCGACGCCGTCAGCCCTGCGCGGCGCAGGTAGCCGACCCCGACACCGGCACCGGCCACATACAGTTCACCGACCACTCCGGCCGGTACCGGACGCAGCCAGGAGTCCAACACAAACGCCGCGGCCCGCGTGATCGGCGACCCGATCGGCGGCGGGCCGGAGTGCGCGGCCAGCGGGGCGCTCTTGGACATCCACATGGTGGTTTCGGTGGGCCCGTAGACGTTGACCATCACCCGGCCCGGCGCCCACCGGTCCACCACCTCGACCGGGCAGGCTTCGGCGCCGATCACCAGCGTCGCTGAGTCCAGTCCCTGTGGGGTCAACGCCGCCACCGCCGAGGGGGTCTGGGTCAACACCGTGACCTGTTCGGAGATCAGCAGGGCGTGGAACTGTTCGGGTGAGCGGGCCACCATTTCGGGCACGATGACCAGTCGCCCGCCGTGCAGCAGGGCACCCCAGATCTCCCACACCGAGAAGTCGAATGCCAGCGAGTGGAATTGCGACCACACCTGATCGGTGCTCAGCGCCACCCCGGCCTCGAGCGCGTCGAACAACTGGACGACATTGCTATGGGTCACCGTGACACCCTTGGGCACCCCGGTAGTGCCCGAGGTGTAGATGACATGCGCGATGTCATCGGGCGCCGGACCAGGCAACCCCGTGCTGGGCTGGGCATCGACTGCCGGATCCTCAAGATCGATCACCCGCAGATCGCACCGGTCCAACTGCGAGCGCAGACCCGCCGTCGTGATCACCGCGACCGGCGTGGCGTCGGCGATCATGAACTCCATCCGGGCCGCTGGCAGCTCCGGGTCGATCGGCAGATAGGCCGCACCCGTCTTCAGCACCGCCAAAATCGCTGCGATCGCCTCGGCTGA
>DASYIL010000191.1:0-5751 GCA_035997545.1 Pseudonocardiaceae bacterium
GGACCTGCCGGGCCGCCACAGCACCCGTGCAAGTCCGCCAGCTCGGCACCATCGACTACACCCGGGCCTGGGAACTGCAACGCGAGCTAGCCACCGCTCGCGCCGAGGGAATCGGGCCCGACGTGTTGCTACTGCTGGAGCACCCTTCGGTATACACGGCCGGCCGGCGGACCACACCCGGCGAGCGGCCCCACGACGGCACGCCGGTGATCGACGTCGACCGTGGTGGAAAGATCACCTGGCACGGGCCGGGCCAGCTCGTCGGCTACCCCCTGGTCGGGCTTGCCCAGCCGGTCGACGTCATCGACTACGTGCGGCGCCTCGAGCAGGCGCTGATCGCCGTGTGCACCGAGCTGGGTCTGGATACCGGGCGGATCTCGGGACGTTCGGGGGTGTGGCTGGTGGCTGACCCTGCGACCAGCCGTCCGGAACGCAAGATCGCGGCGATCGGGGTCCGGGTCAGCCGGGGCGTGACTATGCACGGGTTCGCCCTGAACTGCGAACCTGACCTGGCTGCCTTCGACCGGATCGTGCCATGTGGCATCACCGATGCCGGCGTGACATCGTTGACCGCTGAGCTGGGCCGGCCGGTCTCGGTGGCGCAGGTGCAGTCCGCGGTGCGTCGCGCCGTCCTGCACTGCCTGGACGGCACCCTGCAGGTGAGCTCCGACGAGCTCCCCCACGGCACCCGGTTGGCGTGGCCAGCGGCGATCCGATAAACCACCTTGGGCACGCGGCGCTGACCTGGCTGCTTGCGCCCGCTCGGGTCCCCGGAGCCCGGGTGGTCACGGTGTCCAACCTCGCTCACCGCGGCGACAGTCTGGATGTCGACGACCTGAACTTCGATCAGCGCCGGTACGACCCGGTCAGAGCCTACAGCGGCGTCGAAACTGGCCAATCTGCTTTTCAGCTTTGAGCTGGACCGCCGGGCCCGAGCGGCCGGGCGGGATCTGCTGGCGGTCGCTGCCCACCCCGACCTCACCGACACCGAACTGGCCGTCAACTACGCCCGCATGTACTCGGCCGGGCCGTTTGCCCAGGTCGTGCGGTGGGGTAACAAGCTGATCGCCCAGGGTGTCGCCGGGGGAACGTTGCCGCAGCTTTACGCCGCCACCGCGCTCGATGTGCACAGTGGCGCGTATTACGGCCAGCCGGATCCCGCGTAGGCTCGCCCTCGTGAGCGTTGCTCCCCCAAGACCTGATGCCAGCGGCCGCAAGCTGCTTCGTCTGGAGGTCCGCAACAGCCGGACCCCGATCGAGCGCAAGCCGCCATGGATCCGGACGCGGGCGACGATGGGGCCGTCGTTTCGTGAACTCAAGGGCCTGGTGCACCGGGAGGGCCTGCATACGGTCTGCGAGGCAGCCGGCTGCCCCAACATCTACGAGTGCTGGGAGGACCGGGAGGCCACCTTCCTCATCGGTGGCGACCAGTGCACCCGCCGCTGCGATTTCTGCCAGATCGACACCGGTCGCCCCGCCGAGCTGGACCGCGACGAGCCACGGCGGGTCGCCGAGTCGGTGCGGGCGATGGGGCTGCGCTACTCGACGGTCACTGGGGTGGCGCGTGACGACCTCCCGGACGGCGGCGCATGGCTCTACGCCGAGACTGTCCGACAGATCCACACGCTCAATCCCGGCACCGGGGTTGAGCTGCTCATCCCGGACTTCAACGCCCGCCCAGAGCTGCTCGGCGAAGTGTTCGACGCCGCACCCCAGGTGCTGGCGCACAACCTCGAGACCGTGCCACGGATCTTCAAGCGGATCCGGCCGGCCTTTCGCTACGAGCGCTCGCTGGACGTGCTGCGGGCAGCCCGCGACGTGGGGCTGGTGACCAAGTCCAACCTCATCCTGGGCCTGGGCGAGGAGCCCGAGGAGGTCACCGCGGCGATGACCGACCTGCATGCCGTCGGATGCGAGATCCTCACCATCACCCAGTATCTGCGGCCGTCGGCGCGGCACCATCCGGTAGCGCAGTGGGTCACGCCGCAGGAGTTCGTCGAGCACGCCCAGGCCGGCGAGCGGATGGGTTTCGCTGCCGTGATGGCTGGACCGTTGGTCCGATCGTCCTACCGGGCCGGCCGGCTCTACGCGCAGGCGATCGCGTACCGCGGCGATCGAGTGCCCGAACACCTCGCGCACCTGGCCGCGGTCGGCCCGGCCGCGCAGGAAGCGTCCAGCCTGCTGGCCCGCTGACCCCTGTTGGCCCGCCACCCACAGTGTGGTCGGCGGCGCCCGCATCTCGTTCACCGTATTCTGGGAGCATGGCCCCCAAGCCCCCCTCAAAAGCCAAGGACAAGGAAGCGACGAAGGCCGCCAAGCGGGAGCGCCGCGCCGCGTCGAAGCAACGCCGGGCGCAGATCCTCGAGGCCTTCAAGGTCCAGCGCCGTGAGGACAAGGCGCTGCTGCCGTTGATGATCGGCGCGTTCCTGGTTATCACCGCAGTCGGGCTCGGGCTGGGCTTCCTACTCAACCAGCTGTGGTTCTCCCTACCGCTGGGCATCACGGCTGGCCTGCTCACGGCAATAATGATCTTCGGGCGGCGGGTTCAACGCAACGTCTTCGCCAAGGTCGACGGCCAGCCCGGCGCCGCGGCCTGGGCGCTGGACAACATGCGCGGTCGGTGGAAGGTGACGCCCGCCGTCGCGGGTACCACCCAGCTGGACGCCGTGCACCGGGTCCTCGGGCGGCCCGGAGTCGTGCTGGTCGCCGAAGGGGCCGCGCATCGGCTCAAGCCGCTGCTGGCGCAAGAAAAGAAGCGGGTATCCCGGCTGATTGGGGATATTCCGATCTACGACGTCACGGTGGGTAACGGTGAGGGCCAGGTCCCCCTGGCGAAACTGCCACGGCATCTGGCCAAACTGCCGCGCAACATCAGCGCGGCGCAGATCGACGGGTTGGAGGGCAAGCTGGCCGTCCTCGCCGCCCGAAGTGCCGCGATGCCCAAGGGCCCGCTCCCGCACGGCGCCAAGATGCGCAACATGCAGCGCGCGGTACGCCGGCGCTGATTATCGGGCTGGGTTGTGTCGAGGGCTGGTTATGTCGAGGGCTGAGTGTGTCGAGGGTTGAACTCAGCGGGTCCGCAGCACGATGGTTCCGACGGCCCGGTCGTGCAGGCCGCGGCCGTCAGCGTTGTACACCACCGGTGGGATGAGCAGGCACAGCAACACCGTGCGGATCACCCCGGCACCAAAACCGGCCCGACGCCCGTCCAGCAGCGCCACCCGCAGCCCTGCCACGGCATGCCCGGGTGTGCGACCCACGATCCCGATTGACAGCGCGGTCACCGCCGCGAACAAAGCCAACGCCGAGAACGCCGGGTTTGTGGTGAGCAGCTGGGCAGCCACCGTGCAGGGCAGCCAGTCCATCGTGATAGCGAGGATGCGGGAACCGAAGCCGGCAGCGGAACCCGGTCCGGTCTCGGGCAGTCCGAGCCGCTGACCAGGGTAGTCCTGGCCGCCGGTATCCTCAGGGGGCTGGGGAGGGCCAGCAAGCCAGGTCTGGGTCCACCTGTACACCTGTCCAGAGTATGTCTTACCGGGCTAGCCTCGCCCACCGCCACCCTCGTAACCTTGGCGAAACAACCGGTTGATGGTCGGGCAACAACTCCCTCCTAGGTTCGCCGCAGCGGACCGACCCATCACGCCGGCCCGACAGCACTGCGTACGAAGGAGCGAACGAACGGTGTTCACCAACTCCGATGAGGTCCTGCGCTTCATCGCCGACGAGGGTGTCGAGTTCATCGACGTCCGCTTCTGCGATCTGCCAGGCGTCATGCAGCACTTCACGGTCCCGCCCAGCTTCTTCGACGCGGAGGTCATCGAGGAGGGCCTGGCGTTCGACGGCTCGTCGGTGCGCGGGTTCCAGTCGATCCACGAGTCGGACATGCTGCTGCTGCTCGACCCTGCGACGGCGCGCATCGACCCGTTCCGGGTGCAGAAGACATTGAATATCAATTTCTTCGTGCACGACCCGTTCACCCGGGAGGCATACAGCCGCGACCCCCGCAACGTGGCCCGCAAGGCCGAGGAGTTCCTGGCCTCGACCGGCATCGCCGACACCGCCTACTTCGGCCCCGAGGCCGAGTTCTACTGCTTCGACTCGGTGCGCTTCGACACCACGCCGAACTCCGCGTTCTACGAGATCGACTCGATCGCGGGCTGGTGGAACACCGGCTCGGACGAGGAGGGCGGGAACAAGGGCTACAAGGTCAACTACAAGAGCGGCTACTTCCCGGTACCGCCGACCGACCACTTCGCCGACCTGCGCAACGCGATGGTCACCAACCTCATCGGGTGCGGATTCTCCGTGGAGAAGGCGCACCACGAGGTGGGGACCGGGGGGCAAGCAGAGATCAACTACAAGTACAACACCCTGCTGCACGCGGCCGACGACCTACAGCTCTACAAGTACATCATCAAGAACACCGCCTGGGCAGCCGGGCGTACCGTGACCTTTATGCCCAAGCCGCTGTTCGGGGACAACGGCTCCGGGATGCATACCCACCAGTCGCTGTGGATGGATGGCGTGCCGCTGTTCCACGACGAGTCAGGCTATGGCGGGCTGTCCGACACCGGGCGGCACTACATCGGGGGCATCCTGCACCACGCGCCGTCGTTGCTGGCGTTCACCAACCCGACCGTGAACTCCTACCACCGCCTGGTGCCTGGGTTCGAAGCACCGGTGAACCTGGTCTACTCGCAGCGCAACCGGTCGGCCTGCATCCGGATCCCGATCACCGGCAACAACCCCAAGGCCAAACGCATCGAGTTCCGGTGCCCGGACGCCTCGGGTAACCCCTACCTGGCCTTCGCCGCGATGATGATGGCCGGGTTGGACGGGATCAAGAACGCCTACGAGCCCCCCGCACCGATTGACAAAGACCTCTACGAGCTGCCGCCCGAGGAGGCCAAGGACGTTGCGCAGGTGCCGGCAAGTCTCAGTGCAGTGATCGACCGCCTCGAGGCCGACCACGACTACCTGCTCGAGGGTGGGGTCTTCACCCCGGACCTGATCGAGACCTGGATCGCGCTCAAGCGCGAGAACGAGATCGACCCGCTACGGCTGCGCCCGCATCCCTTCGAGTTCGCCCTGTACTACGACGTCTGATCGCGGGGGCTCTCTAACCTGTGGTTTTGGGTTGGACACCCATGATCAGGCCGTCACCAGGCCGTCGGAGGCCCGGAGTCCTCACCCTCGGGTACAGGTTCCGGGCCTTCCGCCTGCTCGGGGTCGACCAGCTGGAACACGCCGTCCACGGCCCGGCGGGTGCGCTCGGAGCTGGACGGCATGAGGTGGGTGTAGGTCGCGGTGAAGACGCCCGACACGTTCGCGAAGAGAGTCCGCCGGTAGGTCTCGGCCAGGCCCTGCTGCTGTAGCCGCCGACCCCACGCCTGGATCATGGCTGGGCCGATCGAGCGCAACTCCGTGTCACCGAAGTGCGGATAAACATGCCCGGACTAACCGGCCCGCGACGGACTCCCGTGTGGACTCGGCGAATGTCTGCGCGGCAAGCCACGTCTCGGCGAACCGCCGGAAGGTGATCCGCCCAGCGGTCGGGTCAAGATACGAGCCCTTGTCCTTATCGGTCTCCACCTCATGCAGGAACGCCTCAGCGACACCCTTCTGGCGGTCGGGGAAACTCTGCGACCGCTTGGCGTGCCCGTTCGGATCGCGGTAGCACACGCGATAGCGCATCCCCTTGCCGTGCAGCTCCGTCTTCTCCCGGATCGGTCTGCCGCGATCGTCCTTGCC
>DASYIL010000192.1:0-1609 GCA_035997545.1 Pseudonocardiaceae bacterium
TCGCCCAATTTCCTTATACCGAGCACTCGTTCATACGCGCTGACCACATCTGTGGTCGCGGCACGCCTGCCAGTCTCCACCATGCTGAGGTAGGGCTTGCTGTAGTGCGTACGGGTGGCCATCACGGACAAGCTGATGCCAGCGGCGTTGCGAGCTGCCCTCAGTACCTCTCCGACTGACATGGTTGTCAACCTTTGTGAACCTCTCAGCCGTTCTCTTGGTGGTCCGCGTCGAACAGGCTAGCGGCAGGTGACAGAGCTTGACAGTCGGAAGGGCGGCATGTCGACCAAGAGTACTGAGCTGGCACTGTGCGGCGGCCGGGGCGAGGCCCGGTGATCCGAGAGGACCGCGAGCTGCCCGCCGAGCCGAGCCGGCTCAACACCATGGGCGTACCCCGCAGAGTCTCCGTCAAAGGCATGCAGAGAGTTGACGCGACGGTGGTCGTGACGGTGGTGCAAGGCAAGGTGTGGATGTCGATATCACCACCATTCACCTGGGAAGCCATCATGGAGCCGGGGAAGGTTGATGAAGTGATGTCTGTGCTGGGGGCCGCACGGGACGAGGCCAAGAAGATGGCGGCAGCACGCGATGGGCGTGCATCCCATGAGGACAAGGCGGTCATCCGGGCGATCACGAGCGGTATGTAAGCTCTCATTCAGGCGAACTTTTAGTCTCGAATTCCACTACCGCAGCCATCCCGTCGGCGATTGCGGCCTGCCCTGCGGCGGCTCGCTCAGCCTCGATCCACCGGATAATTGTTGGTGATCGTTCTCTTGGCTGGTGATCGTTGTGCTGTTCGGGGCCGTGAAGGGTCCGCCGCTGACGGTTCTGCGGTTTGTCCGTGCGCTGTGGTCGGTCGTGCAGGGATGGGCCGCGGGGGCCGTCGGGGGATGCGGTCGGCGTGGGGATGCCGGATAAGGACGCGCGGGCCGGTGGAGCACGATGGGTGGCGTCGAACAGCCCGGAGAAGGCGTCTTGCCAGGGCCAGTCTTGGGGTAGGTGCAGGATCAGTTGGTCGCGTCCGCGGTGCGCGAGCCGGGCCGCGACGGTGATCAGCTCGCGGCGCAGGGTGGAGCTGCGGGCTCGGCCGTGGCGGCGGGAGGCGAGGGTGGCGGCGGCGCGCAGCAGGTTGTGGGCGATCCCGGCGCAGGTCAACCAGGCGGTGTTGGCAGCGAAATGGCCTGAGGGTAGGTGTGCGAGGGGTCCGTCGATGAGGTCGGCTATCAGCTGTTCGATGATGGCGTGGTCGCGGTGGTCGGTCTCGGCGGTGAGCATCGGGAATGGGCTGTCGGTGAAGATCGCGTGGTGGCGCCAGGCGGGCAGCAGTTCCCCCTGGTGGGGTGGGGCGAGGCGGCGGACCCGGCGCACGATCAGCCGGGCGGTCACCGCGTGGGCCTTCTTGCCGGCGAAGGCGGTGTAGGGCACTTCGGCGACCTCGGCGTCGGAGATCCAGCGCTGCTCGTTCTCGTCGAAGATGGCGTGCGGGTACTTGATCGGGCTCCAGGCGTCCTCGCTGATCCCGGCGATCGTCTTGGTGATCTTGGGGTCCATTCGGGCGGTGGCGGAGAACCGCACGTCGGCGCGGCGACACGCGGCGATGGCTGCCCCG
>DASYIL010000193.1:0-15590 GCA_035997545.1 Pseudonocardiaceae bacterium
CAAAGATGACAAGCTGTGGACCAGTTCCCGGGAGTCCATGCTCGTGCGCGTCAACGATCATTGTAGACACGTTGATAAACTTGTCGTGTGACACTTCGTAGAGGGGCGTGAAGTCAAGGCCATTGTTGCTAGAACGGGTCAGTACGGACCTGCCCATCAGGGCATATACTCCTGCTTGACGGCAATCGGTGCTGAAGAAGATGTACATGCTGCCGTTCCAGCTCACCCCGTCGAGTGGCACATTAAACACGCCCTGGGCGATACCGAGGACTGATGGCGGCCGGGGAAGGAACGGTAATTCGGCGCTCATCGACGATCACCTCGAAGCTGCCGTGGCCCGCAGAGCCGAAACTGGACTGGATGATACCACCAAGTCCTGCACAGGATTGGGTGATAAACTGAGCCCTGGTCCACGGCAGGCGGACATCGCTGCTGTTGCGGAAGAAATGACGAAGCTCGATCGAGCTGTCATTAAGTTGTAGGGGTACGATGACTTCGAAGTTGCCGTGGTGTCCTGAGCCGAAGCTGGATTGGATGATGCAGCCGGGTCCGGCGACGTTGTCATGGTCACCCGTAATCCGCCGGACCAGCAGCATCGACGGCGCCAAGCTATCGACGTGTACCTGTCACCCCAGCGGGACAGGAGCGCAGTCCGGCGGTTCTTCGACCGTGCCTTGGCCACCGCCGTCGCGGCGCCGGTCGAGGTTGTCACGGACTAGACCGCGTCCTATCCCCGGTTCTCGAAGAGGTTCTTCCCAAGGCCTGGCACCGCACCGAGCAGTACGCCAACAACAGGATCGAAGCCCACCACGCCCAGTTGAAAAGACGGCTGTGGCCGATGCGCGGAGCGACTCACGGCGACTGCGATCAGACAACGCAAAGCCGTTACGGGGGGTCTACGGAGCGGCTAGCGGGACGCTTGCTCGCGGAACTCCCGCACTGCGTCGGCAATCGCATCCACCTCCAGCACGTCGACCATCAACCCGACCTGCTCCTCCCACACCTCAGCGGGAACGGCGGCGCGCAGCTCCTCTTCGAGGATGTGGTACACGGGGAGGCCCAACTGGACCCCGGCCAACGGTCCTGCCCAGCTCGGATCACCGAGCACCACCGTCTCGGCGGCGATCCCGGCGCTCTCCGCGTCCGGCGCGCCGAGCAGGACCAGCAGCGCGTCGGCGCCGCGCTGGTCGGCCAGGCGCTTGATCGTCTCCTGGGTGGACAGATCCATGGCCCCGGCGGCCGTTCAAACAAAGCATTCGGTGGCGACGTAGGCCACCGAGGCACCCGCCGCCTCGACACAGATTGCAATCGCGGGCCCCGCGACCCCGTCGCGTTCCCCGATCACGATGACCTGCTTACCGTCGAACATTCACGCCTCCTCTGTCGGTAACTGGGTGGCTGTCGGTAACTGGGCTAACGCCGTGACCAGCCACGCATCGACCTGATCTGCAGTGAGGCTGGGATCGGAGATCCGCGCTACTTCCTTGCCATCGTGGAACAGTAGGATGGTGGGAAGGCCGCGGACCTGCAGCGACATGCACAGCCGCCGGGCTTTGCCGGCATCCAGCTTCACCACGGTCAGGTCCGGGTTCGTGGCGGCGATGCTCGCCATGTGCGGCGCCAACGCCACGCACGGGCGGCAGCTCTGCGCCCACACGTCGATGAGCACCACACCCGACCTGACCAGCTCGTCGAAGGTATCCTTCGTCGCGTCCACCACCGCTGAACTCATGCGTCATCCTCCGTTGCGTCCCAGCAGGACGCTCATGCCGTCGGACCGCTGGCTCATCCGCCCGAGGAACAGGCTGCCCTTGGCCAGCAGTAACACCCGGGTGGCCGGTCCGGTCCGGAGCCGCCGCAGGGCATGGGGCAGGTAACACACCGCTGACGCCAGGTGGCCCTGAGTGGGGGAGTAACCCGGCATGCCACGCTGGGCGACGAAGGAGTCGATGTCCTCGCGGGCGATCTCCTTGCGGCGGGCCGCCAACGCAGCGATCGTGCGGTAGTTGCGCGCCGCGACGTCCCCTGAGCCCTGCGGCTCAGTTATCTCCGGGTTGTGCAGCTCGGTGGCGTAGTCGTCGACGTCGCACATCCGGGCGTCGATCGCCTCCAGCGGCCGCACGGCCAGGTCGTGCAGGATCTGCGCACCGGAGCCACCCGAGGACACCCGGTGGCGACCGACGGCGTCGAGCCTGATCCGGGGTGAGACGCCGTCGTCGGCCGTCACCAGCATCGCGGTGCCGCCGATCACGTCTTCCAGCACGGGCAGGCCGTGGCGCAGGTGCCCTTCGAACTTCATCCCGAGCTTGGGCTGGGAGCCGCCGGCGACGACCACGACCTGCTCGAATACCCCCGCCACCACGAGGCTGGCGGCGATCACCAGCGCCGGGATGGGTGCTGCGCAGAAGTTTTTGACGTCCGTCCCGGACGACTCGGTGAGTCCGGCGACCGCTGCGATCGTCTTGCCCATGTTGCCCCCGCCCCGCTGGTAGCGGTCGCCGACGGCTTCCTCGGAGCAGGAGATCGTGTAACCGATGGCCGCAGGGTCGACGCCGTTGTCGTGCACCAGGTGCAGCAACGCCAGCGTGCCGGTGGCCTTGCAGGCCAGGTTCTCCAGCAACACATGAGCGACCAGTGACTCGTCCTCTTCGTGCGCACCGCGCAGCGCGCCCGCGAGACAATCAGGTGCCAGGTGCACGGGCAGGGCGCCGCCGGCGACAGCAGCGGCGACATCACCGGCCGCTGCGGAGATCCGGTCCAGGTCCAGGTGCGCTGCCAGCGGATGCTCAGCCAGCCGCTTGGCGGCCCGCTCGGCGACCTCCGTGGTGAGCACCAGCAGGTCGAACTCGTCGACTGCGGCCATCAGCCCGAGGAACTCCTCCTCCGGCATCAGCTCCCCGAACGGCGCGAAGCGTTGCGCGCCGGCCAACCCAGCTCCGACCCACGGGCGGGGCGGCAGCTCGCGAGGGTGGCAGGCGCCCAAGAACGCCTGGTGCGGCGGGTAGCCGACGGCATCGTCGAAACTGCGCAAGTTGGCCAGGAAGCTGGTCGCCAGCTCGGCGTCGCCAGCCAACGTTCGCATCGGCTTGGAGCCGTGCCGGGCCAGGCCAGGGGTGTGGGCCAGCACGAGGCTGGCTGCCCGGACGACCGCTGCGTCAGGCATCGGCCCGTGCCGCGACATCGACCTCGAAGATCGTTGGGCGCTCGACCGCGGTGGCGACCGCATCCAATGCGCGCTGCACCAGCTGGCGCCGCCATGCCTGCTCGGCCGGCAGCGGCAGGTTCGGGTCGCCCGACGGGTAGGGGATTCCTCGACCCGGCACGATGCGCAGCGCGCCGACCTGCTCCGCGATCGTCACGAGGTTGGTGATCAGGGCGGTGGGGATACCGGCCCGCTCCAGCTCCTTGGCAAGCGTTGACCCGCAACGCGTTCCGGTGCCTCAAGTGGCGGTCAGGATCGCCGCCTGCACGCCCGCCTTGCGCAGCTCTGCGGCCCACTCGATGCCGAAGCGCCGCGCCGCGGCCACCGACGTGCCGTTGCCCACCGTGACCATGAATTCGCCGTGCAGCCGGCCGATCGCGCCCTCGCGCTCCAGCGTGCGGGCGGCGTCCAGCGGCAGTAGCCGGTTCGGGTCTGCGTTGGCGGCGGTTGTCGCGAAGCCGCCGGCCACCGATTCCCAGACACCGGAGGCGAGCGTGTCCATCCCGTCGATCTGGTAGCGCAGCCAGCGGGTGGCGCGAGCCGACTCGAGCCGGTCCGGGTTCCCGATGGGCACCACGGCGCCCTCAGTCACCAACGCGACGATCGCGCTGGCCGCCTTGTCGACCGGTGCCGCCGGGTCCACCGCATCGAACCCGCCGACGGGGATCTCCGTGCTCTCCCGGTCGCCGCCGAGCCTGCGCAGCACGAGCTCGACCGCCCGATGTGCAGCGCGATGCTCGACCAGCCGGCCGATCCGGGCGGCCTTAGCCACCCGACCGTCGGCGGCGGTCAGGGCCGCGCCGGTGGCCAGTTTCGCGATCGCGGCGGCGACCCGCTGCAATGTCGGGCGCATCTCCCGGGTGGTGGCGCCCGCGGCCACGACCGGTGCGGCTCCCGCGTCGGCGATGCCGGGGTTGTCCGGGTGCATCGTGGCCAGCGCCGGCAGCCCAGCGGCGTCGGCGGCGGCGACCAGGCGGGCGCACGCCAGCCCGTAGCGCCCGCTGCCGAAGGCGGGCCCGGTGACCAGCAGCTCGGCACCGGCGTTGCGGGCCAACCCGAGTAGCTCGTCAGCGGCGGCGGTGTTGGAGGCCGCGTAATCGTCACCGCACACGATCGTGGCCACGATCTGATGCTCGTCGCCGAGCAACTGAGCCAGCAGGCGTCCGGGGCCGACCGCCCCCTCAAGCACCCGGGGGCCGATGCCTGCGGCGTCCTCACCGCCGAGCCCGGCAGAGAACTGGTTGACGTAGTGCACGATGCGCATCAGGCGACGCCTCCCAGCTGCTGCTCCGAACGGCAGGTCAGCCGCCCGGCGCCCAGCGGACTCAGGGCGCTGAGGATCGCGGCAGTCGGGACCTCGACCGCGGAGGTCGCCTCCGCGTCGGCGATGCCCAGCCGGGTGCCCCCCAACGCCCGCTCAACCGCGGGCAGCTTCACCCGCTGATCGTAGTTCCCCGTACTGACCACCGCACCTCGTCGCGGGCCAGCCACCAGCGGTGGACCGGTGCCGTCGGCGCCGGACATTTCGGCGTACAGCGCCACCGCGGTCAGACCGTCGGCCTCCAGGGCATCAACCTTCAACATCAGGTCGTTGTCGGCGTTGCCCGCGCCCTCCTTGGTCACGATGGCGGCATCGAAGCCGGCGGCGCGGCACAGCCAGGCAGCGTGCGTGGAGACCAGTTCCTTGTCGCCCTGCTCTACCGGCTCCGGGCACAGCACTACCCCGGCGAAGCGGAGGTCCTGGCCGTCGCGGGCCCGCAGCTCGGCGATCACCGGGTGGTTGCAGTGCAGGTAGGTCGGGTTGCGCAGTGCCGGGTGCCCGTACTGGCCGCTGACCACGGCGCCGTCCTCGATCTCGGCGGGGTCGAACAGGGTCGGCAGGCTGCCTGCCATGCTGCGCCCGTAGACGAAGACGTCCTTGAACGCTCCCTGGGTCTGCAGGTTGGTGATCACCCCGACGCGGGGCAGCCCGCCAGTGGGCGTACCCGGCCGGTGTGGTTGCGCCAACTCCTCTATAGCGTCGGGCGCAGCGTCGACGGCGGCGTCCGCGAGGTGCACTGCGAGCCGCAGCAACCCGCGGCGCACCGCGACCTCAGCCTCCTGCCAGGAGGCGCCGTCAGCGCGGTCGAACTCGATCACGACATTGTTCGTCCGGCCGAACGGGGATAGCTGCGCGGCCGGACCGGACATGTCGATGAGGCCCTCCTGATTGCGCGGCAGGTGCCCGGCGGCCAGCACCGCTGCCCCGCGCAGTACGTGCGTGTCGCCGCCACGCTTGCGGTTGACCGACGCCACCCAGCCGGGAAAGGTCCCTCCGCCCGGTCCCTTGGAGCGCGGCTCGACCACGTCGAGCGGTGCGATGATCCGAACCCGGTCGCCCGGTACGGCGACGTGCGCGCGCACTGCTGCCAGGGCAGGATCGGCGAACAGCCCCTCCACCTGATCCCGGCCCACCACAAGCTGGTGCTGCTCGTAGTGGGTGGCGACGCCGATCTCGACGGAGCGGACCTCGTGCACGACGCGCCGCAGTGCGGACACGACGGTCTCCCCTCAACGGCTCCCGCTTGCATCGTAACCACGGATCCACAGATCGTTCAAAGAATTCGAAGAATCAGACCGCTGAGCGCGACCGCCTACTGGCGCGGTGTGAGGGATTCCTCGACGCTCAACTCGGCGAGCTGGACCTCTTCCGCGCCGACTTTCACCACCTGGCGACCGCAGGCCGGGTGGACGTCACACCGCTACCCCGCAAGAGCGCCAGTCGCAGCACCCGCAGCCTGGCCACACCAGCACAGTTACATCGCCAGACTGCGGCGAAGTGCACCGCCGCTCCGCGCAGCACGTGCGTGTCGCCGCCCCGCTGCGGTTGAGCTGTCCGCGCAACAGGCAGGCGATGGTGGCGGGCTGGCGGGGGAGTTACCGTGCGGCCATGGATTTCCGCCGGCAGGTCCCGCGCACCGACGTGGTGCTGGCCGATCCGGCTGTCGCGGCCGCCGCCGAGAAGCTCGGGCGCCCGCAGGTGAAGCAGGCGGTTTCCGCGGCCCAGCAGCGGGTGCGCGAGGGCGTCCTACCGCCAGCCGGCGTGGTCGCGGACGTGCTGGCCAGATTGCCGGACATGGCGACGTCCCTGCGTCCGGTGCTCAATGCGACCGGGGTGCTGCTGCACACCAACCTCGGTCGGGCACCGCTGTCCGCAGCGGCGATCGAGGCGCTGGACGCCGCGGCCGGCACCACCGACATCGAGCTCGACCTGGCCACTGGGGGGCGTGGCCGTCGCGGGGCAGGCGCGCTGGGCGCGCTGGCCGACGCGGTGCCGGCGGCGGCCAGCGTTCATGTGGTGAACAACGGCGCCGCTGCGCTGGTGCTCGCCGCGACGGCGCTGGCGGCCGGCCGGGAGATCGTGCTGGCCCGCGGCGAGTTGGTGGAGATCGGCGACGGGTTCCGCATCCCCGATCTGCTGGTGTCCACTGGTGCCCGGCTGTGTGAGGTTGGCACCACCAACCGGGTCCGGCGCGAGGACTATGCCGCGGCGATCGGGTCGCAGACCGGGTTCGTGCTCAAGGTGCATCCGTCGAATTTCCGCATCACGGGGTTCACCTCGTCGGTGCCGGTGGCGCAGCTGACCGGACTGGGCGTGCCGGTGGTCGCCGATATCGGCTCGGGCCTGCTCGCGCCGCACCCCGCGCTGCCCGACGAGCCGGACGCCGCCACCGCGCTGGCTCAGGGCGCCGACCTGGTCACGGCCAGTGGTGACAAGCTGCTGGGCGGTCCGCAGGCCGGGCTGCTGCTGGGCTCTGCAGAGCTGGTGACCCGGCTGCGCCGGCACCCGCTGGCCCGGGCGTTGCGCGTGGACAAGCTCACCCTCGCCGCCCTGGAGGCCACCCTTCGTGGCCCGGCGACGCCCACTGCGCAGGCGCTGGCCGCAGAGCCGGGCTCGTTGCAGCGGCGAGCGGCGGCGATCGCGGTGGCGCTGGCCGCACACGGTGTGGATGTGATGGCGGTGGCGTCGCGGGCCACGGTGGGGGGCGGCGGCGCGCCGGGGGTGACGCTGGATAGTGCCGCGGTCAGCCTGCCAGAGCGCTTCGCCGCGCTGTTGCGGGCCGGTAGCCCACCGGTGCTTGGCCGGATCGAGCGTGGCCGCTGCCTGCTCGACCTGCGCGCGCTGCCCGCCGAGCAGGACGCCGCGTTGCGGGACGCGGTATTGGCATGCATGTCGTAGCCACTGCAGGCCACGTCGATCACGGCAAGTCCACCTTGGTCCGGGCGCTGACCGGGATGGAGCCCGACCGGTGGGCGGAGGAGCGCCGGCGGGGGATGACCATCGATCTCGGGTTCGCCTGGACGACCCTGCCCACGGGCTCGACGGTGGCGTTCGTTGATGTGCCTGGGCATGAGCGGTTCGTGCCGAACATGCTCGCCGGGGTTGGGCCGGTGCCCGCCGTCATGTTCGTGGTGGCGGCTGACGAGGGTTGGATGCCGCAGTCCCGGGAACACCTGCAGGCGCTGGACGCGCTGGACGTCCGGCATGGCCTGTTGGTGGTGACCCGCAGCGACCTGATGGACCCGGAGCTGGCCCGCGAGGAGGCCCTGGAGCACCTGGCCGGGTCGTCGCTGGGCCGGGTGCCCGCGGTCTGTGTCTCCGGCACGACCGGGGTCGGGCTGGACGAGCTGCGGGCCGCAGTGGGCTCACTGGTCGCCGGGTTGCCCGAGCCGGACGTCGAGGCCGACGTCCGGTTGTGGGTGGATCGGGCGTTCACCATCCGCGGCGCGGGCACCGTGGTCACCGGCACACTGGCCGGCGGGACGGTGCGCGTCGGCGACGAGCTGGTGCTGGCCCCTGGGGGGCGGCGGGTGAGTGTGCGGGGGTTGCAGTCTCTGGGAGTACCCGTCGAGTCCGCGCCGGCGGTGGCTCGGGTGGCGGTCAACCTGCGCGGGGTGCCGTGCAGCGCCGTGCGCCGGGGTCACGCTCTGCTTACCCCGGGAGCCTGGTTAACCACTCACACCATAGACGTCCAGCTGTCCGTCGTAGCCCGATATGGAGACATATCGGGGCGAACGGACCCCTCTGCACCCCGATATGTCTCCATATCGGGGTCGTCAGCCGCCGAGCTGCCCCGGCATGTGGTGCTGCATGTGGGCACGGTTGCGGTGGCTGCGCGGGTCCGGCCCCTTGGTGGGGATACCGCGCGGTTGGGTCTGGCGGATCCGTTGCCGCTGCGGATCGGGGACCGCGCGCTGATTCGGGATCCCGGCACCCGGCACATTCCTGCTGGGGTCACCGTGCTGGATGTCGCACCGCCTGCGTTGCGCCGTCGTGGGGCGGCCGTTGCCCGCGCCGCTGAGCTATCCACGATGGACGGTGTCGCAGACGGGGTCGCCGAGCTGCGCCGCCGTGGGCTGGTGCGGCGCGACGAGCTGATCGCGATGGGTGCGCCCGTACCGGCTGGGGCAGCGCAGGCGGGTGGCTGGCTGCTCGACCCCGCATTGCTGGCGCAGCGGGCTGCCCAGCTCGTGACCGCGGTGGCCGAGCATGCCGCCGCGAACCCCCTCGAGCCGGGGATGCCGTTGGAGACCGCCCGGCAGGTCACCGGAATGCCCGAGGCGCGGTTGGTCGAACTCCTGCTCGGCCCGCACCTGGCCCTTGCCGGCGGGCGGGTGCATCTCGACGGCCCGCCCGCTGTGTCGGCCTCTGGGCTGCCTGCCGCGGTCCGCAACGCCATCGCCGAAATCCGCGCCGAGCTCGCGCAACGGCCCTTCGCCGCACCCGAGGCGCACCGGCTCGCCACACTCGGGCTGGGCGCCAAACAGCTCGCCGCCGCGGTGCGCGCCGGCGAGCTGCTCAAGATCGCCGACGGGATCTACCTCGCTCCCGGCGCCGACGACACCGCCACCCAGCGGCTGAGCGGCCTGCCCAGCCCATTTACCCTCAGCCAGGCCCGCCAGGCCCTGGACACCACCCGCCGCGTCGCCGTCCCACTGATGGAGCGCCTCGCCCACCGCGGCATCACCCGCCGACTCCCCGACGGCACCCACGAGCTGCGCCCGTGAGTGGCGATGCGAGCTATCGCAATCAACGCCACTCACAATCTCGTTGCTCACCCGATGACCAGACACACCACATGCGCCGTTGGGTCGTTCTTACGTCGAGACGACACGGCGGAAGGTGTGGGTGTGGCAGCAGCAGGCAGGTCGAGTGACCAACGGCCACGTTCGCCCCAGCGCCTACTGGAATGGGTGCTGGCGGTAGTTGTGGTGCTCACTCCATGCGCTGCAGTCGTCTTCACCCCAACGGCCTACGGTCAGGTGCCGGTGTGGCCAGCCGAGTCAGCTGGTTCGGTACTGCCGGTGTTGCCGACCGTGTCGGCTCGGGTTGTCACAGAACCAAGCGACGGAGCCACCGATATCACCCCGACCGCGCCCGTGCGGGTTTCGGTCCGTAATGGCGTGCTCAACGCGGTGTCACTGGCCAATCCCGAAGGCAAGGTGGTGGCTGGGCAGTTCTCATCGGACAGGTCGAGCTGGACGACCACTGAGCCCTTGAGCTACGCCAAGACTTACACCTGGTCGGGTACCGCCACGGGCATCGACCGCCAACCCCGCGCGATCACCGGCTCGTTCCAGACGGTCACCCCCGAGCGCCTGATCAGCGGCCAGCTCAACGTCGCCGACAACGCCACCTACGGCATCGCGATGCCGATCGCGCTGGCCTTCAGCTCCAAGGTCATCGACAAGGCCGCCGTGCAAAACGCCCTATCGGTGCACCCCTCGGTGCCCACCGAGGGGTCCTGGTCATGGCTGGATGACGCCACGGTGCACTGGCGTCCCAGGAACTACTTCGCCCCCAACACCCGAGTCAGCGTGACCGCGAAGCTCTACGGGCTAGCCATGGGTGGCGGTGCCTTCGGTCGCGAGGATATCGCCTCCACCTTCACCATCGGCCGGTCCTACGTGCTGCGAGGTGATACCCGAACTCACCGGTTGGTGGGCTACTCCAACGGGGTCCACGTTGCCGACTATCCGGCCAGTTACGGTCTGGACTCCGACCCCGGCCGAGTGACCCACAGCGGGACCCACGTCGTGATGAGCAAGCATCCCGTGTACTACATGAGCAACCCGAAATATCACTACGAGAATGTCGAAGCGCGGTGGGCGGTGCGTATGTCCAACAATGGCGAGTTCATCCACTCGGCGCCGTGGTCGGTGGCCCAGCAGGGCAGGACCAACGTCTCTCACGGTTGCGTCAACCTCTCCCCGGCCAACGCGGCGGCGGTCTTCGACGCGGTCTTGCCCGGAGATCCCGTCGAAATCATTGGTTCCGCCCGGCAACTGGGGCCCAGAGACGGCGACTATTACGACTGGACCATTCCCTGGGCGACATGGACAGCCAAGTCTGCCCTCACCGGATAAAACTTACAGCTCCAGAACCCACAGCGTGCATGAGCTCAGACCGAGACGGGCGGCTCATTCACCAAATGTAACGCCGTCGTCACAACTCGGCGCGGACCCGAGCGGCGATCTCATCGAGGTCTCTGCGGGACGTTCGCCGCTGCCCGGGATCGAGGCGGAAGCGGTCCCCCAACATAGCGCGGGAACATGTGCAGATGGACGTGGAAAATCTCCTGACCCGCAGCCTCGCCGTCAGCGAGAAACAGGTTCACTCCCTCGCACCGCAGACCGCTGTTCCGAACAGCGGTGGCCAAGCGCTGAGCGACCATGAACATCCGGCTGCCGTCGGACTTGCCGAGGTCGGCCAGCCCCACACCGTGGATCTTCGGGATGATCAGCACATGACCGGGGTTCACTGGATTCACGTCGCATAAAGCGAGCAATCGGTCGGCGTCTCGAGGAGCTCCTCCTCGACTGGTGCCAGCCCAGGTCGATGTCTTGCGACGTCGCGAGCCTCGGGTCCGTCGCGCTGGCGCCGTCAGGAGCGGGTGTCCTCACTCCCGTCCTCACCCCGGGCACCGGACCGGGTCCGGGCTGGATCGACTTCCCGTTCGGGATGACGCCGAAGATATTCCTCCTCGAGCTGCGCGGTGCGGCTGCTGTGTTCACGCAGCGCATCAGGCGCGCCGTGCAGGAAAGTGCCGTGGCGGGTCGTGTGGAGATGCTTTAGCTCGCGGAGCAAGTCTGTCTCTGCAAGATTCTCGGGGGGCACACCTGGCACGTCGTCCTCCTGTGACCGGATAGTGCAAGATAGACTGGCAGCCCATAGCTGTGAACAGGCGGCCGCGGTGCTCCTCGCTACCGTCATCGGCCTGCCGACCGACACCCGAGTCCCGCGGACCTCGCTGCGAGACCCCCTGCGATACACCAGCCCGGGCGAGGACATCGTCAGTTTCCTGCAGGGCGCCGGCTAGCCCTTCAGCCGGAGTGGACTGACCTGGCGACAGTACCCTCGATGAACGAGTCCCACTCGCCGCCGGTGAAGATAGGGACGGTGCCGGTTTTGTTCTTGCTGTCGCGCACGGCTGTCCACCCAGGCATTTGGGCCACCTCAACACAGTTGTTGGCTCCGGCGCTGCGGCTGGACTTGTGCCAGGCGTGGTCTGGGACGGCGAGCATGTGCCTCACTCCTCTAACTCATCGATGAGCGTGTTGATGATCGCAGCGAGTCACGATCTCCCGAGCGAGGCGACCCGGAGTCGATCAAAGGCGAGACTGTAGGTCTGGATGTGCTGCGGGCGAACGAGATAGTCGGAACTGGTGAGACCCTCCATGTAGACGGTCCGGGATTGGCCGAGGTCGAGCAGGACGAACGATATGCCGAGGGCAGTGTGCGCACCGCCGGACAGCGGCATGACCTGCACGGTGACGTTGGGCAATTCGGCCAGCTCCCGCAGCCGCTGCCCGCGCTGGACCTGGCGGCTGCCGACCGTGCGCCGCAGGGCCTCCTCGCCGAGCACGACCCAGAGCAGTGGCGCACCGCTGCGCAGGCGTTCCGCCCGGTGTTCCCGGCTGGTGGCCATCTCTTCCACATCGGCCGGTGGCACAACGACGGAGGCCGTTGTCTGAGTATCTCCACCGGGATTCCTACGTGACTGAACCCTCTCCGACGCAGCCTCAGCCGCAAGAACCGCCTGATGGGCAGGCCGCATACGCAGATCCAGTCGTGTACCGCAGGCTCTCCGTGCGGCGCCGCGATAGGGCTTCCCGTACTAGGGCGCCTGCGCGCTGTTCACTGCATTGGCCGGCAGCGTGGCGTGCATCATCGAGACGTTATAGCGGTCGTACTGAGTCATCGTGAAGTAGATGTCTGATCCCTTCGAGTCCGGGTGCAGGAAACCGCCGTAGAGGTGCGGGTACTCCTTGGAGGTTGCGACCGTTATCGGCGCGCCCCACGGTCCAGTGGGCTGCGGGGCCAGCCGGACCACGATCGTGCCACGTGATTCGTCCATGGTCATCATCTGCCAGCTGGAAAAGGTCTCGTCGTAGCGGACTGACACCTCTCCCACGGGCCCCGGCAGGATTGGGGCCGCGATCACGCTGCCGCCCCGCTGCCAGTCTGTCCCGGTCCAGTACTCGTAGGCGGATGTGTCCAGCAGTCGCTGCTCGGGCACTCGGGCGACATGCGCGTCGCCGAAGCGGCCGTTGGGCGTGCCGAAGGCATAGACGAAGCCGTCCCGCCGAGCATAGGCAATCATCTGGAACTTCTCGTCGAAGGCCGGGGTGTTGGGCCGACACGCGCTGGGGGCGTCTACCCAGGTCTGCCCACCGTCGTCGGAATACGCGATGCCACCATAGTTCGTGATCCACTGCCCAGGTTGGCCGAAGTGGCGCACCGACATGTAGGCCAGGTAGTTGCGCCCGCCGACGTTGACACCGGCAGTGGGAAGCTTGCTGATCTCGACGCCGTCGCGCTTGAGCGATGGCAGCAGCTCCTTGGCGTGGCCGGGGCGGTCGGTGACGAAGTCGTTGATGACCATGCCGTCGGCCGGGTTTCGGTCGCTGCTGCGGGCGAGGGTGTTCGAGCGCCAATCGATTGCGGCCGGGTCTCTGACCTCGCTGCCGGGACCGGCCCATCCGCTCCCGAAGGTGTCACCGAAGGCGGCCAGGACCTCTCCCCGCTCGTCGGTCCACATGATCCCAAGGTCGGTACCCTTTACCTGGTAACGCGCCTCAGTGTCGTTGATGGACTCAGCGCCGGTGAGCATGGCAACCCGGCTTGCCTGGTCCCGCGGCGCCGTGTGCGCCGCCCCCGGTGGTGCCAGACCTACCGTGACGGCCGCGACCAGGACCGCCAATGCGGCCCCGGCTCCAGCGCGGTGACTGAGCATCATCCTCCCCCTATTGCAGGGACACGCTATTGCATGGACACGCGCGGGGCATGGCATGCGCCAGAGCTCCGTAGCAGCAAGCGATATCCTCCAGCGCGCGAATGGGCGGAAGACTGCCCGTTCCGAGGCGCCCGGAAGCTAACGCGGGACTGGGCGTAGAGGTAACGGCGATCAGACGGACGTCCGGGGCCCGAGCCAGCGAGTGTTACGCTGCGGGCGTGGACACGGCACGTGTCAGGCGTGGCGACGAGCGGGTCCGGGGCAACATCGAGACCAGGATGACTCGCTGCGCATCCGGGTCTAGGCCGGGCCCGACCCGGTGACCGGCATCGCGAAGCTGTCAGTGCGTCATCTGGAAACCCTGTACGCGGAACTGCGGCAAATGCCGGGTCCGATGTGACCGGACCCTTCGTTGAGCACAAGTCGGGCGGCGGCGAGAACGGCTGCGCGAAGGCGAGGTGTGCGCCGCCCACGGCACCGCGCGGTCCGGTGACGTCACGCCCGTCCGTCCCGATGAGCGGGAACTCCGATCATGGTCTACATCCCATACCACAGCGGCTCGTTCTCGCCCGAGCAGGCCTCATCGCCGCAGCGGCGGGCGGCGCCCGAGGCGCTGGTCGCGCTTGCCCTGCCGCAGGTGGACGTCTTCCGGGTCTTCCCCCACACCGTCGACCTGCGCCCGAACCACCGGGTGACCGTCCGCAACGCCGTCGACGGGTGGGACCGCGACGTCTACGGCACCTACCGCGACGGTGCGTGGGTGTTCGAGTTCGAACCTGACCGGTAGCCGGCGCAGCTTGAGATGAAACTGTTCCTCGACGGTGCGCTCTGGATGAGCGGCGCCAACCTGCAGCTGTCCGCCACGGGGGACCACCACCTCGACGGCGCGACGGTGCAGTTCCCGGCAGCACCGCCGAGGCCGTTGCTCGGCTACGACAACCCCCGCACCGAGGAGGGCGTCGGGCAACAGGAACGGATGCGTGCCAACCACCTCACCGGGCCGGACTACGACGTCGTCATCATCGGCTCGGGTTTCGGCGGCGGTGTGCTCGCCGACGCACTCTCCGACCTGCGACATCGCGTGCTGGTCCTCGACGCGGGTGGCGTCATCTACCCGTCTCACATCACGAACCTGCCGGGGGACTGGCCGGCGCTGCCGAGTTACCACCAGGTCGGCAACTTCGTCAACGAGCCGGGCTCGCGGTTCCTGTTCGGTGTGCAGATGAATCTCGGGGGGCGCTCGGTGTTCTGGTCGGGGCTGATCCCGCGGATGCGGGAGTGGGAGCTGACGTTCTGGCCCCAGCCCGTCCGGGAGCACCTCAGCGGTGGCGGTTACGCCGAGGCGGAGACCCTCCTGCGCAAACGCCGGACGCTGGGTCCGTTCCAGCACAAGGCGGTTGCCGCGCTGCGCAACCACTTCCCCGACCACCTCGTCGAGGACCTGTCCCAGTCATTGCACCAGCCGAACCTCGGCAACAATGACGAGCTCGGGAACGTGCTGGAGAAGTCGACCGGCATCTTCTCGACCGCCGACCTGCTCCTGGACTCGCTGGCCTACACCGGCCTGGCTGGTCGGGATAACCTGACTGTGAACCTCAACCACTACGTCGTCAGGCTCGAGCGCGCCGGCCGCGCGGTCACCGACGTCGTGTGCTGGGATCTCGTCGGCGGTGTCGAGCGGCGCTATCGCGGCCGGACCGTCGTGCTCGCCGCTGGCTCGCTGGAGAGCCCCCGGATCGCCCTGCGCAGCGGGTTGCCCGATCCCCGGGGCAAGGTCGGGCGGGGGCTCACCGACCACCCGGCGTTCTTCTCGGACGAGTACGGGCTGCCGCCGGACGGCGAGTTCGGCGGGCTCGGTGACCACGCCAAGATCCTCATGTCCCACGAGCAGGCCTCGATGGCGCGGCACGGCTACAACGTCGAGGTCCTGATCAACCCGAAGTACTGGCACGTGCGCCATCCCGACGACGACGTCCGCAAGGAGCGGGTCGACTCGGTCCAGCGGTCCGGCGTCCGGCTGCAGTTCATCTTCGCCAGCCACCTCGATGACGGCAACACCATCACCGACGCCGGTCTCGGCGAGAAGGCGCGCGTGCGGGTCACGCCCAACC
>DASYIL010000194.1:0-2583 GCA_035997545.1 Pseudonocardiaceae bacterium
GCTATTTAGACAAGTTCGACGGGACGCCCAGGACGCTGGAGCTGTACGGGAGTTATGTACGGAAGCATATCGGTCCGTTGATCGGCGAGGTGAAAGTCGCAGTGTTAGATGCGGAAATCCTCGACTCGTTCTACGCGGAGCTTCGGCGATGCCGAGATCATTGCTCAGGCAGACGGGGCGAGGTGCAGCATCGCACACCCGGCAAGCATCAGTGTGACGACTGGTGCCGCCCGCACGTTTGCCGGCCGCTGGGCGCGACCACGGTACGACACATGTACTTCATCCTTTCCGGTGCCTACCGGCGGGCGGTGCGGTGGAACTGGGTCAGCGTTAGCCCAGTCACCCAGGCCGAGCCGCCGGCCGCACCGACGCCGAATCCAAAGCCCCCAAGCCCGCCCTGCGGATGCGGCGCGAATCCTGAACGAAGCGTGGGGGGATCCGGACTAGGGCACACGGTTGCCTGCCAGCAGCAGTGACGGTAGGACCCTCGGCGGATCGGGATGCGCCGCCACCACACGCACGCTGCAACGCTATCGATTGATGACCGACAACCCTGGCTGCCCCGCAGGTAGCTGATTTGCCCGTTACATGACCCGAGATGGGTTGGTCCGGGTGGCTTTGGTCCGGCGCAGGTCAGGTGAGGCTTTGGGCGCTGCGGGCGTAGCCCTGGGCGAAGCCGTAGACGAGCCGTGCGTAGTCGATGGAACTGTTGTAGGACAGGATCGCTCGTAGCCAGTCGTCACCGGTTGCCAAGTTGTGGTTGTCGGCGCACAGGTACTGCGCTGCGGCCAGGGCAGCGTTGTCGATGTTTTGCGGGTCGGTCATCCCGTCGCCGTGCGCGTCGGCTCGCCACTTCGCCCAGGTAGAGGGGATGAACTGGAAGGGCCCGACGGCGTGATCCCACACCTTGTCGCCATCGAGCAGGCCGCCGTCGGTGTCGGCGATGACCCGATTGGTGTTCGCGCCATCCAGCGCTGGACCGATGATCGGTGCCGAGGGCCAGCCGTCGGGCAGCAGGGTGCGGCCCCCGATGGTCCCGTGCTGGGATTCGACTTCCGCGACGCCGGCCAGGGTGACCCAGGTGATGTGGCAGCTGGGATGGGTGGCGGCCATCACGGCGTGGGCGTTTGCGTAGGCCTCCAGCGCGCGCTGAGGGATCCCCGTGGCCCGGGACACCCGGGTGGCCCACGCGGCGAAAGCCACTTGGGGCGCATGCGGGTGCGCCCCAAGTGCGGGGATCTGCACCGGGATCGTGACGGCCTGAGACGGCCGTCCGGCGGGCTGAACAGCCTCCGCGGCGGGCTGAGCCGCGGGCTCGGGGACATCGGGCAACGCGGCTGGCGCGGCCATCACCACCCGGGTCGGCACAGCGAGCCCGGCGTCGGGCAGCGGGGCGGCCACCCCAGCCAGTCCCGCCATCACCAGACCAGCGCAGGTCAATGCTGAGCCAGATACCACCCCACGCAGTAGATAACTACCCACCCGGGCACGACCACCACCAGAGACCTCAGCGCTGGTTTGTCCGGTTCGCCCACCAGCATCCTCGTCACCGCTCACATCACAGATCAACGACTGGTCGGGCGGTCAGACACGATCCTAGGTTACTGAACGTGAAGCGATGATCTCAGCTGACGGCGCTGCCCGAGCCGAGCAACCTGGCCGCGGTCAAGGACGAGGTGATCCGCCGCTGGGGCACTCTCGACCTGCTCGACGTGCTCAAGGACGCCGAATTCCTCACCGAGTTCAGCACCGAGTTCACCTCGGTCGCCTCCCGTGAGGTGATCGACCGCGACACCCTGCGCCGACGGCTGCTGCTGTGCCTGTTCGCGCACGCCGAGACCTGGATGCTCGCCCTTCACCTGCTCCAATCGGCGTTGGTGCACGTCAACACCCTGCTCGTGCAGACCGTTCTGGAAACGCCCGAGTTCCATGACCGGATGGGTGAGGACGAGCGGCGCGGCCTGAGCCCGCTGTTCTGGACCCACATCAACCCCCAACGGCCGTTTCCGGCTCCACATGAACACCCGCCTCGACCTCTCCGCCCCGTAAGGGGATCGATGTGTGGCTCGGGCCGTGCTGCGTCAGGAGGTTCTCGAAGAAGATGTGGCGAGGATGTCGAGACCGGCCTGGCGGCTCCGTCCCAGGGCCAGATGCGGCCACCGTGGCCGCACCACACCAAGGAGACCCAGCATGACGAAGTATCTGCTTCTCAAGCACTACCGCGGTGCCCCCGAGGCCGTCAACGATGTCCCGATGGATCAGTGGACTCCGGAGGAGGTCGAGGACCACCTGCAGTTCATGGCCGACTTCGCCGCCCGGCTCGAGGGCACCGGTGAGTACGTCGACGGCCAGGCGCTCTCACCCGAGGGCACGTTCGTCCGGTACGACGGGGAGGGCCGACCGCCGGTCACCGACGGGCCCTTCGCGGAGACCAAGGACCTCATCGCCGGCTGGATGGTGATCGACGTCGACACCTACGAGCGCGCGCTCGAACTCGCAGGCGAGTTGTCGGCGGCGCCGGGAGCCGGCGGCAAACCGATCCACGAATGGCTCGAGTTGCGACCGTTCCTTGGCGCACACCCG
>DASYIL010000195.1:0-19069 GCA_035997545.1 Pseudonocardiaceae bacterium
CGCCGTGCATCATCTTCGTCGACGAGATCGACGCGGTCGGCCGCCAGCGTGGCGCCGGCCTCGGCGGCGGCCACGACGAGCGCGAGCAGACCCTCAACCAGCTGCTGGTCGAGATGGACGGCTTCGACGCCCGTGGCGGCATCATCCTGATCGCGGCGACGAACCGGCCCGACATCCTGGACCCGGCGCTGCTGCGGCCCGGCCGCTTCGACCGGCAGATCCCGGTGTCCGCGCCCGACATGCGCGGCCGCCGCGCCATCCTGGCGGTGCACTCCAAGGGCAAGCCGTTGGCGGCGGACGCCGACCTGGACGGGCTGGCCAAGCGGACCGTCGGCTTCTCCGGAGCGGACCTCGCCAACGTCATCAACGAGTCCGCGTTGCTCACCGCCAGGGAGAACGGCCGGGTCATCAACGGTGCCGCGCTGGAGGAGGCGGTCGATCGGGTGATCGGCGGCCCGCGCCGCAAGAACCGGCTCATCTCCGAGCGGGAGAAGAAGATCACCGCCTACCACGAGGGCGGCCATGCGCTAGCCGCCTGGGCGATGCCCGACATCGACCCGGTCTACAAGCTGACGATCCTGCCCCGCGGGCGAACCGGCGGACACGCGCTGGTCGTGCCCGAGGACGACAAGCAGATGATGACCCGGTCGGAGATGATCGCCCGGCTAGTGTTCGCGCTGGGCGGACGTTCGGCGGAGGAACTGGTGTTCCACGAGCCGACCACCGGGGCGTCCTCGGATATCGAGCAGGCCACCAAGATTGCCCGTGCGATGGTCACCGAATACGGCATGAGCGCGCGGCTCGGTGCGGTGAAATACGGCCACGAGCCGGGTGACCCGTTCCTCGGCCGCTCCGCAGGCCGCCAACCGGACTACTCGCTCGAGGTCGCGCACGAGATCGACGAGGAGGTGCGCGCGCTCATCGAGGCCGCCCACACCGAAGCGTGGGAGATCCTCAACACCTATCGAGACATCCTTGATGAGCTGGTCGTTGAGCTGCTGGACCGGGAGACGCTGCACCGCAAGGACCTCGAGCGGGTCTTTGACCGGGTGGAGAAGCGACCGCGGATCACTGCGTTTAACGACTTCGGCGGGCGCACCCCGTCGGACAAGCCGCCGATCAAGACCGCCGGAGAGCTGGCCAAGGAGCGGGGCGAGCCGTGGCCCCCGGCGCAGCCCGAACCGCAGCCCACGCCAGTCGGGGTACTGCCTGGCGCGGGTGACCTGCCCGGGGCGCCGCCGCACGGCTCACTTGGCCATCCCGGTCCCAACGGTGCGGTGCCGCATCCCGCGGGTTACCCAGGCGAGAACAATGGTGGCGTGACGGGGCCCCAGCAGGACGGGTTTCCCTATCCCCGGTACCTGCCGCCGCAGGAGCCAGGTGGCCCGCCCAACTCGGGACCACCGAACTCGGACCCGCCGAACCAGGGCCCGCCGAACCAGGGCCCGCCGAACTATGGCGCACCACCCGGGTGGCGTCCGGCCACCGGACTGCCCCCGCCGGTCTGGCAGCCTGAATCGCCGAGCGGTCATCCCACGCAGGGTCGGCCGACTCGTCCATCCGAGACGGACACCGACAACCAGCCGAGCTCATGGTTCGGCAAGGGCACCGGTCGCAATCCGCGGGACGGGGATCGCTGACGGGCACCGTCGATTCCCAGTTGGGCATGGTTCAGTCCGACATGGTCCAGTCCGGCGTGAACTTGCGCCGGACCTTCGACCACGCTCGCGCTCAGGCAGCGGTTCGTGAACTGCTGATCGCCTGCGGGGAGGATCCGGACCGGGACGGGTTGCGCGAGACCCCGGCCCGGGTCGCCCGGGCCTACCAGGAGATGTTCGCCGGCCTGTTCCTCGACCCCGACTTGGTCCTGGAGCGGACCTTCGACGAAGGGCACGACGAGCTCGTGCTGGTCAAGGACATCCCAATGTACAGCCAGTGCGAGCATCACCTGGTGCCGTTTCATGGCATGGCACACGTGGGGTACATCCCGAATGAACAGGGCAGGGTGACCGGGCTGTCCAAGTTGGCTCGACTGGTCGACCTCTACGCCAAGCGTCCCCAGGTACAGGAGCGGCTCACCTCGCAGATCGCCGACGCGCTGGTGGGCAGGCTCGAACCGCGCGGCGCGATCGTGGTGATCGAGGCGGAGCACCTGTGCATGGCGATGCGCGGCATCCGCAAGCCCGGATCGACCACCACCACGTCGGCCGTCCGGGGGCTCTTCAAGACCAGCGCCTCCTCCCGCAGCGAGGTGCTGGCACTGATGATGCGTAGGTGATGGTGCACTCGACGCTGCCCGATCCCGGCCGCTGCGTCGTGATGGGCATCCTCAATGTCACGCCCGACTCCTTCAGCGACGGTGGGCGCTACCTGAATCGCGATGACGCTGTGACCCACGGCGTGGAGCTGCGCGCGCAGGGGGCCGATCTGGTCGACGTCGGGGGCGAGTCCACCCGCCCGGGGGCACAGCGCGTCGATGCTCCCACCGAGATCGCCCGGGTGGTGCCGGTGCTGCGTGAGCTGGCCGCCCACGGCGTGCCGTGCAGCGTGGACACCACCCGCGCAGCGGTTGCCGAGGCCGCACTGGAGGCCGGCGCAATCATGGTCAACGACGTCTCGGGCGGCCTCGCCGATCCCGCGATGGCACCGACGATGGCCCGCTGTCGAGTGCCGTGGATCCTCATGCATTGGCGCGGGCACAGCACCCGGATGGACCAGCTGGCCAGTTATCAGGATGTTGTCGCCGACGTCCGCGACGAGTTGGTGGCCCGGGTGGACGCGGCGGTGCTCGCCGGGGTGGACCCCGGTGCGCTGGTGCTGGATCCCGGGCTCGGTTTCGCCAAGACGGCGGCGCACAACTGGGCGCTGCTGGGCAACCTCGACGTGCTGGCCGATCTGGGGTTCCCGGTGCTTGTCGGGGCGTCCCGCAAGCGGTTCCTGGGTGCCCTGCTGGCCGGTGCGGACGGCACCCCGCGTCCCGGCGATGGCCGGGACACCGCGACCGCCGTGGTGTCCGCGCTGGGCGCCGTTGCGGGCGTCTGGGGGGTCCGGGTGCACGACGTGGCGGCCTCGCGCGACGCCATCGCGGTCGCCACGGCCTGGCGGCTGGGCACCTCGACACGCAGCCCCGCTCCCCGTAACGCAGGTGCGAGGTGAGCAGCGACCGGATCACCCTCACCGGGTTGCGGGTACACGGCAGGCACGGGGTGCACGAGCACGAGCGGACGCATGGCCAGGAGTTCATCGTTGATGTGACGGTCTGGCTGGATCTCGGACCTGCTGCTGCCACGGATCAGCTGTCCGCGACACTGGACTATGGCGTGCTGGCCCAGCGGGCTGCCCGGATCGCCAGCGGGGATCCTTGCAACCTGATCGAGACCGTGGCTGCCCGGATCGCCGCTGACGTGCTGACCGACCACCGAGTGCAGGCCGCCGAGGTAACCGTCCACAAACCCCACGCCCCCCTCCCCCTGACCTTCACTGACGTCACCGTCACCACCCACCGCTCCCGAGAGCCCGCCCAATGACCGCCCCCAAACCCGCGTTCTGGGGACAGAATGCAATTATTGGGCCCCCCGTGAGTGCGTTCTGGCGACACAATGCAGTAATCGGGGTTCCCGGGTGAGTGCGGGGGTGTTGTCGATCGGATCGAATCGCGGGGACCGGCTTGGGTATTTGCGGGGGTGTGTTGCGTTGTTGGGGGATGCTGTGCGGGCGGCGTCGCCGGTGTACTCCACCGCGCCATGGGGTGGCGTCTTGCAGGACGAGTTCCTCAACGCCATCCTGCTGGTGGACGACCGGGACGCGGACGCGCCGGAGTGGCTGCGCCGTGGACAGTGTTGCGAGGCCGCCGCGCAGCGCACCCGCGACATCAGGTGGGGGCCGCGCACCCTGGACGTTGATGTGATCGACGTAGATCAGACCTGCCGGGACGATCCGCACCTGACGCTGCCGCACCCGCGGGCCCACCAGCGTGCCTTCGTGCTGGTGCCCTGGCTGGACGTGCAACCAGGCGCAGTGCTTGCCGGGCATGGTGCAGTGGCCGAGTTGGTCGCCGCATTACCGGCCGCGCAGCGGCGGGGCGTGCGGCGCCGTGACGACCTCACGCTGGGGTTGACGTGACCCCCACCCGAGCCCGGGACCTGGTCGGCGCTGGCGTGGTCGCGGCGGTGCTGGTGAACCTGTTGCTGCAACTGTCCTATGGCGACGTGCCCACGCTGCCGCAGCTCGCCGGAACCACCTTGCTTGCCGTCGCGGTCGTCGAGGTGGTGCTGGGGGCATCGCTGCGGGCGCGGATCCGGCAGTGGCCGAGAACCCGACCGGTGCAGGCGCTGGCCGCAGCCAGGGCGGTTGTGCTGGCCAAGGCGTCCTCGCTGACCGGCGCCATCACCGGGGGTGCCTGGCTGGGAGTGCTCAGCTATGTGCTGCCACTGCGCTCCCAGCAGCTGCAGTCCGCTGCCTCGGACACCGTCAGCGCCTCGATCGGGGTGGTCTGTGCGGGGGCGCTGGTGGCGGCCGGGTTGTGGCTGGAGTACTGCTGCCGAGCCCCGGACAGTCCGGATGACCCGGATCCGGACCGCTGATCGACATCGGCCGGTCAGTTCGGCGTCCCCGCGCCTCCCTGTCATCGCACGATGGCGGCCTGTTACCGCCGGAAGGTCTCCCAGGGCGCTCGAGCCGGTACGGTATCCGCCATGTCTGGGCCCGACGAGTGTCCGTTGTCGCGCGGAAGCGGCCGGGGCCTGATGCTGGGAACCTTCGTGCTGGCCGCCGCCGCAACGGCCGTGCTCGCCCTGGGTGCTCAGGACGTCCGTCTGCTGAGGCTGGGCCTCGTGGCTGCGCTGTGGGCGGCGCTGCTCGGGGCCTTCGCTGTGGCACGAATGCGGCGCGAGATCAGCTCGGGCGCTGATCGTGCCGATGAGTTGCGGACGATCTACCAGCGTGAACTGGAGCGTGAGGTGGCTGCCCGACGGGAGTACACGCTGACTGTCGAGCGTGAGATTCGTGAGCAGGCCGAGCAGCGCGAGATCGTGGGGCTGCGCGCCGAGCTTGCGGCTCTGCGGGCGAGCTTGGAGCACCTGCTGGGGCGGGATGCGCTGGTGGAGCGGGTAGCGCTGCCCGCTGAGCCCGCGCGCCTGGTCCCGCTGCCCGCCTATCCCCGGAACTTCGACGTGAGCGGCAGGGTCGCCGCGACGGGAGCGGCAGCCAAGGCGACGCGCAGCCTCACGGTCGCCGGATCACCGGTGCGCGCGGCCCAGGGCAGTTCCGGTCAGGTGTCCCAGGACCTGCCGGGGCCGCGAGGAGAAAGGTGTGGTGCCGACCGGACGCCCACCTCGGGCGGTAGCGTGCTGCCTATCTCGGAATGGTCGGTCAACGGGCGTAGCGATGCCTTCCCGGCGCCCGGCGAGGACCCGGAGTCCCACTTCGGTCCTGGTCGCTCTCACCACCTGACGGGGAGCAACGGCGTCTCGAACGCGGGGGTCATGAACGCCGACGTCATGAACGCCGGCGTCATGAACGCACAGTGCAACAGCAGACACGGTGCGTCACGTCAGGAGTTGTCGGGATCAAACGGCAACGGTTTTTACCGCAATGGGTCCCACACCAATGGGTCCCACACCAACGGGTCCCACACCAACGGGTCCCACACCAACGGGTCCCACACCAACGTGGGTGGTGCCCGGTGGGTACCCGAACAAGCACCTGCGGTAGGGACACAACGGTCGGTGAACGATCTGCTGGCCGCCTACGGCGAAGGCTCGGTGCCCCGCCGCAGGCGTGGCCGTGATAACAGCTAGGTTAGCGTGCGTTCCGGGCGCCGTAGACCCTGCACAGGCGTGGCGTCTCCGCTCGGGTAGCGCGTCTTACCGCCGAGGAACTCCCGGCGTCGTCACGAGCCTTATAGCTCCCACACGGCCATACGCTCCAAAGCCGTGAGCACCTCGTCATAGGCTGCCACGTCCTGCGGGCTGGTGAGCAACGCAGTCGAACTCACCAACCCGACGATCACGCCACGCTGGTCGTAGATATCCCAGGTGTGCATCGGGAACACAGTCGCTGTGGTCCCCCAGGGATGACCCCGACCCGTTCGCCTGGGAGAAGCCGGCAGCTTTCCCGGCGGCTTCGCCGGACAGGTTCGCCGCTCGTCGAAGTCATCGCAGTGTCCGCGACAGCTCGTCGCCCCGAATTGGCGCCCCCTTCCTGGCATCGTCCGCTCATGCTGTCCGGTCGCGGTGGTGTTCAGGGTGTTGGTGCCACCATGGTTGCTTTGCCGCAGCGGTAGGGGCTGGTTCGCCCCGAAGGTACCGGTGGGAGTCGTCACCGTCGCTGGTCACGTCGTAATAGTCCAAGGTCTCCAGGCGGCCCAGAGCAGCGGTAGGCCGCAGCCGGACCCGGACAAGCCAGGCAGCGTCCCGCCCGGCGAGGTGGCGACCGGCGATGGCGCATTCAGCGTCGGCCTGCTCCACCTGAGCCCGACCCCGGGTCTGGCATTGCCCGGTCAGATCTGCCGAGAGCCTAGGCTGCGACGCGATGACTGGGTGCGGGACCTACCGGCCGTGGGGACAGCGGCACACCAGAGGGGTGCTGCTACCGGTGCTGGGCCTGTCCGCGTTGGCCGTCCCAGCCCTCATCGTGCTCGGCCTCATCAGCACCAACTTTGGTGGTGGCGCCGTACTGGTGGGCGCGATGGCGGCAGTGGTGCCGGTGGTGCCGGTGGTAGCGGCGTTTCTGTGGGTGGACCGCTGGGAGCCCGAGCCGTCAGGGCTGCTGCTCGCCGCGTTCCTGTGGGGCGCGGGGGTCTCGGTGCTCGGTGCGTCGATCGTCAACGACACCGCGGCAGAGCTTGGTGAGCAAGTGCTCGGCAATGGCGGCGGCGATCTGGTCGGGGTGGTGATCGCCGCCCCGGTTGCCGAGGAGGCATTCAAGGGCGCTTTCCTGGTCGGCCTGCTGTGGCTGCGGCGCCGGGAGTTCGACGGCGTGGTCGACGGGATCGTCTATGCGGGTCTCGTCGGTGCGGGTTTCGCGTTCACCGAGAACATCCTCTACTTCGGACGCGCGTTCGCCACTGACGGACTGGTCGGCGAAGGCGGCAGTGTGGTCATCGTGTTCATGATCCGCGGGGTGCTCTCGCCGTTCGCGCATCCGGTGTTCACCACGATGACCGGGATCGCCCTGGGGCTGGCAGCCCGCCGACGCAACCGGGTCGTACGGGTGCTGCTGCCCGTGCTCGGGTATCTCGCAGCGGTTGTGCTGCACGCGCTGTGGAACGCTTCAGCCGGTCTCGGCGCTTTCCTGACTTTTTACTCCGTGATCATGGTGCCGCTTTTCGGTGCGCTGATCGCGCTGGTGGTCTGGCAGCGCCGCCGCGAGCAGCGGGTGGTCGCCGCACAACTGCCAGGGTTCGCCAGCGCGGGATGGATCGCGCCCAGCGAGGTCCCGCTGCTGGCCAGCCTGGCCGGTCGGCGGGGTTGGCGCTACGCGGTGCGCCGCCGCGCCGGCGAGCAGGCGGCCGACGCGGTGCGCCAGTACCAGAATGCGGTCACCGAACTCGCCTTCCTGCACGACCGCATGCAACGCGGCGCGGTCGGTCCGGATACCGGGCGGTGGCACCACGACACACTGACCGCGCTGAGGGCCGCCCGAGACCTAGCGCGACTCGGCGGGTGAAGCTGCTCACCTGGACCGGCGCGAACCGCTCCGATGGCGCTAGCCTGCGGCACGGAAGTCCGGTACCCGCGGCCAGCGCGGGACTGGAACATCTGGAAGGACCGGCGATGGCGACGATGCCTCGATCGAGGACGTTCGCGTCCAGCGGCGTGACCGACCGCCCAGCTCGGCTCGCCGTGGGCGTGGTCTCCGCGGGCCGGGTTGGTTCGGTGCTCGGCGCGGCTCTCTCCGGTGCCGGGCATGTGGTGGTCGGGGCCAGCGCGGTGTCCCGATCATCCCTGCGCCGCGTCGCGGACCTGCTACCCGACGCACCGGTGCTGCCCCCCGATGACGTGGTGCGGCGGTCGGATCTGGTGCTGCTGGCGGTCCCGGACGAGGTGCTGCCAGGCCTGGTACGCGGGCTCGCCGCGACAGGGGCGTTCCGGGCCGGTCAGATCGTGGTGCACACCTGTGGAGCTCTGGGGATGGACGTCCTGGACCCGGCAGTCGCTGCCGGGGTCCTCCCGCTGGCGTTGCATCCCGCCATGACCTTCACCGGACGTGCCGAGGACGTCGCGAGGCTGGCGACTGCCTGTGTCGGCGTCACCGTTGCCGACGTGACCGGCTGGAGCGTCGCCGAGGCGCTGGTACTGGAGATGGGTGCCGAGCCGGTGCGCGTCCCGTCGGAGGCCCGACCGCTCTACCACGCGGCGCTGGCGCACGGGGCCAATCACCTGGCCACCCTGGTGCGGGACGCGGTGGACGCGTTGGAGCATGCCGGCGTGATCCCTGCCGAGCGGTTGCTGGGCCCGCTGCTGGAGGCGGCGCTGGACAACACGCTGCGCCACGGCGACCGCGCCCTGACCGGGCCGGTGGCCCGCGGCGACCTCGACACAGTACGGCTGCACCTGCAGGTGCTCGCGGAGTCCGCCCCGGAGCTGCTTGATTCCTACCTTGCGCAGGCGACCAGGACCGCCGACCGGGCCGAGGCGGCCGGACTGCTAGCACCAGCGATCGCAACTCAGATCCGCGAGACCCTGCAGGAGGGGCGGTGACCGGTTTGGCCCCCAATAGGCTTATTGCGCACGATAGGCTGGATATGCACAGTGTGCTGACCGTGCACGACGACCCCGCCGCGCTGTCCACGGTGACCCGCGCGCTGCGCCGTATCGGGCGTCCGGTGGTGCTGGTCCCGACGATGGGAGCACTGCATGCAGGCCACCGCGCGCTGATTCGGGCCGCCCGCACCATCCCGGATGCGAGCACCGTGGTGTCGATCTTCGTTAACCCCCTGCAGTTCGGGCCCCACGAAGATCTGGACCGCTACCCCCGCCGATGGAACGCCGATCTCGCGATGTGCCGTGAGGAGGGCGTGGAACTGGTGTTCGCGCCCGGGGTCGACGCCATGTACCCGGCAGGATCCGACACCACCGTGGTGCCCGGACCGCTGGGTGCCGAGCTGGAGGGTGCCAGCCGGCCGGGGCACTTCGCGGGGGTGCTCACGGCGGTGGCCAAGCTCTTGGGAATCGTCGGCCCGGATCGCGCGTTCTTCGGCGAGAAGGACTACCAGCAGCTAGTGCTCATCCAGCGGATGGTGCAGGACCTGTGGCTGGGCGTGCAGGTGGTCGGGGCACCCACCGTGCGTGACGCCGACGGGTTGGCGCTGTCGTCCCGTAACGTCTACCTGAATGCCGCGGAGCGGGCCGCCGCGGTCACGCTCTGGACGGCCCTGGCGGCCGGATCGCAGGCCGGCGTGTATGGCCCCGACGCGGTGCTCGCCGCGGCCAGCGAGGTCCTCGCCGCGCAACCTGCCGTCGCGGTGGATTACCTGGTACTGCGCGACCCCCAGCTTGGTCCCGCACCCCAGCAGGGAGCGGCCCGGCTGCTGGTGGCCGCCCGCGTCGGGAGCACGCGGTTGATTGACAACGTTGGCCTGCAGCTCGGTGTTACGGCAGGCGTTGCAGCGCCCGACTCGACCAGACGAGGAGGTCCGTGATGCTCCGGACCATGCTGAAGTCCAAGATTCACCGAGCTACCGTCACCCAGTCGGATCTGCATTATGTGGGGTCGGTGACCGTCGACGAGGACCTTATGGACGCCGCCGACCTGCTGGCGGGGGAGCGGGTGGCGCTGGTGGACATCACTAACGGCGCCCGGCTGGAGACCTATGTCATCCCAGGTGCGCGGTCCAGCGGCGTGATCGGGATCAACGGCGCTGCAGCCCACCTGGTGACACCCGGCGATCTGGTGATCCTCATCGCGTACGGCACAATGGACGAAGCCGAGTCGCGGCACTACCGGCCTCGGGTGGTGTTCGTCGACGCGGCCAATCGGATCATGCACCAGGGCAGCGACCCGGCGCACGCCCCGGCTGGCGGTGGCCTGATTGTCGGCTCGACCGGCGGTGGTCTGATTGCCGGCTCGACCGGCGGGAACTCGACGGTAAGGACTCGCGAGTGCTACTCGCCGTAGACATCGGCAACACCAACATCGTCCTCGGGCTGTTCGATGGCAATCGGGGGCGCACCAGCAAGGACTCCACACTGGTGCACAACTGGCGGATGCGCACTGATGCCAGGATGACTGCCGACGAGATGGCGCTGACCGTCCGCGGGCTGCTCGGCGAGTACGCCGACAAGATCACTGGTATCGCTGCCCTGTCCACGGTCCCCGCGGTACTGCGTGAGCTGCGGGTGATGGTGGACCGGTACTGGTCGCAGCTGCCCCGGGTGATCGTGGAGCCCGGGGTGCGCACCGGGGTGCCGTTGCTCTGCGACAATCCTCGCGAGGTCGGCGCCGATCGGATCGTCAACACGCTGGCCGCCTATACCCTCTACGGCGGCCCGGCGATCGTGGTGGACTTCGGTACCTCCACCAACTTTGACGTGGTCAGTGCTCGTGGAGAGTTCCTCGGCGGCGCGCTGGCGCCCGGCATCGAGATCTCCGTCGATGCGCTCGCCACCCGGGCGGCTCAGCTGGTGAAGGTGCAGCTCGTCCGGCCTCGGTCAGTGATCGGCAAGAGCACCGTGGAAGCCCTGCAGTCCGGGTTGCTGTTCGGTTTCGCTGGCCAGATCGACGGGCTGGTCGGCCGGATCGCCGCGGAGCTGGCCCCGGGAACCGAGAGCGACGTGGTGGTGGTCGCCACCGGGGGGCTGGCCCCGCTGCTGATCGCCGAGTCGCAGACCATCACCCACCACGCGCCCGACCTCACCCTGCGGGGATTGCGGATGGTCTACGAACGTAACATCAGCTGACTCCCCCCCGCTACGCCTCGCTCACCGGCCTCGCCCTAGCCGACCTAGCGTCCACCGGGCACAGCGCGACCGAAGCCGCCAGCCGCCTGAGAACCGCGATCGCCGGGCACGGCCCAACCTTCACCCGCTCGAAAGTGATGTCCTGAAGTCAAACTCGCCTCCCCGACGATGATCACTAGCAGCAGTGCCGACGAGACCGTGCGGTTGTGGAACCTTCCGTCGACAGGGCGTCGCGGTGAACTCCGTTAGCCCGGACTTATGAGCTTCGTGAACTGGTTGAGCGTCGCCTCGGTGATCGGCTGGGCTTTGTCGTTGGCACCGGACTCCAAGGTCGTGTGCAGTGACGCCGGGTCGTCAAGCAGATCGCAGAAACGTCGTCGGATCACCCCACCAAATGCGATCTTTGTGACCAGCCCTCCTGCCCCGAGCTTAACAGCAGAGCTGTCCACGGGCGCCCGGACAACTCTGCTGTTGAGCTCGGGACGATGAAGCACCGGCGATCCGGCGACCTGACCCCGTGCGGTGATCCACGATGTGCGCTCTCGCGACCAAAGGGTCGCTGGGCTCCTTTGCCCGTGTGCCCAGCACTCACGAGCGACGGGTTACTCGTTGCACCAGCGTCTGCATCGGCAGCTCGAAGGCGTTACGGCGGGTGGCGGGATGGTGCTCGAGGAACCGGCGGATCGCCGCCAGCGCGGCGGCGCTCTCGTCGGGTTCGCTGACCAGCACCCAGGAATGAGTTGACATGGTCGCCAGCAGCGAGTCGATGGTGCGCTGCCAGCGCCAGCGGAATCGACGTCGTGTCGGCTTGCCGAATGCGGGGTGTGTGGACACGTTGGCGAATCCCAATCCGATGCACCCCGGCCGTACAGTCTCCGCCGTCGCGGTCAGCTCGGCTACCCAGCCAACCGAGTCGTCCTCAGTATTGCCGATCGCGGCCAGTACACCACCCGGTCGCAGTACTCGGGCGATCTCGGGAAGTGCCCGGTCGGGGTCGAACCAATGGAAAGCTTGTCCGACAAGCACCGCGTCCACGGCCCCGTCCTCGGCCGGGATCTGCTCCGCCGACCCGCGAAGGGTCGCGATCTCGGGCAGTTGGCGGGAGAGCTCTGCGCGCATCCCCTCGTCCGGTTCTACGGCGAGCACCGCAGCCGTGGGCACCCCGCATCGCACTATCGCCGCGGTGAGCTTGCCAGTGCCCGCGCCCAAGTCGAGCACCCTGCCAACGCTGGGGGCGCGATGGGGGCCATCGTCGGGGGTAGCTGTGGGGACACTCTCGGGGTCGCCATTGGGGGCACCGTTGGGCAGGGATGCCAGCGCCCATGCCACCGCCTCGTCAGGGTAATCCGGCCGGTGCAGTGCGTACTTGGTGGCCACCGAACCGAAAGAAGCGGCCCGACGAGCGTGCAGGTCGTCCACGACAATCGACGGTACCGGCCGTAAGCCCGCCCAGCCCCACGCTTAATGCGCTCCAGCACTAGGTTGTCCGGCGTGAAGCCCGAGCCACCTTCTGCGATCGATGACCTGCCCGAGCAGATGCAGGTGCGCCGGCACAAGCGGGAGCGGATGCTAGCCGCCGGACAGCACCCTTATCCCGTCCGGGTGCCGCGCACCCGGACCCTGCGCGAGATTCGTGACGCCCACATTGGGCTTGCGCCCGACGTGGGCACCGGCGAGCAGGTCGCCGTCACCGGACGAGTCATTTTCTTGCGGAACACCGGCAAGCTTTGCTTTGCCACGTTGCGCGAGGGCGACGGAACCGAACTGCAGGCCATGCTCAGTCTTGCCGACGTGGGCGCCGACGGGCTCGCCGCCTGGAAGGCCGATGTCGACCTGGGCGATCACGTGTCCGTGGTCGGAGAGGTGGTCAGCTCGCGGCGCGGAGAGCTGTCTGTGCAAGCCCGAGAATGGCGGATGGCGGCCAAGGCGCTACGGCCTCTCCCAGTCGTGCACAAGGAACTGGCCGAGGAAACCCGGGTTCGTCAGCGCTACCTCGACCTCATCGTCCGTGATGCGGCCCGGCGGACCGTGCGAGTGCGCGCCGACACGGTCCGATCGATCCGTGAGACGCTGCATTCCCTCGACTTCGTCGAGGTCGAGACACCGATGCTGCAGATGATGCATGGTGGTGCCGCGGCCCGACCGTTCGTGACGCACTCCAACGCCCTCGATACTGACCTGTACCTGCGGATCGCCCCGGAGCTGTACCTGAAGCGTTGCGTGGTGGGAGGCATGGAGCGCGTCTTCGAGCTCAACCGAGTGTTCCGCAACGAGGGCACGGACTCCACCCACTCACCCGAGTTCACCATGCTCGAGGTGTACCAGGCCTACACTGACTACGCGGGGATGGCGGAGCTGACCCGTACGTTGTACCAGACGGTGGCTCGCGATGTGTTCGGCTCCACAACACTTCGACTCGCTGACGGCAGCGAGTACGACGTCGGCGGGGAATGGGCGCAGATCAGCCTGTTCGACGCGGTCTCTGCGGCGCTGGGTGAACAGATCAGTCCGGCGGTGCGCCGCACCCAGTTGGTCCGGCACGCCGAGCGAGTGGGGCTTGAGGTGCATCCGGGTTGGTTGCCCGGAAAGCTGGTGGAGGAGTTGTTCGAGCATCTCGTGGTACCTGACCTGCACGCTCCGACCTTCGTGAAGGACTTTCCGGTGGACACCTCGCCGCTGACCCGGGAGCACCGCAGCGTTGCGGGTCTGGTCGAGAAATGGGATCTCTACATCCGGTCCGTCGAGTCGGCGACGGCTTACTCGGAGCTGGTCGACCCGGTCGTGCAACGGGAGCGTTTCGAGGCCCAGGCCGTGCTCGCCGCGGCCGGTGATGACGAGGCGATGCCGCTCGACGAGGACTTCCTGGGCGCGATGGAGTACGGAATGCCGCCGAGCGGCGGCATGGGAATGGGGATCGACCGGCTGCTCATGGCGCTCACGGGTTCGGGTATCCGTGAGACCATCCTGTTTCCGCTGGTCCGGCCACAATGAGCGGACTGGGTGGCGCGGTGATTTCGCAATCCGAACGAAAATGCGCTAGCCTGCTCGTTGTCGTTGTGGAGTCGTCGCGCGATGGCTCCGTCCACCACATGTCCCAAGGAGGACGACGCGCATGGCGCAGAAGGTCACCGTGACCTTGGTCGATGACCTCGACGGAGGTACGGCCGAAGAGACCGTCGAGTTTGGTATCGACGGGGTTGCTTACGAGATTGATCTATCGGGGGGTAACGCAGGGAAGCTGCGTGGCTCACTGGCTGACTACGTTGCCAACGCACGCAAGGCCGGTGGGCGCCGTAAGGCCCCTGGCCCGGTTCGCCGGGCTAGTGGCACTGGCCGGGCTTCGGTGGACCGTGAACAGAACGCCGCGATCCGTGAGTGGGCCCGCAAGAACGGTTACAACGTCTCAGACCGCGGCCGGATCCCGGCTGAGGTGCTGGACGCTTACCACAAGGGAAACTGACCCGGACCCACCGGTGCCGTCCGGATGGGCGGCACCGGTGTGAGTGTGCGGTACCGGTGTGAGTGTGCGCTGTGTTGCGTTTGCGCTGTGTAAGTGCGCGCGGGGTCAGTCGAACTGGCGTCAGTGGGAACCAGCTTCCGTTGAGCGACCGGGAATGAGCGCGTCGGCGATGGCTGCGTTGGGGTGTTTGAGCACCCGGACTCCGTAGACGAAAGTGAGTGTGCCGCCCAGGTAACCACCGACGACGAGCAGCGCCCAGTAGATCACACCGAGAATCAGAGCGGTCGTGATGGCCGTGCCGTCGTAGTAGCCGGCCAACTGGACCTGGAACGTCCCGGCGAACATGCCGGTCGCGCTGGCCATCACGGTCAGGTGCCACCAACCAAGGGTGCGCGCGGGCGAGGTGGCGGGAATGCCGAACAAGTTCACCAGCGGCGCGTGGAGCGGCTTGCCCGCGAAACTCTTCATGAGCGATGCCATCGGACGGCTCCCTCAGTCGAGCATGCAGAAGTTGCGAGCAGTGTGCTCGCATCACATCAAACGAGCAGGGCGTCATCCGCGGTTCAGGCATCTGGGCAACCGTCCCCGATTGAGCGGCTGGGGCTCCCGCTGCACTCAAGCCTCGCTGCACTCAGGCAGGGTCGAGCGTGCCGAGGATCCGAGCCCGTTCGGCGTCACTCACCCGTGGGCAGCTGACGCACGGATGCTCGATCCCCGGCAGCGCATAGAAGAAACAGCATGAACCACGTCGGCGGGTCCAATGCGTGCGCCCGTGCGCGTCGGTCACCTCGCAGGTCGTTGAGGCCGAGGTGAGCGGGTCCTCGCGCTGCGCGAGCACCAGCTGCGCATCGGCCGCGCCGGCCTGCGCTGACCCGAACGAGCGCCCCGCCCGCAGCAGCGCGCTATCCAGCATGTCGGTCACCATGGCCCACTGAGTGTGGCGCCCGAAGCGCACCAGCGGGCTGTAGACATTCAGGAAGCGGGCGGCGTGCGCCACCACCTCACGACGGAGTACGGCGCCCAGCGCTGCCACGTCGGGTACCCGCACGGCGTCGGGATGCCCGGCGTCAGGGTCATCGGGCAGGCACCAGAACCGGCCCGGGCGCAGCGCCACCTCCTGCAACCACGCGGAGTCGAGCCGGAAGCCGAGTTGCCGCGGGTACAGCGAGGGAACCCGTCGAGCGGAATGGAACAGCATCGCGCCGAGGTAGGTCGGGATGCGCAGGTACCACTGCAGCACGTAGCCGGCGGTGGTCTGCTCGGGGACGTAGGTGTGTTGCTCGGCGAGTTGTTGCGCGACCCTGGCGCGCCACCGCGTGAAGAAGGACGGATCGGACAGCGCTTGGTCGCAACCTGTTCGCTGGTCACCTGGGGTCCATTGGTCACCAGGGGTCCATTGGTCACCAGGGGTCCATTGGTCACCAGGGGTCCATTGGTCACCGGGGGAGTCCATCACCCGGAACGACATCCACTCCACCGTGCGGTCCACCGCCGCGACCGACGCTGCCAGTGGGTGCGCAGAGCGCGATCCGACCACCTCTACCGGCAGGTCGGCAGGCACCGCGGCGTGCGGCAAGGCCTCTCCTCTGCCGTAGTCCATACGTCCAGTTCAGATTCCCCAGTTCACGTGCCACGGTTCACGTTGTCACGGTTCATGTATCAGCGTTCAGGGTTGCCTAACCTAATGTCGGGGAACACTAGCAGCAGGTCCACCTCGAAGCACCGGGCTGTGGGGGGGACCACCCGAGAGGGGGCGGGACCACCCGAGAGGGGTGGCGTGTCTTTGTCCTTTGTTCACCCTGAGCGGACGGGTGTCGCGTTCCGGAATCTTGACCAGCGCCAGCACGTTGGACCGTCGAGGACCAAGTTCGAAACGCGATGTTCATCGCGCGGCAGCTACAGTGGTCTCACGGCCCGTCTCGTGCCGAAGAGCGATGACCAGTACCGGCCGTACGACGGCGCAGCAGTCAGGAGTGCACATGTTTGAGAGGTTCACCGATCGCGCGAGGCGGGTGGTTGTGCTGGCCCAGGAAGAGGCCAGGATGCTCAACCACAACTACATCGGCACCGAGCACATCCTGCTGGGTCTGATCCACGAGGGCGAGGGCGTGGCGGCCAAGGCCCTCGAGTCGCTGGGTATCGCCCTGGAAGGGGTGCGCCAGCAGGTCGAGGAGATCATCGGCCAGGGTCAGCAGGCGCCGTCGGGTCACATCCCGTTCACCCCACGAGCCAAGAAGGTGCTGGAGCTGTCGCTGCGCGAGGCGCTGCAGCTCGGGCACAACTACATCGGCACCGAGCACATCCTGCTCGGGCTCATCCGGGAAGGCGAGGGCGTGGCCGCGCAGGTGCTGGTCAAGCTCGGCGCCGACCTCAACCGGGTGCGCCAGCAGGTGCTGCAGCTGCTGTCGGGCTATCAGGGCAAGGAGCCTACGGAGTCCGGCTCAGGCCGCGGCGAGGGCACCCCGTCCTCCTCGCTGGTGCTGGACCAGTTCGGTCGCAACCTCACCGCGAGTGCCCGTGAGGGCAAGCTGGACCCGGTGATCGGGCGCGGCAAGGAGATCGAGCGGGTCATGCAGGTGCTGTCCCGGCGCACCAAGAACAACCCGGTGCTCATCGGCGAGGCCGGAGTGGGCAAGACCGCCGTCGTCGAGGGCCTCGCGCAGAACATCGTCAAGGGCGAGGTTCCCGAGACGCTCAAGGACAAACAGCTCTACACCCTGGACCTGGGCTCGCTGGTAGCAGGTTCTCGGTACCGCGGTGACTTCGAGGAGCGGCTGAAGAAGGTGCTCAAGGAAATCCGCACTCGCGGGGACATCATCCTGTTCATCGACGAGATGCACACTCTGGTCGGTGCCGGTGCCGCAGAAGGCGCGATCGACGCGGCGTCGATTCTCAAGCCGATGCTGGCCCGCGGGGAGCTGCAGACCATCGGCGCGACCACGCTGGACGAGTACCGAAAGTACGTCGAAAAGGACCCCGCGCTGGAACGCCGGTTCCAGCCGATCCAGGTCAATGAGCCTGGGCTCGATCACACCATCGAGATCCTCAAGGGCCTGCGGGACCGCTACGAGGCACACCATCGGGTGTCCATCACCGACAGCGCTCTGGTGGCCGCTGCCACGCTGGCCGACCGCTACATCAACGACCGGTTCCTGCCGGACAAGGCAATTGACCTGATTGACGAGGCCGGCGCCCGGATGCGGATCCGCCGGATGACCGCTCCGCCGGACCTGCGCGACTTCGACGAGAAGATCGCCGCGGTACGCCGCGACAAGGAATCGGCCATCGACGCCCAGGACTTCGAGCGGGCCGCGAAGCTGCGGGACTCGGAGAAACAGCTGCTGATGAAGAAGGCCGAGCGGGAGAAGCAGTGGAAGGCCGGTGACCTCGATGTCGTCGCCGAGGTCGACGACGAGCAGATCGCCGAGGTGCTGGCGAACTGGACCGGCATCCCGGTGTTCAAGCTCACCGAGGAAGAGACCACCCGGCTGTTGCGCATGGAAGACGAGCTGCACAAGCGGATCATCGGCCAGCACGAGGCGGTCAAAGCCGTGTCGAAGGCGCTGCGCCGTACCCGAGCGGGCCTCAAGGACCCCAAGCGACCGTCGGGTTCGTTCATCTTCGCCGGCCCCTCCGGGGTGGGTAAGACCGAGCTGTCCAAGGCGCTGGCGGAGTTCCTGTTTGGTGATGACAACGCGCTCATCCAAATCGACATGGGTGAGTTCCACGACCGGTACACCGTGTCGCGGCTGGTCGGTGCCCCTCCCGGCTACGTCGGTTACGACGAGGGCGGCCAGTTGACCGAGAAGGTGCGCCGGCGTCCGTTCTCGGTGGTGCTGTTCGACGAGATCGAGAAGGCGCACCCGGACGTGTTCAACACGTTGCTCCAGATCCTCGAGGACGGCCGGCTCACCGACGGTCAGGGCCGGATCGTGGACTTCAAGAACACGATCCTGATCCTCACGACCAACCTCGGAACCCGGGACATCTCGAAGGCAGTCGGTCTCGGCTTCCAGGCCGGCAACGACACCGCGAGCAACTACGAGCGGATGAAGCTGAAGGTCAACGAGGAGCTCAAGCAGCACTTCCGGCCGGAGTTCCTCAACCGCATCGACGACATCGTCGTGTTCCACCAGCTCACCGAGGACGAGATCGTCAACATCGTCGACCTCATGCTCAACCGGGTGGAAGGTCAGCTGGCCAACAAGGACATGTCGCTCGAGGTGACGCCCGCGGCGAAGAAGCTGCTGGCGGCTCGCGGGTTCGACCCGGTGCTGGGTGCCCGGCCGCTGCGCAGGACCATCCAGCGCGAGATCGAGGACGCCCTGAGCGAGAAGATCCTGTACGGCGAGATCACCGCCGGGCAGATCATCGTGGTGGACGTCGACGACGCCGAGGGCGCCGCGCAGAAATTCACCTTCCGCGGCGAGGCCAAGCCGATCGACCTGCCGGACACCCCGCCGGTGGCGTTGACCGGCGCCGAGGGTGCCGGCAAGGACGACGAGGGTCCGGCAGCTCAGGCCAAGTGACCCGATAGCAGTACGACGAAGAGGGCCGTCTCCCGCGAGGGAGGCGGCCCCTTCGTCACTCTCCGGCCCTCAATGATCAGGAGACCTGATCACGACGGGTCCTACCTCACTGTCGACGGTGAGGTAGGACCCAGAACGATCAGGAGACCTGATCAACATTTCCCGTCGGGAGGGTGAAG
>DASYIL010000196.1:0-58950 GCA_035997545.1 Pseudonocardiaceae bacterium
GAGTTACGTATGACTACTGATTGTCATATGGCTTGCTGCTGGGCAATGTAGGTGGTGCCGAATCGGCACTGCCACCGATGAGGCCTTTGTAGTCCCGGGAGCCCACCGGGCCACCTTTCCTAGGAGGATTCATGTCTGACGCACTGAGCTTTGTGGAGATCGATGGGCAGTACGTGGAGCTGCTGCCGGCCCGCACCGTGCTCTCGCTGTTCAGCGCCGGCGGCGGCGCCCGTGGCGGCAACGGCGGCCACGGTGCCCCCGGTGGCATCGGCAAGGGCGGCCTCGGTCTCAACCTCATCAACGCCAACATCTTCGGCGACCAGACCAACACCGCCGGTGACGGCTTCGGTGGCGCCGGCGGCAGCAGCCCCGGGGGCGCGGGCGGATTCGTGGCCAGCTGAGTCAGGTTGGGTGCCGCTAGGCGATCACCTGATCGTGCGCAGCGCGTTGGCTGGGGAGGGGTGGCCGGATCACGGCCACTCCTCCTTTGTGGTTACCAGGCTGCTCGCCAGTGTAAATCTTGGTCGCCGTACCTGCTCGCCGCCGGGAATCTCCGTAGCTTGTGCCGTCGACTAAGTACTCCAAGGACGATCGAGGACTAGGTAGACCACCCGGAAGAGTTAAGTATGACTACTGATTGCCTACAGGGTGTCACTGTGGGCAGGGTATGCATGCCACGTCGGTGCTGCCCCCGATGCGGTGACTGAAGTTCCGGGGACCACCGGGGCTACCTTTCCTAGGAGAATCTATGTCTGATGCACTGAGCTTTGCCGAGTTCGACGGGCAGCGCGTGGAGCTGCCGCCGGCCCGTACCCGCCTATCGCTGATCTCCGCGGCCGGCGGCGGCCGCGGAGGCAACGGCGGCCTGGTGGCGTCGGCAGGGCGGCCTCGGTGCCAACCTCATCAACATTAATTTGTTCGGAGCCCAGACCAGCTACGCCGGGTCTGGCATCAGAGGTGGTGGCGGCATCGGCGGTACTGGCGGAGCAACCTACCGCTGAGTCGCACCGATGTCGTTGGGCAATCATGTGATCGCGTGCGGTTCCGCGGCACGGGATGGTGGCCAGATGGTGGCCGCTTTCTCCCGTACCGTGGCTAGGGCGTGGCGCTACGCAGTGGGGGCGGAGAAACTAGGTATCGACGAGCCGTGCCGCGTAGCGTCGGGCGTTGTAAGATGTGGTGGCGCGGCGTTGTCTATGCCACTCACGGAGTCTTTCGATTCGGCGGTTTTCGATTCGATAGTTTCGATTCGACAGGGTGGGGTTTCGAGTCGGGGGAGGGCGTCATCGATACTGAGCGTGCGGTGGTGGAGTTGGGGAGTGTCGCCGATGCTGTGGCGGTTGGGGTGCCGCGGTTAGCGGAGGGGACCGAGCTGATCGGTGAGTATCAGGGGTCTGGTTTCCAGGAGCCCAGGTACATCGTCCGTCGAGCTGACGGCCAGGTCATCCAGCTGCCTCGGTTGTTGTATCTGCTGGCGGCTAGCCTGGACGGTCAGCGTGATCTGGCGCAGGTGGCGGCTGCACTCAGTGCGGAGTTCGGTCGGGTGGTGCAGGCTGAGCAGGTGTCGTATCTGATCGACAAGCGGCTGCGGCCGGCCGGGATCGTGGCGGGGGATCCGGGGGCGCAGGGTGACGGGGCGCCGACCATGACGATGAAGTCGGATCCGTTGTTGGCGTTGAAGTTTCGGGCGGGGGTGGTGCCCGAACGGGCGGTGTGGCGTATCGCAGGGTTTTTCGGACCGATGTTCTGGCCGCTGGTGATCGTGGCCGCGTTGGTGATGTTTGTGGTCTCGGACGTCGCGATCATTGCCCAAGGTGGTCTAAGCGAGATCGTGCCCAGCGCGCTAGCGTTGGTGTATCAGCCGGTGCTGACGCTGCTGGTGTTGGGGATCATTTTGGTGGCGGCGGCGTTTCATGAGTGCGGGCATGTCAGCGCGTGCCGGTATGGGGGTGCTCGGCCGGGCAAGATGGGCTTCGGCTTGTATTTGGTGTGGCCGGCGTTGTACAGCACGGTGACCGACTCCTATCGGCTCAGCCGCCGCGGTCGGCTGCGCACCGATTTAGGTGGGGTGTATTTCAACGCGGTGTTCATCACTGGGCTGAGCCTGGCTTACCAGGTCACGTTGTCACCATGGTTGCTGGTGGCGATCGTGCTATTGCACATCGAGACCGCCACCCAGTTCTTGCCGGTGATCCGGATGGATGGGTACTACATCCTTAGTGATCTGATCGGGGTGCCGGACCTGTTTTCCCGGTTAGGGCCGGTGCTGGCGAGCATGATCCCGGGGCGGGCGAAGCATCCTCGGGTACTGGAGCTCAAGCCCTGGGTCCGTCGGACGATCACCGTGTGGGTAGCCATCACGGTGCCTGCAATATTGTACTGGGTGATCGGGTTTGTGATGGTGGTGCCGCAGGTGTTGCCGGTGGTGTGGAACCGGCTGATGGCGCTGGGGGCGGCGACCGGTACGGCGGCGGCGGCCGGCAGCGTGGCCAAGACCACTCTGGGCGTGATCCAGATGATCCTGCTGTTGCTGCCCTGGGCGGGATCCCTGCTGTTGCTGGGAATGATCATCAACGGTCCGCTACGGATGGCGTGGGCCCGCTGGGGACCGGCGCTGCGCGCAAGGAGGTCGTAGTGTCCGGCGGCCCCGACCGGCCGAACCGTGGTGTGGTGCGGTGGCCCCTTCGGGTGGGGCGGGCGGTGGCGATCCTGGCCGCGGTGGCGCTGCTGGCCGGCTGCCTGGGCACCTCGACCGGTACCCCGGGTGCCCCCGGCACCGGGGGTACCGGGGGCACCGGCGGTACCGGCTATGGCGGTCAGGGCGGTTCCGGTGGTGCTGGCGGTACCGGGGGCGATGGTGGTGATGGTTATGGTGGTTGGGGCGGTAACGGCTACGGCGGTAATGGGGGCAACGCAGACGGTGCTGATGGGGTTGATGGTGCCCCGGGTGGTAGCTATTCCGGTACCGGTTCGGTAGTTGGTTCCGGGCGGTTGACCAGCAGGATGATCGGCTTACGTGGGGTTACCGAGGTGGTAGTGGGAGCTGGTTTCGTGGTGCGCCTGAGGATGGGTGGCCCCGAGCAGGCGACGATCAGGATGGACGACAATCTGGCCGATCGGGTCGAGGCCACCGTCACCGGTGACCAGCTACGGCTGGGACTCACCCCGGGCGCCAGCGTCCGCAATGCCACACTGTCAGCAGAGGTGACCGTAGGCCAGCTCGACCGGCTGGCCACCAGCGGCGCCAGCCGGGTCGCGCTGGTTTCCGCGCTGACTAGCCCGACGCTGCAGCTAGTCCTCGCTGGGGCCAGCGCGGTCACCGGTCCCGTTACCGCCGATCAGGTGCAGGCCACCGTGTCAGGGGCCGCCACGCTAGGGTTGGCCGGGCAGGTCAAGGACCTCCGCGTCAGCGCGGCGGGCGCCAGCCAACTGCCGCTGGCTGACCTGGCTGTCCGCCGCCTCGACGTGACGCTGTCCGGAGCCAGCCGCGCCACCGTAACCGTGAGCGACACCCTGGCCGCGCACGCCGCTGGCGCGTCGGTGCTGCATTATCGTGGTACCCCCGCCATCAGCCACCGGCAGATCTCGGGGGCTTCGTCGATCGTGCAGGATTCACGTTAAGTAAGTGTCGGTTATTGTTCGGTGACCGGATCTAATCGATCGAGAAGCCGAAGAAGCCGAGCAGAATGTCACCACATGAGCACACCCTGTGACGATGTAGAGATCCCGCATCCCGAGCTCGCGAGTATCTCATCTTCTAGGACATATCGACCGTGGCGATCTCGTCACCGCTGGTTTATGCTGCTCATGGGGGAGTTCGAGCTATTGGCGCAACGCGGGGGGGCGTAGCCAATGTGTCAGAGGGGGCAGGGGCCGGCGACTGTTTGGGCCGGGTCAACAGCTATGCCCTGGACCAGCGCGAGGTGCCAAGCGCGTTGGTCGGGCCAGTCATGAGGACGGATTCTTGGACGCTCACGGGCCGCGACGCGGAGTTGCAGTTCATCGCTGAGCGTATGACTAGTACGGAACCACGCAGTGTGGTTGTTGCCGGTCCTGCTGGGGTAGGCAAAACGCGGCTAGCTCGGGAGGCGCTGGCGGCGGCGAAGCGCAATGGCCGTTCGACCCGATGGGCGGCAGGGACGAGTGCGGCGGCGGCTATCCCGTTGGGGGCGGTAGCGCATCTGCTTCCGACGTTGGGGACCGTGTCCGACCCATTGACGTTGCTGCAGCGGGCCGGCGCCGCGATCGCCGAGCAGGGCAAGGGCCACCGGCTGGTCGTGGGGATCGACGATGCGCATCTTCTTGATGAGCTTTCAGTGACGCTGGTGCACCAGCTGGCTCTGACCCGCGCCGCGTGCCTGGTGTTGACCGTGCGGACCGGGGAGCCTGCTCCGGATCCGGTGGTGACGCTGTGGAAGAACGGGTTGGCTGATCGGCTGGAGTTGCAGCAGCTACCCCGGGTGGAGTTGGACCGGTTGGTGGTCGGCGTGCTTGGCGGGGTGGTAGACAGCAGGACCATTGAGCGATTGTGGCGTGTAACCCGCGGAAATGCGCTGTTCCTTCGTGAACTGGTCGAAGGAGGGTGTGAAACGGGCAGGCTGCGGATGCGCGAGGGGGTCTGGAACTGGGAGGGGCGAATGGAGCCAACGCCCCGGCTGCGGGAGATCGTCCAAGCCCAGCTGGGTGGGCTCGGTGCCGATGAGCGGACCGCACTAGAATTACTGGCCACCGACGAGCCGCTGGGCTTGGGGCGGGTCGCCAGCCTGATCAACCCCGAGGTCGTCGCGGTACTGGAGCGCCGCGGCTTGGTGACCGTAGTGAACAGTGGCTGGCGGGCCGAGGTGTGGTTGGCCCACCCGATCTATGCCACGGTGGTGCGCGACCAGCTACCCGAGGCCGATGCCTGCCGGCTGCGCCGCCGGCTGGCCCATACCCACCTGCCCTGGAAGCGCCAGGATGATTTGCTGCGGGCCGGCACCCTGCTGTTGGACAGTGACCAGCCCGGTGCGCACGCCAGTCTGCTGGCCGACGCCGCGGTGCACGCGAACGCGCTGCTTGATCATGACATTGCCGCGCGCATGGCGCGGGCGGCGATTGATGGCAGCGACGGCCGCGATGGGGTGCGGGCGTATCTGGCGCTGCTGGAGGCGGTGCGCTGGCAGGACCAGCCTGACGAGGCCGAGCAGGTGGCGGTGACCACCGCGCCGTTCGCCACCTCGGCTGAGGACCGCTCTCGGCTGGCCGTGGTGCGGGCGCTGAACCTGTTCTTCGGCCTGGGTCAGGTGGCGAAGGCCGAAGCCATGCTGCACAAGGCAGCGGCTGATGCGGCCGACGACGAGACCTGCCGGCGCACCAGCGCGGTCCACGGCGTGCTGGCGTTTTTCGCGGGACGCCCGCAGCAGGCCGCGGAGTCCGGAAGTGAGATTTTGGCCTCGGAGGGCGCCAGCCCGGAGGTGGTGGTCTGGGCGTCCAGCGCTGCCGGGGCAGGATCCGCCGCGCGGGGCTACATCGCTGAGGCATTAGCGGCGGTGGCAGGTGGCTGGGCCGCGCTAGAGAACTGCACGACTGAGCCGGAGATGGCGTTGTGCCGACAGGTGCTGGCCCATGCTGAGCTGTCGGCGCTGTTGCTGGCCGGGCGCGTGCATGACGCTCAAGCCCGGGCCGTCGAGTTGCACCAGTGGTGCATGAGTCAGGCGCAGTGGGCTGGGGATGCACTGGCCGCCGCGCATCTGGGGCGAGCGGCGCTGGCCGCCGGGCGTCCACGCACCGCAGTCCGATGGCTGGCGGAGGCAGTGGCCGGACTGGGCCAGCGTGACCCGAGTGGCTTCGAGCAGCTGTATACCGCACTGCTGGCACAAACGCACGCCCAGCTCGGCGACGCCGCGGCCGCTCGGCGTCTGCTGGACGGCCGCGGCTCTGCCCACCACTGTGCGGTGTTCGAACCCGAGTTCCTGCTGGCCGAGGCCTGGCAAGCGGCCGCTGAGAACCGCATCTCGCAGGCGACCGACCGGGCGCTGCGGGCGGCGTCGGTGGCGGCCGGTATGGGTCAGCGGGCCGCGGAGGCGCAGGCCTTGCACACCGCGGTCCGGCTGGGGCGTGCCGGGCAGGTGAACGGGCGGTTGCGCCAGCTGGCCGGACAGGTCGACAGCCCGCTGGTGGCCGCCTACAGCACGCACGCCGAGGCCGCGGCCGCTGGGGCCGGTGAGGCGCTGGACGAAGTGGCCGCTGAGTTCGAGGCAATGGGGGCCCGGTTGCTGGCCACCGACGCCGCCGCCCACGCTGCCGCGGCCCACCAGCGGGCCGGCGACCGGCGTCGAACGGCCGCCGCCACGGCCCGGGCCGCCAGCCTGGCCCGAGCCTGCGAGATGATCCGCACACCTGCCATGGAGCAGCTGGCACCGCGACCGCTGACTAGCCGGGAGGGTGAGGTCGCAGGCTTGGTCGTACAAGGAATGAAAAACCAGGCCATCGCCGAACGGCTGGTGCTGTCGGTACGAACCGTCGAGGCCCATCTGGCCAACGCCTATGCCAAACTCGGCATCAGCAGCCGCGCCGAGCTAGCCCGGGCGCTGCGGACAGACTAGGTCGCTTGCTGGGCTAGCCTCACGATCATGGTGGCGAGGGTCGTGCTGTTCGGCGCAACCGGCTACACCGGCCGGCGGACCGCGGAGGCTATGGTGCGCCGCGGGCTGCGGCCGGTTCTGGCCGGACGCAGTGCTGGCCGGCTCGCCTCGCTGTCCCGACGGCTCGGGAAGCTGGAGGTGGCGACTGCCGACGTCAGCGACGCCGCGTCGGTGCGGGCTTTGATGAGCCGGGGTGACGTGCTAGTCAGTACCGTCGGACCGTTCGTGCGGCTCGGCGAGCCGGCGCTGCGGGCAGCGGTCGACGCGGGGGCGATCTACCTCGACTCCACCGGCGAGCCCCCGTTCATCCGCCGGGTGTTCGAGGAGTTCGGCCCGCGCGCCGAGCAGACCGGGGCCAGCCTGGTCACCGCGTTCGGCAACGACTACGTGCCCGGCAACCTCGCGGGCGCCCTCGCGCTGCGGCTGGCGGGTAGCCCGGTGCACCGAGTCGAGGTCGGCTACCTGATCACCGGGGTGGGGCGGGCCCAGGTGTTCAGCCGGGGTACTTTCGCCTCGCTGATCGGGGTGGTCACCGAACCGGCCTTCAGCTGGCGGGACGGAATCAGGGCGGAACCCAGCGGGTCGCGGATGCGGGCCTTCCGCCTGGGCGGGCGGGACCGTCCAGCGCTGACCATCGGCTCCAGTGAGCACTACGCGCTGCCCCGGCTCGCCGGACCCGAGGGCTTGCCTGAGGTAGACGTCTATCTAGGCTGGTTCGGGTCCGCGACGCGGGCGATGCAGCTGTCCTCCCGGATCACCCCGGCGCTGTTGCAGTTGCCGGGAGCACGGCGGCTGGCACGCACGATCGGGGAGTTCGCGATGCGATGGGTCGCCGAGGAACCGGACCCGGTGGCCCTGGCGCGGGTCACCCCGCACTTCATCGGCACTGCCTATGATGCATCCGGAACCGCATTGGCCGAGGTGCGCCTGGTGTCGGGCGAGCCTTACCAACTCACCGCAGACCTGCTCGCCTGGGGCGCGCAGCGGGCCGCCGAGCGCGGTGTGTCCGGTCGGGGAGCGCTCGGTCCCGCGGAAGCGTTCGGACTGGATGTACTTGAGGCCGGAGCTGCCGAAGCCGGCCTGCGCCGCTCCTAGTCCGGGCGCGCCGGGCGCCATTTGGCTCCGACTGGCGGGCAGCTGGCTACGTTGCGCCGGTGATCAGTGAAATACTGGCGAGCGAGTTCACGAGTTTGGAGAGCTGCACTGTCGGCGGGTATTCGATGAGCAGGTGCACGTGGTCGTCTTCCCGTTGCTGTCGACTAGCGCGGCGCCGAAGTCCGCGCACACCGCCGCGAACACCTCGGCCAGCAGGTCCAGGTGCTCGGAAGTGAACACCCGACGCACCGCCGGGGAGAAGATCGGCGGCGACACCGAGGTGCAGTGCCGGGTCATCACTCTGGCGAAGGCCACGGGTGTCGACCTCGGTGGGACCGGCTCGCGGTCACCTCCGACGGTTGAGGTCGTGGCCAACCCGCGGCACCTGCGTAGCAGGGCACGGAAGCTGGCGCTTGCGCAGCGGGCGTTGTCTCGCAGGGCACCCGGCTCGGCGACCCGGCGCAAGGCTCCGGGTCTGGGTGGCGGCGGCGCACCGTAAGGTGCGTGCGACTGGAACCCGCTAAGGTGCCGCATGAGCGACACTGGAGGAATCCCGGCCGTTCACGGCCAGGAGGAAGCCAAACGCAGGGACGCCGTCGGAGTGGCAGCGGCGATCCTCGTGCTGGTGATGGGGCTGATAGGGCTGGGATGGCTGCTCTGGCCGCACGCCCGTGGCGATGTCCACCTCGCCCGCGGCACGGTGGTGCGCGCAATGAACTGCGGTCCATCCGACGCCCAGGACTGGTTGCGCGTTGAGCTGCTGGACGGCAGTGTTGCGCCGGCCCGGTTGGACGGCTGCGGTCACCGGCCCGGTGAGGTTCTGACCGTCGAGGTGTCGGATCCGCTGTTCGCGGGGGACCTGCCCTCAGGGGACCTGGTAGCGCGGCTGCCGGGGACCGGCGTACCGGCTGCGACGGCGAACGGGCAACGCATCGCGGCGGTTGGTGTTGCGGTCGCCGGGATCGCCGGTGCACTACTGGCTTGGCGGCTGCGCAGCCGTCAGAGTTGAGCCACCCGTAGGGTGGGCCCATGCCCCGGATCCCTTCGCCCACTATCGAGCTGCACCGCGAAACACTGTCCAACGGGTTGCGGGTTGTGCTGGTGCCCGACCGGTCCGCCCCAGTGGTCGCCGTCGGTGTGCACTACGACGTCGGGTTCCGCTCCGAACCGCAGGGCCGCACCGGCTTCGCGCACCTTTTCGAGCACTTGATGTTCCAGGGCAGTGAGAGCCTGGAGAAGCTCGCGCACTTCCGTCACGTACAGGCCTCGGGTGGGACGTTCAACGGCTCCACACATCAGGACTACACCGACTACTACCAGATCGTGCCCTCTGCGGCGTTGGAGCGCGCGCTGTTCATCGAGGCGGACCGGATGCGGGCACCGCGGATCACCGCGGACAACCTGCGCAACCAGGTTGACGTGGTCAAAGAGGAGATCCGGCTCAACGTGCTGAATCGGCCCTATGGCGGGTTCCCGTGGATCACGTTGCCGCCGGTCCTCTATGACACCTTTCCCAACGCGCACAACGGGTACGGTGACTTCTCCGAGCTCGAAGCGGCGACTGTGGACGACTGCGCGGCGTTCTTCGACGTCTACTACGCGCCGGGCAATGCGGTGCTCACGGTGGCCGGGGATCTCGACGTGGATGACGCAGTGAAGCTGGTGCACCGGCACTTCGAGGACGTGCCCCAGCGTCCGGTCCCGGTCCGACCGTCGTTCGCCGAGCCGCCGCTGGACCGGGAGCGCCGACACTGCCAGCTCGATCCGCTCGCCCCGCGGCCCGCGCTGGCCATCGGGTACCGGCTGCCCGACGCCACCGTCGACCTCGACGGCTACGTCGCGCACGAGGTGCTCGCCGCGGTGCTCTCCGACGGTGACTCTTCCCGCCTGGAGCAGCGCCTGGTGCATACCGACGAGCTGGTGACCGACGTCGGTGCCCGCTGCGGGCTGTTCGGTGCGCCGTTGGACGCCCGCGACCCGGACACCTTCACCGTCACCGCGATCCATCCGTCCACCGTGGACGTCAACCGGGTGCTCGCGGCCACCGACGAGGAGATCGCCCGGCTCGCCGCAGACGGTCCGGACCCCGACGAACTGGCTCGGATCACCGCCCGGTGGGCCGCCACGCTGTTTCGCGGCCACGATCGGCTGGTGTCCCGAACGCTGGCCATCGGTGCCTTCGAGCTGCTGCACGGGCGCGCCGAGCTGGTCACCGAGCTGCCCGCCCTCGTGGCCGCGGTGAGCCCCGAGCAGATCGCGAGCGCGGCCGCCGGGCTGCGGCCGGACTCTCGCGCGGTGCTGACCCTCGAGCCCGCAAGCGGTTCTTCGGCGCCGATGCTCGAACCCGCAAGCGGTTCTTCGGCAGGACAGGAGGCGTGATGCTGCACCGTAGTGCCGAGCAGATCGGCAGGACCGAGCTGGGGCCGCGTCCGCTACCGCCGCTGGGTCTGCTGCGCACCTCCAGCGCACCGTCGGTGGTGGATACCATCCTGGACAACGGGCTGCGGGTCATCGCGGTGCGGCGGTCCGCGGTGCCGATGGTGGAGCTGCGCCTGGAGATTCCCTTCGGCGGCACGCATCGCATGCATGCGGCCCGCGCCGAACTGCTGGCCAGCACGCTGTTGCTCGGCACGCCGCGGCGGGACCGGTTCGCCGTCGACCGAGCGCTTGCCGCCGTCGGTGGCGACCTGTCGGCCGGGGTGGACCCCGAACGCCTGTCGGTGCGGGGATCCGCGCTGGCCACTGAGCTGGACGTGCTGCTCGATGTGCTCGGCGACGCGCTCACCTCGGCCTCGTACGCTGACGCCGACGTGGCCCGGGAGCGGACCCGCCTGGTGGAGCGGCTCACGATGAGCCGCGCCCAACCGCAAGTGATCGCCCGGGAGGCGTTACAGCGGCGCCGCTACGGCGACCACCCGGTCACCCGGGAGTGGCCGGAAGTCGACGACGTCGCCGCCGTGACGCTGGCTGAGGTGCGTGCGTTGCACCGCAACTCAGTGGTCCCCGGCGGCGCGGTGCTCGTGCTGGTGGGTGACATCATCCCGGCGCGGGCGGTGGACACGGTGGCGTCGGTCCTGGGCGGTTGGCAGTCTGACCGGTTGGCCGCCGGGCTGGCTCCGCTGCCTGAGCTGACCGGTGCTGACCTGCAGCTAGTGCACCGCGGGGGCGCGGTGCAGTCGCAGCTGCGGCTGTCCGCGCAGGCGGTGCCGCGCAACGATGAGCGCTATCCGGCGCTGCAGCTGGCGAACCTGGTCTTCGGAGGATATTTCTCCTCCCGCTGGGTGGAGAACGTCCGGGAGGACAAGGGCTACACCTACAGCGCACACTGCGGTTTCGAATTCACTCCGTACGGGGCCACGCTGGTTGCCGACGCGGACACCGCGAGCGAGGTCACCGCGGCCGCACTCCTGGAGACCCGTTACGAGTTGGGGCGGATCGCCGTGGTCCCGCCCGAGGACTCCGAAGTGGACAACGCGCGACAGTACGCGATCGGGTCGCTGACCATCTCCACCTCATCGCAGCGGGGCCTGGCCGGCCACCTCAGCACGCTCGCCATTCTCGGTTTGGACCTCGACTGGCTGCGCGCCCACCCAGGCCGGCTGCAAGCGGTCACTACCGGTCAGGTCGCCGAGGCCGCCACCGAGTTCTTCGCTCTCAGCCGGTTCACCGGCGTGGTGGTGGGCGATGCCGAGCGACTGGCCAACCCGCTCGTCGCTCTGGGTAGCGTGGAACTGCCCTGACCTCCCGCATTGAGCCTACTAGAGGCAGAGGACGGTCAGGCTCAGATGAAGTACAGGCCGATCACCCATCCCGCGCTGGTCAACACCATCACCATGACCGTCCACAGCGCAAGCATCGGGGCGCTGAACCACAGCCCGGGTTTGGTTGCGGCCATGGATGAGTCCGGCAGGTCGCCAGCGTGGCGCCTCATGTGGTCAGTGAGTTCTCGCTCCCAGAGATTTCTGTCGGCGATCTCCACTGGCCCATCCCCCTCGCTACGACCCGTCAGCGGCCAACTATGCCGCGTAGCATAGTGCTTCGCACACGGCCTGGGTAGGACCGCGTCTAGGCGGCGGTGGCCTCGGTGATCTGGTCGATGGTGGGGTTGGTGAGCACTGAACCGTCCGGCATCAGCACGGTCGGCACGGTTTGATTACCTCCGTTGGCGCTGGCCACGAACTTGGCAGCCGCTGCATCGTGCTCGATGTCCACTTCGCGGAAGCTGATCCCGGCCCGGCCCAGCTGGGCCTTGAGCCGCCTGCAGTAGCCGCACCACACCGTCGTGTACATCGTCAGTTCGCTCACGCTCGGTATCAACACCGAGACGCCGCGCGCTGTTCCCGGCGGTGTCGGCAAGCTCTGCGAGGATGCTCACCGTGCGCAACGCAGGACCTGACCGTGATCCTCTCGACGGCCTCGACGAGGAGCAGCGCGCGGCGGTGTGTGCGCCGCGGGGTCCAGTCTGCGTGCTGGCTGGCGCGGGCACCGGAAAGACCCGCACCATCACCCGGCGGATCGCCCAGCTGATCCGCACTGGTCATGTCGCACCGGGCCAGGTCCTTGCGGTGACGTTCACCGCGCGCGCCGCAGGGGAGATGCGCGCCCGGTTGCGCGATCTGGGGATCGGCGGGGTGCAGGCCCGAACTTTCCATGCCGCGGCGCTGCGCCAGCTGCGCTACTTCTGGCCCCGGGTGGTGGGTGACGAGCTGTGGCCGCTGCTGGAGCGCAAGCTACGGCTGGTCGGCCAGGCCGCACAGCGGGCCGGCGCGAGCACCGGTGCCGATGACCTGCGTGACTTCGCCGGTGAGATCGAGTGGGCCAAGGCCAGCCTGGTCACTCCTGAGGACTACCCCGCCGCGGTGGCCACCGCGCGCCGGGACAGCCCGGTGCCGGCGGCGCAGGTCGGGGCGATCTACACCGCGTACGAGGAGCTCAAGAACCGCAGCCGGGTGCTCGACTTCGCCGATCTGCTGCTGCACACCGCAGCTGCGCTCGAGGAGCATTCGGCGGTGGCGCAGGAATTCCGGGACCGCTACCGGTGCTTCGTCGTCGATGAATACCAGGACGTCACGCCGTTGCAGCAGCGGGTGCTGGACGCCTGGCTGGGCGCGCGCGACGACCTCACGGTTGTCGGCGACGCGAACCAGACCATCTACTCCTTCGCCGGCGCCGCCTCCCGGTTCCTGCTGGGGTTCACTAGGCGATTCCCCGGCGCGGTAACGGTGCGGCTGCGCCGCGACTACCGCTCCACGCCCCAGGTCGTGTCGCTGGCGAATCGAGTGATCTCCGCGGCGCGTGATCGGCCAACGGGTGCCCGGCTGCAGCTGGAGGGCCAGCAGCCAGCCGGCCCGGAGCCATCATTCGCCGAGCACGACGACGAGCCCTCGGAGGCTGCCGCTGTGGCAGACGCAATCGTGGAGCTGCTGGGTCAAGGTGTGGCGGCCGCCGAGATCGCTGTGCTGTACCGGGTGAACGCCCAGTCCGAGGCTTACGAACAGGCACTGGACTCCCGGGGGATCCCCTTCCAGGTTCGCGGTGGAGAGCGGTTCTTCCAGCGTCCGGAGGTCCGGACCGCGATCCGCGCGCTGCGCGCGGCGGCCACCGCGGGTTTGGCGGGCGAGCTGGGCGTCGCGGTCCGCGAGGTACTCGCCGGGCAGGGGCTCACCGCCCAACCGCCCGGGGGCAGTGCTGCCCGGTCACGCTGGGAGTCGCTGCGCGCGCTGGCCGAGCTGGCCGATGACCTCACTGCCAGTACCCAGGGGGCGGACCTGGGCCGGTTCGTGGCCGAACTTGACGTTCGCGCCGAGGCCGCGTACCCGCCCGCGGTGCAGGGCGTGACGCTGTCCTCCCTGCACTCCGCGAAGGGTCTGGAGTGGGATGCGGTGTTCCTGGTCGGGCTGGCCGAGGGGACCCTGCCGATCCAGTACGCCGAGGGTGACCAGGCCGCGCTGGAGGAAGAACGCCGGCTACTCTACGTCGGCGTGACCCGGGCCCGGCGCTGGCTTGCCCTGTCCTGGGCGTTATCGCGCAGTGCAGGAGGCTGGCGCTCTCGGCGTCGCAGCCGCTTTCTCTACGGTCTGGTGCCCCAGGACCACGTGGCGGCGCGGCTGCCGGGGTCCAATGCCGGGTCGAAAGCTGAGTCGAGGGTGCGGCCAGCGACGAGTAGAAGGTACCCGCCTTCGTGATCTTCACTGACTGGTTGACGAAAAAAGCACAATAATCGGTTGCCGGTTACCGCAACGGGGCTCTAATCTCTGTGAGGCGGCTGTGGCACGCGGCTGACCAGGACAGATCGCCCATACTGCGGAGCCTGGGTGGACCCGGGAAGGAGGTGCCGAGATGGAGATCACTATGACCACCGGCGCCCGTTACCTCCCGGAGTTCGGGCCCCTCGCTGCGCGTGGCGAGTTCTCGTCCGGGTGCATCCTGACAGCGCCGCCCAGCAACCGCTGGCTGCGCGCTCGGCGTTTCCACGACGCCCTCATCAACCCGATCGGCACTGATCTGCCGGTTATCTACCGCATGCGTAGGTTCGCAGCGGAGCCTTGATTCTCGAGCCAGCAGCAGCCGGCTCATGAGGCCGCGGAACCCGCATCGGGATCCGCGGCCTTTGTGTTGCTAGGTCCTCATCCCGGGGCGGGCACGGTGTCGGCGAGTTCCACCGGCACCACCACCGTAGGAGGAGAGAAGTGTTGACCGCGACCGTCCCGCTGGATGGCGGGGCGTTGCCCGACCTGCTGGGTGGGGCAGAGCTGGCCCACCTGCTCGATACCGCGCCGTCCGGGCCGGCCACCCTGCCCTGCCGTTCGCACGACCCCGACCTCTGGTTCGCCGAGGTTCCAGCAGAGCTGGAGAGGGCTAAGCAGCTCTGCACCGGTTGCCCGGTCAAGGCCCAGTGCTTGGACAGCGCGCTGTCCAGGCAGGAACCGTGGGGCGTGTGGGGTGGCGAGATCTTCGACCGCGGCACGGTCGTCCCGCGCAAGCGTCCGCGGGGTCGCCCCAGTAAGGCCGCCCTCGAGCGGGACCGCGCCGAGCGTGAGCGTGCCGGACGGGGAACCGCCGCGTGACCGCCGCCGCACCCCCTGAACCAGGAGCTGAACACCATGTTGCTACAAGAAATGCTTGCTCGGGAACGAATGCGCGAGGACCAACGCCGTGCTAGCCAGGAGCGGCTGGCCAGGCGACTGGCCGCGGCTCGGCGGTGGCACCGCCTGGCCTGCTACGTCGAGCGGAGGGCCCGCCGTGCCGCCAGCCGCGTGTAGCGGCTATCCAGGCCAGCGTGAACAGCTCTACTGTCGAGTTCGCCGAGCTGAGGGCACCCTGGTAGAAGGGGAGCGGCGTGCAGACCGACGTGCTGGTGATAGGTGCCGCGCCGACGGGCTTGATGCTCGGCACCGAGCTCGGCTTGGCCGGGGTGACCCCCGTGGTTATCGACATGTTGCCGGCGCCCAGCGGTCAGTCCAAGGGCAGCGCAGTACAACCGCGCACCGCCGAGGTCTTCGATCTGCGCGGGATGATGGACCAGCTGCTGGACAGGGCATTGCCGCACGAGCCGGGCACCGGGCACTTCGGTGGCTTGCCGGTGCCGTTGGGGCCCTGGAACACCCGTTACCCCTGTATCACGCCCATCCCGCAGGGACGCATCGAGCAGTTACTGACCGAACGGCTCGCTGACTATGACATCTCGGTGCGTCGCGGCCACGTGCTCACCGCGCTGCATCCCGACGACGGCGGGGTCACCGCCACCGTGCCCGATCAGGCCACTGGCACTGACGTTCGTGTTCGGGCCCGCTACCTGGTGGCCTGCGACGGTGGACACAGCACGGTCCGGAAACTGCAGCGGGTCCCGTTTCCCGGCCAAGCTGGCACCATGGCTGCGGTCCTCGCCGACGTGCGCCTGACCTCGATGTCGGATCGCGTGCCGACCAGCATTAGCCACTTCGCCGCGATGGTCCGCGTCGGCGGCGGTTACTGGAGCATGCTTAACCCACTGGAGGGGGACCTGTACCGGCTGGTGTTCGGCTTCTTCGAGGCGACCAACGCCGATCAGCGCCGCGACAGCCCCGTCGAGGCCGATGAGGTCCGCCACGCCTTGCAGGCCGTCTGGGGGCCCTGCGACCTGACGGCCACATCTGCCGGCTTGCCACGGCCGCACAGCGGCGTGATCCGGCCGGTACCGGCCTCCACACCGCCATCAAGCAGTGGTTCGAGCCGGGTACCAGCCACACCAACTCGGGTTTCTAGCTGGCGAAACCCGGTTGCCAGCGCTGGGCGATCCCACGTAGCGGCACGGTGGCATCAAGCTGGCACAGCACACCGAATGTCCCCGTGCTCACCCGGTGGATCAGCAGGTAGCTCGGCGGCAGGTTCAGCGCTCGCCCGGTCCGGAAGTCCTGGCCGGAGAAGTCGCCGACGCGCTCGGCTTGACCCTGCATCCAGGCCCGGGTGAAGTGGAAGGTCTCGTTGCGTACCGGATCGGCGAACGGACCGAGGTAGGCCAGCACGTCCTCGGCTCGCAGCTGCATGCCAGGCCGGACGAAGCCCTCCGAGCGCAGCAGCTCGAGCAACTCCTTCGGGCGCTCCTCGACAGCCAGCCGGGTCGCTACCCCCAGGGTGCGCGGGGCTCCGCCGGGCAGCTTCGCCGCGGCGCCGAAATCCAGCACGCCCAGCCGTCCGTCGTTCAGGCGCAGGAAGTTCCCCGGGTGGGGGTCGGCGTGCAGCAGCCCAGTGAGGGCGGGGGAGGAGGAGTGGAACTCCGACAGCTTGCGACCGATGTCGTCTCGCTCGGACCGCGAGCCAGCGCGGATGGTCTGCGCCATCGGGGTCCCGGTGACCCACTGCGACACCATCACCTTCGGCGAGCTGGCGATCACGGCTGGAACGGTGATCTCCGGGTGGTCATGGAACGCCGTGGCGAACGTGCGCTGGTTATCTGCCTCGTCGCGGTAATCGAGCTCCTCGACCATCCGCTCTTGCAGCTCGGTGAGCAGCGGCTTGACCTCCATGCCAGGCACGATCATCTGAAACAGCCGGCTGAACCTCTGCAATTGCCGCAGGTCGGAGCGCAGTGCCTCGCCTGCGCCCGGGTACTGCACCTTGACCGCGACCTCACGGCCGTCGTGCCACACCGCCCGGTGCACCTGCCCGATGCTGGCGGCTGCCGCGGGCTCCTCGGAGAAGTAGGCAAAGCGGCGGCGCCATCCCGAGCCGAGTTGCTCGTCGAGCACACGTCGCACCGACTGCGGGGACATCGGCGGTGCCGCAGACTGCAGTTTGGTCAGTGCCTCGCGGTACGGAGCTGCGAGCGTGTCGGGGATCGCCGCCTCGAATACGCTCAGCGCTTGGCCGAACTTCATCGCGCCGCCCTTGAGCTCACCGAGCACCGCGAAGAGTTGCTCGGCGGTGCGGGCGCTGAGCTCTGCACTGACGTCGTTCGCGTCGTGCCCGGCCAGCCGCTTTCCCCAGCCCGCGGCGACCCGCCCGGCCACCCCAAGCGGGAGGCTCGCGAGGCGGACGGTTCGCGAAGCGGCCTTGCGCGGGATGTCGGTCACGGAGTGATTGTCTCCCGGCTGCGCCCGATGTAGTAGTAGTGCGGCGTCATCGGGCGCCGCAGCCGCAGCGCGGGTGGGCTGGCCGGAGATGTCGGCGCAACGTCCCGCGCACCGGGTCCAGTTCCAGTGCGGCGCCCCACGTCGGCGGGACCGGCAGACCGGCATCTGGTCCGGCCAGCGTGGCGAGCACCTGTTCGGCGGTCAGCGCGGCAGCGAGCTGGCTGCAGGCCAATCCAGCGGCCGGGACCCGTCCGACCAGCTGGGCAGCTAATTTCGGCCAAGCGGGATCGAGGTCCGCACGGTGCAGGTCGGCGCAGCGCAGGCAGCTGCTGCGACCCGGCCACACCAACGGGCCGACCATCGCCGTCCCTTCGTGGGCGTAGCCGATCAGATGCGGAATCCCGGCCGCCAGCAGTTCGGTCACCATGACCGGCTCGGCAACCACCATGTCGCACAGCACGATGAGGCCTGGCTGGCGGCGAGCGCCAACGGTCACCCCCGGGGCGCACCGGCGCACGGCGTCCGCCGCCGCTGCCGAGCGGGGTCTGCCGAGGTCGTCAGGAAGGTAGCCGGTGCCCAGGTCTGTCGTGGCGACCACCCCGGTGGCTTCCACCGCGACCTGGCCGACCCCGACCGCGGCCAGCATGGTGGCCAGTGCCACCGCCACCCGGCCGGATCCAACCACCCGCACGGCGGCCTCGCGCCGCTGGCGCAGCATTCGTCGCATCGCGCAGGTCGTGTGTACCGACCAGCTGGTCGCCTCGGTGTCCAGCGCGACGCGGTGCCAGCCCGGTGGGCCGTGGTCGACGGCCGCAGCATCCTGCGCGAGGCCGCTACGGTGCAGATCGGTGAGCATCGCGAGGGCATCGCCAGCTGCTGATCCGGCCTTCTGCGCCTCCGCGACCAGCTCAGCCGTGCTCCGGACCCCGTCCATGCGCCTGAGCAGCGCCGCGAGCGGTCCCGGCAGGCCGTCGAGGACCATGGCGCGTTGCGGATCCAACCCGAGCTGCAGGCAGGTGGGGGAACGCCAGACAGCGGCGCGGCCCGGCGCGAGCCGCAGCCGCTCTGGGAGCTGAGACGGCGCAGCGTTGGACGCTGCCGGGGTGGATGGCGCTGCGGTGGAGTTCGGCGGACTCATGGCCGCCAATCCTGGACCGTCCGGACCAGCGGCTCAACTGGCTGTCCACAGCCCCGGAAGTTGTCCACAGTGCCTGGACACGGAAATGGCCGTCCTGGCGAGTACAACCAGAGCTAACGGGCGGGAGTGAAACGGACCGACCTGAGGGAGGTCACTCCGTCGGGCTCTGAGGGGGATCGCCGCCGGGGGTTTCGGGGTGGGGAGGCTGCTCGCGCGGGGCGTCCGCCGCGGTGCGTTCCAGGGCCGCGATCGGGTCGTCCAGATCGGTGGCGTGGTTCGCCGCACGGTCGACGAACCCGGTCGGATCGTCCAGGTCCTCGGCTGTGGGCAGCAGGTCCGGGTGGCTCCACAGGGCGTCCCGGTACTCGATGCCATGCTGCGCGGTGAGCTTTCGCCACACCTCGGCGGCAGCCCGGAGCTTGCGCGGCCGCAGCTCCAGGCCGACCAGCGTGGCGAAGGTCTGTTCAGCAGGGCCTCCGGAGGCGCGGCGCCGTCGCAGCGTCTCGCGCAGCGCGTCGGCACCGGGAAGCCGTTCACCCAACGCGTCCGCGACGACGACGTCGACCCAGCCCTCGACCAGCGCGAGCAGCGCCTCCAGCCGGATCAGGGCGGCCTCCTGCTCAGGGCTGGTGCGCGGCTCCAGCAGACCGGACGCCATCAGCTGATCCATGCTCTGCGGATCGGTCGGGTCGACCTTGCGGGCGAGCTCCTGCAGCGCGTCTGTGTCCACCTGGATGCCGCGCGCGAACTCCTCGACGGTGCTCAACAGTCGCTGCCGCAGCCACGGCACGTGGGCGAACAGGCGGTGGTGCGCAGTCTCCCGGGCGGCCAGGAAAACGATCACCTCGGAGCTCTTGCGCTCCAGCCCGGTCACGAACTGCTCGATCGCGGCTGGCAGCAGTGCCGCCACGCCCTGCGGTCCCAGCGGCAGCCCGATATCGGTGGAGGTGAGTACCTCGCCGCCGAGCTGGGCCAGTGCCGAGCCGAGCTGCGAGCCGAAGGTCATCCCACCCATCTGCTCGACCATCGCCACCAGGGGACCGGCCGCCTGGCGGACCTCGCTGGGAAGCGCGTCGATCCACGAGCCAGCCATCCGGCGGGCCACCGGGTCACACAACCGTTGCCAGGTCGGCAGGGTTCGCTCCACCCAATCTCGCGGCGCCCACGCGGCGCTGCTCTGCGTCCCGGTGGGCAGCGTGGTCACCGGATCCAGCCACAGCTCGGCCAGCCGCACCGCGTCGGCGATCGCGGCAGCCTGCTGGGCCGAGGGCAGCCCGGTCGTGGACAGCTTCTGCACCGCAATCTGCTTGGCTAGGTCGTAGTTCACCGGACCCCCACCGCCACCGGCCGCGCCCTGGCTGAGCATCTGACCTAGCTGGGTGAGCATCTGACCAAGGACACCGACGTCGAAGCCGCCGGCCCCGAAGGCCGCGAACGGGTTGGCCGGGTCGGAGGAGCCCTGGCCGCTGTCCTCGGGTTTCCTCCGGTCGGGGTCCCGGGGGTCGGGGGAGCCGGAACCGAAGGGCAGGTCGCTCATGTGCCCCACGGTACGCGGACCCAGGACACGTAGGCTGTCCGGGCGTGAGCCGCCGAACCTGGACCCTGCTGGTCAGCCTCGGTCTGGCCCTGGCGCTCGGACTGCTGGGTGGGCTGGCGCCGGTGCCCTACGTCGCGCTTCGTCCTGGACCCACGTTCGACACCCTCGGGGTAGTGGCAGGCAAGACGGTGGTGGACATCAGGGGCACCCAGACCTATCCCACCAGTGGCCACCTCAACATGACGACGGTCTCGGTAGTCGACAACGTGACATTGTACGGGGCGCTTGGACTGTGGATATCGGGGAGTAGCGTGCTGGTTCCCCGTGACGAGATCTTCCCGCCGGAGCTGTCGGAGCAGCAGGTCGAGAAGCAGAACCAGCAGCTGTTCCAGGACTCTGAGTCCAAGGCCAAGACCGCGGCGCTGCGCCACCTGGGTTACCCGACCAAGGTCGTGGTCGACCGGCTGATCAGCAACAGCGCCGCTGACGGGAAGCTGGCTGGCGGGGACCGGCTGCTGGCCATCGACAATCGGGAGACGCGCACCGGGCAGCAGGTGGTGGACCTGCTCGCCAGCAGCCATCCTGGGCAGCTCGTGCAGGTCCGCTTCCAGCGTTCGAACGCCGCGCCGCAGGAGGTAGCGGTCACGCTCGGTGCTGGAGAGCAACCGGGCCGAGGTTACCTGGGCGTCGGGGTGACCGACCAGCCGGACGTGAATTTTGACATCACTATCAGCTTGGCCGACGTCGGGGGTCCGTCGGCGGGCCTGATGTTCGCGTTGGCCATTGTGGACAAGCTGACGCCCGGTGAATTGACCGGGAACATCTTCATAGCGGGTACTGGCGAGATTGCCACGGATGGTCAGGTGGGTCCGATCGGTGGTATACCGCTCAAGATGATTCGCGCCCGGGAGGTTGGGGCGTCGGTATTCCTGGTTCCCGCGGGCAACTGCGCCGAGGCTGTGCAGCGGGCTCCCGAGGGGTTGCGGCTGGTGCGAGTGAGCACGCTGGCGGAGGCGGTGCACGCGCTGGACGAAGTGCGTGCAGCCCGGCTGCCGCGTGGCTGCTGACGCGCTCGTGACATGTCAGCGCAACGTTTCCAGCAGCGCGCGCAGCAGGTTCGGGGCGAGCGTCGGGTCCTCTACCAACTCGTCGCCTCCCTGGTCGTCTCCGGAGCCCGCACGCAGCCGCAGCACACAGGCCCCGACACCGTCTCGAAGCACCGCCGCGACAAGCCGCCCTTCCCGTCGTTGCGGGTGGCCGGCGGCGGCGCGGCGGGCCTCCGCCGGGTTGTCCGGCAGCCCGCCGAGCGCGGCCTCGGCCGCCGGGGGGAGCACCACGATCTCTTGAGCCAGCGCGCAGCCGGCGACCCCGTCAGGCCATTGGATGCCAGCCAGTGCGGCGTCGAGTTCACCCTCGGGCAGGGCCTCTTGAGCCACCGGCGTGAGCGCGGCCTGCGCATCCAGTTGGTCGGCCAGTTCGGGCTGGCTGGCCAGCAGAGTCGGGGTGGCCACCAGCGCAAACAGTTGCGGCTGCTGATCCCAGCCGGCGGCCGCGACGAACTCCTCGACCTCCCGGGCGGTGGCGGGCAAAGCCTGGGACAGCACGGACAGATATGGATGCGGCTCGCTCACCTGGCCATCGTCGCACCGGTGTCGGGCACCGGCAGCAGCGGTGCGGCCACCAGGATCGGAACCCCGCGGCCCTCCGTAGAGTTGGACTGGAAGGACTCAACCGGCGTGGACGAGCAGGCTGCGGCGAGGGGGTCCGCTCTGCACCACCGTCGTCCTGGAAGGTGTCCTGTGGCCAAACGGCCCCCTGTCGGAGTTCCCGCACTCTCCGGCCGCGCCCGGATCCTGATCACCGCCGGGGTTGTTGCGCTAGTGGTGCTGATCGCCGGATCGCGCCTTGTCGACACCTACGTGGACTGGTTGTGGTTCGGCGAAGTGGGTTTCCGCTCGGTGTTCTCTACCGTCCTGATCACTCGCCTTGCGCAGTTCCTCGTCGTCGGACTGGTGGTCGGCGGGTTGCTCGCGCTGAACATTGCGATCGCCTATCGCACCCGGCCGGTGTTCGTGCCAGTGGTGGGGCCTGACGATCCGGTGGCGCGGTACCGCACCGCGATCGTTGCACGACTGCGGCTGGTTGGCATCGGCCTGCCGGTGCTGATCGGGTTGCTTGCCGGGCTGTCCGCGCTGGGTGACTGGCAGACGGTGCAGATGTTCCTGCACGGCACCAGTTTCGGCGTGTCCGATCCTCACTTCAACAAGGACATCGGTTTCTACGCCTTCGATCTGCCTTTCTACCAGAGGCTCCTGGCCTGGGCCTTCGTCGCTGTGGTGCTCTCCTTCGTCGCGGCCCTGATCACCCACTACCTGTTCGGCGGGCTACGGCTGGCCGGTCGGGGCGGACAGCTCTCCAGTCCGGCTCGGGTCCAGCTCGCGGTGCTGGCTGGCACTTTCGTGCTGCTCAAGGCAGTGGGTTACTATCTGGACCGGTATGAGCTGCTGTTTTCTCGGCGCAATTCGCTGTTTACCGGGGCCAGCTACACCGACCTCAACGCGGTGCTCCCGGCCAAGGTTATCTTGATGTGCATCGCGGTGATCTGCGCGGTGGCCTTCTTCGTCGGCGCGGTGCTACGCAACCTGCAGCTGCCGGCGATCGCCACCGCGCTTCTAGTGTTGTCCAGCATCCTGGTGGGTGCGGCGTGGCCGGCGATGCTGGAGCAGTTCGTGGTGCGCCCGAACGCCAATGAGCGCGAGGCGCCGTCTATCGAGCGTAATATTGTCGCGACCCGGGAGGCCTATGGCATCACCAACCGGCAGGTCGAATATATCCAGTACTCAGGGCGCAGCGAGGCCTCGCCTGCCGTCGTGAGGGCCGACACCACCACGATCCCGAATATACGGCTGCTGGATCCCAACGTGCTGTCGCAGACCTTCACCCAGCTGCAGCAGCGGGAGAATTTCTACGGCTTCCCAGAGAAGCTCGACGTCGACCGCTACACCGTGGCCGGCAGAAAACGGGATTACATCGTCGCCGTGCGGGAGTTGGAGTCCGCTTCGCTGGCCGCGAACCAGCGCAACTGGATCAACCAGCACCTCACCTTCACCCACGGCAACGGCTTCGTCGCCGCCCCGGCCAACGAAACCGTGAGCTCTGCGCTGAGGGACCCCAGCTCGGGGGAGAGCGGCTACCCACGGTTCACCGTGTCAGACACGTCGCGTCAAGGCGACATTCCCGTGCAGCAGCCGCGGATATACTTCGGGGAGCTGATCGACGACTACGCGATCGTCGGAGGAAACCCCGGCGCCCCAGTCCGGGAGTTTGACGGCCGTCCGGAGAATTACACCTACCAAGGCAAGGGCGGGGTGTCGATCGGAAGTTGGACGAGCCGCCTGCTGTTCGCTGCGTACTACGGCGAGCGCAACATCCTGTTCAACCAGGCGATCGGGTCGGAATCGAAGATCATATACAATCAGCATCCGAGGAATCGGGTGCAGAAGGTTGCGCCCTGGCTTACCGTCGACGGCGATCCCTATCCTGCCGTGGTCAACGGTCGAATTCAGTGGATCCTGGACGGCTACACCACCGTGGCGAACTACCCGTACGCGCAGCGGACCGTGCTGGGCAGAGCGACCGCCGACTCCCTAGCCGGGGTGACCCGCCTGCCGGACGAGGAGATCAGCTACATCCGCAACTCGGTCAAAGCCACCGTGGACGCCTACGACGGCACGGTGACATTATACGCGGTGGATGAGAGCGATCCGATACTGCGGACATGGATGGATGTTTTCCCAGGTACCGTGCGGCCCGCCAGTGAAATCAGCAATGAATTGCGCGAGCACTTCCGCTACCCGGAGGACTTGTTCAAGGTACAGCGGGAGATGCTCGCTCGCTATCACGTCAACAACCCGTCGGTGTTCTTCACCAATGACGATTTCTGGAATGTTCCCACCGACCCGACACAGAACCAGCAGGGCGTTGACCAGCCGCCGTACTATGTGCTGGCCGGACCGCCGAGCGGGTCAGGACCGGCGGAGTTCCAGCTCACCAGCGCGCTGGTCAGTCTGCGCCGACCATTCCTGGCCTCCTACATCTCGGTCAGTTCCGACCCGAAGGACTACGGAAAGATCCGGGTGCTCGAGCTGCCCAGTGAATCCCAGACACAGGGTCCGGAGCAGGTGCAGAACCGGTTCGTGTCCTCCGCGGAAGTCAGCCGGGAACTCAACCTGTTGCGGCAATCCGAGACCGACGTCCGCTACGGCAACCTACTCACTCTCCCGGTCGGTGGCGGGCTGCTGTACGTGGAGCCCGTCTATATCGAGCGAGCTAACCGGCAAGCGGCGTTCCCGCAGCTGAACCGGGTACTGGTGGCCTACGGTGAGCGGATCGGGTACGCCGCGACCCTGCGCGAGGCGCTCAACCAGGTCTTCGACGTCGGCGCCGGGGAGATCACGGCCGTGCCCGAGCAGGGTACGCCGCCCCCGGCGACGGCCCCGGGTGTCTCTGGTGCGCTCAACCCGCAGCTACGCCAGGCCGTCACCGACGTGTCCAATGCGCTCAGGAACCTGCGCCAGGCGCAGGTTGCTGGCGACTTTGCTGCCCAAGGCAAGGCACTGGCGGAGCTCGACCTCGCCACCAAGCGGTTCGACGCAGCCGCCGCGACAGCCGGCGGTGGAGGCTGACCAGCCGATTTGCACCTTGCGGAGGCGCGCGCGTAGGGTGACTTTCACCAACGCGGGGTGGAGCAGCTCGGTAGCTCGCTGGGCTCATAACCCAGAGGTCGCAGGTTCGAATCCTGCCCCCGCTACCACCCAAAACAGGCCCGGTGCCCCACAGTGCCGGGCCTGTTTCATGCCCAGAGGTAACGGATCTGGTAACGAGATCGTCCGTCTCACCTGTGCTCACCAGCGCCAACCCCTGGTAGGCCGGCGAGGATAACCGATGCCAGCGCGTGAGCTACCTCACGGTCAGCTTCCAGATCACCGTGCATGTAGGTCTCCATCGTGAAGCTCACCGACGCGTGCCCGACCCGCTGGCTCAACGCCTTGGTGTCTACCCGCGCCAGCCGACCGGCGGTCGCATAGCTGTGTCGAACGTCGTGCAGCCGGATGCGGGGGAGCCCGGCAGCATCAGCCAGCCGGTTGAAGCGGGCGGTGATCGTGTCCGGGTGCGGCGGCCGGCCGTCCTCCCAGCAGAACAGCAGCCCGTGGTCCTGGTAGTGCTCACCGGCGACAGTGCGCTCGGCGCCGAGCATGTTCACATGGGAGCGCAGCACGCCGAGCGTGTATGGGTCCAACGCGATGGTGCGTCGACTGTCGTCGGACTTGCCGTCCTCCTCGATAACCTTGCCGTCGATGACGACGCGGGTTGAACTGACGGTGAGAGTGCCGGCGTCGAAGTCGAGCCTGTCGCGGTGCACCCCGGCCAGCTCGCTGCGCCGCATCCCGGTCGTCGCTTCCAGGACCCACAGCGCAAAGAACCGATCGGCGCGAGCCTCCAGCAGGAATGTCGTGAGCTGAGCAACCGTCCAGGTCCGACGGCTCTTGCGGGGCACCCGGGGCGGGCTGGCGTCGGCGACGACGTTGCGCCTGACGTAACCCCACCGGGTGGCGTCTTCCCAGACGCGGTGCAGCATGCGGTGAACGTTGACCACCGTCTTGGGCGCCAATCCAGGCTCCGGCTCAGGCGCGACAGACCGCGGTTTCGGCGCCGGTCCCCGGCGTTGCTTCCCCGCTGCCCGCTCTGCGATCGCCTGCTCACGAGCAGCCTTCCGCGCTTCCCGCTGGCGGCGGTGCTCGGCGTTCGCCTTGACCCGGCCGGACGTGAGCAACTTGGCGTACAGCGCGTCGAATACGGCCGAGTCGAGGTCTTGGGCCCGGCGGGGCCCGATGTAGGGGTAGACGTAGTAGCGGGCGTAGTTCTGGTAGTTCGAGTGCATGCTCCGCTTCACCGAGTGCTGGCGGCGGGATAGCCACTCTTCGACGAGCTGCTCGACCGTTCGCCTGTTCTGCCGTACGAGTCGTCCCTGCTCGTGGTCGACCATCGCCTCCCGGCACGCCGTCCACGCCTCGCGTTCCGTGGCGAAGCCGCCCTTGGTGACCTGCCGGCGCTTGCCGGTCAGCGGGTCGGGGTCACCGTCGAAAAAGTAACGGTAGGTCGTTCCCCGCTGGTGAACGTGGCCCTTCACGCCGCCTCCAGAAGGTCACGGAGTCGGTCCCGAACGACGAAGATGCGGCCACCGAGCCGCTTGACGGGCAGCTCTCCGGTCTCCGCGTAGCGATAGGCCGAGGCGCGGCTAATGCCGAGCAACTCCGCGGCTCGGGGCACGGGGATAAGGACGGGCAGCCCGTCAAAGTCGGTCACGTTGCTCCTTCCTCGGTGCGGATTAGGCTTGGTAGGGCCCTCATCGGGCGGCGATGGAGGGGCCATCTTCTGCATAGTTGTCCTCCTGTCCCCACTCACGCGGCTTGATCGCTGGTTGCCGAACGGTTGTCGGGTGCTTCACTGACGGCGAGTTGTGCGGCGGTGTATCCGGCTTTCCATCGCTGTCGTTCGGCGATGGCGTGCAGCAGCAGCACCGGCCGGGGTGGGACATCGGGATCGGCGGGGCCGGTGCGTTCCCACAGGTACGGCCCGTCTCCGGGGCCGTGCGTGGGCTGGATACCGGCCTGTTCGAGGAGTTGCCGAACGAACGCGCCGCGTTCGGCCCGGTGGTCATCGAGGGTCTTGTTGGACCACTTGCGGGAGACGAGGACGCGGCGGCCGGCGATGCCCAGGTGCTCGGTGGGCCCTGCCCTTGCACCGCCCGGGGGTCATCGAGTGCCGGGCACCGTGGGGTTGGATGCCGTAAAGCAGCCAGACCGCACACCGCGGCGAGCACGGGGTGATCTGTAGTTCAGCGTGAAGCCGCCGGGCGTGGTCACGTTGGGCGTCGGTGGCGTGCTCATCGAGGCCAGCGGCGTGCCCGACACTTTTGGTGAGGTATTTCGTGAGGTAGCCGACGTGGCGGCCAGCTTCTTCAGTGCCGCCGAGGATGCCCTTGACGTGCACCTGGGTGCCGAAGCGCACCACATGCGCGGGCTCGGTCAGATCCTCGCATGCCTGTTCCCAGGTCGGCAGCGGCGCCCGCGTGTCGGGGTCGGTAAAGGCCTTGGCCCGGATGTCCCACACCGGTAGCCGGCCGTTGGTGTAAACGGGCTGGTCGTGGTTGGGCCACCAGACCTGGTGGTAGGTCGCCGCGACGATCTGCCGGAGCTCGGCGCGGGGGATCGCGCCGCGGATGGCGGCGTGGAAGTGCGGGGCGCCTCGTTTCTGTGGTTCGACGGTGCCGAAGTACTGCACGTCCCATCCGACGCAGCGGCGGGTGTTCTGCCAGAACCGGTCCACCAACGCCGGGAAGTGGATGGCGTCGCGCGCAGCCCGCCGGTAGTCATACCGGTCCGGGTCTACCGCCGCGCCGTCGCTGTCGACCCGCCCGTAGGAATCGAGGGTGAGCGTGAGGAAGGTCGACGGCCGGTACCGACCGGCGAACACCCGCCCCACCGTGCGCCGTTCCACTGGGCGGCGAGGCAGGTTCGGGGCGTCCTGGCGGCGCCGGGTCGACCGGCGGACCGGCTTGGGTGGTGGGTCCAGCGGGGTCAACCGGCCTCGAAGTCCGAGTGCGCGGAGCTCGGTGTCGATCTCGGCGACGCTCTCGGCGATCTGTTCGCATGTGGCCTCGTCGCCGACTTCGCGGCATTCGGCGTGGATGGCGAACAGGTCTGCTCGGGCGGCCATCAGCGCCTTGTGCTCGTCAGTCGGCTTGGCGCGATCGGTGACGGGCTCGTCTGCGAGGTGCCAGCCTTGGCGGCATTGCACCATCCGCAGCCGCCGGGCCTTGTCCGCGCACGGGCGGCACTGATCCTCCCTTGTGGACCCGCAGGGGACGGGGACGACGTCTACGCGGCCGGTGGTGGTCTCGATCCGGCGCATCGCCAGTGGCCGGACGCACACTCCGTGCTGCTCGGCCAGGTCCTGGGCCACGTCGGTGGTCAGGGCCAGCGCGGCCCGTTGAGCCCGGGTCAGGTGCTGCTGATCGACTGGGGCTGCCTCGGTGGTGGGTGGGGTGGTGGTCATGGGTGCTGGTTCCCTTCGCGGTGTGCGGTGGCGCGGATGCGGCGCAGCAGTGAGCAGACGACTGCGACGGGACCCGTTCCCTGGCCCGACAGCCAGCCGAGGATCCAGACGTCGTAGGAACCGAGTTCCAGATCATCGAGGGCGGTGAGCAGGGCCAGGTAGCACTCCGTGTGGTCGGGGGCGCGGAAGGGCGGGGTCGTGTAGGGCGGGTGCACCGACAGCGGTTCGCTGTCCAGCGGCTGCAGTCCCGGCACCGGTTGTCTGGTGGCAGGGGGCTGGTCATCAGGCGGCCCCCTGTCCGATGGGGAGCAGCACTGCCGGGGCGTTGACGCGGCCGGCGGTGACGTAGGCCGACAGCTCGTCGAGGTCGTGATCGGTGGTGTGGAAGGCGCGGGCGCGGTCGGGTTCGCGGCGGCCGTCGATCTTGGCCCAGGCGACGCCGGGGGTGTCCTCGCTGATCTCATGCGCTGCTGCGCCGCGCTCGCGGACGCCGTCGCCCAGGACCATGTCGACCTGCTCGGTTTCGTCCAGCCGCATTGCGATCTTGGTGGCGAACAGGTGCCGGAAGTCGATGATCTGCTTGCGGGGTCCTGGATCTGCCCGATCACACACACTCCGGGTGCCCGGCCCTGGGAGATGATGGACTGCAACGCCAGGTTGGCGCGTTTGCGCAGGGTGTTGTCCGGTTGGTAGGCGATCACGTCGGCCAGCTCGTCCACGACCAGCAGCACAAACGGTTGACCCGAGCCGGGCAGCCACTTGCGGGTGCGTTGCTGGCGTCGGACAGGTTGGCGCCCCACTTGGCGCTCTTGACCGGGGCGTGCATCCCCGTCGCCCGCACGCTGTAGGCCACCCCGGGCGCGACACCGGTGCCGCTCCCCGCCCTTCGGACCATCACAGGCCTTGTCGTCCAGGTACGGCGTCACCGTCAGGCCCTCGAACTCCACCGGCCGAAACGGCGTCCCACCCGTGGCCTCCGGGGGAACCGGCTGGTGCGTGTCCATGATCTTCACCGTCACCGTCTTGTCGCCCTTGTGGGCCTCGGGGTCGGCGTCCAGCACCGACACCGCCCACAGCGGCAACCCGGTCTGCTTGTCCAGTTGCTGCACGAACCGCTCCGCGGTCGACTTCTCGAAGTCCCGTACCGGCTCCACCTCGCTGACCACGTACGCCCCGCACGGGAACACCTCATCCATCGACACCCCGTACCTGCCATTGCTCGCCAGCTGACGATCTCCCTGTCTCTGCACGGGAACGGCCACCGCTCCCCTAGACAAGTTACATCATGCCTACTCGTCTAGGCAAGTACAGCGGCGCGCAGAGCCTGAAACGCGGGTGGAAGGTCTAGATCAGCGGGCGGGGAAGTCGTACTCCAGGACGTAGGCGTAAGCAGCCTTCACGGTGTCGCAGACCTCGACGGCCCGGCCGTCGAGGTCGTATGCGGTCCTGACCACGGTCAGTACAGGGACGCCCGGGCTGAGTTGCAGCGCGCGGCGCTCGTCAGGTGTCGGCATCCGCGCGGCCACCTCCTCGCGGAAGTGGTCCAGCGTGTGACCGTTCTCTTCCAGGCGCGCGTAGATACCGCCGGGACCGGTGTCTTGCTCCGCGATTGCTGTCCCACGCGCCAGGTCGGCGGGTATGTAGGACACCGCCGTTTCCACTGGCTCGTTATTGGCGAGGTAACGCCGGTCACGAATCACAACTGTCTCGCCCGGCGTAAGGCCGAGACGTTCCGCCACTTCCGCCGTGGCAGGGGCTTCGTAGACCTTGATCCGATCTACCTTCGCCGAGTAGCCCACCTTCTCGGCTTCCACTGAGAACGCCGCCTTGCCACGATCACGATGCCGACGAGCGAACCGCTCCGATGCCAGCCGCCGAACCACCGGCGCGGACCGCACGAAAACGCCCCGGCCGTGCTCCGCCACCACAAGACCCTCGGTCCGCAGCTCCTGAATGGCCTGCCGCGCGGTCATCCGTGCCACGCCGTACCGCTCGACTAGCTCACTCTCTGATGGCAGGCGATTACCAGGCGCTAACCGGCCCAAGTTGATCGACTCACGCAGGGCAGCCGCGATCTGGCGATACGGCGGCCGCTCATCCGCCTTGTCGATCCCACCAGGCTCCACGACCACTCCCCTACACGTCTGGGCAGGTACCATCCTGCCACACGGCACTAACCAAGGAAGTGATCGGGATGGCGGACACTCCGCGACACTCTGTCAGCGTCGCCGGCATCGTTGTCAACAGCGCCGGTCAAGTGCTCGTGATCCAGCGTCGCGACAACGGGCACTGGGAACCACCCGGAGGAGTCCTCGAACTCGACGAGCAGTTCGAGGAAGGCGTACGGCGTGAAATCAAGGAAGAAACCGGCATGAACGTTCGCGTCGAGCGTCTAACCGGCGTGTATAAGAACCTCACTATTGGGGTAGTGGCACTGGTGTTCCGCTGTGTCCCGCTCGACGCTGCCAACCCTGACAGCGCGGAAGCCGTCGCCGTCCGCTGGGCCGACCCCGACGAGATCCCCAACCTCATGACCCCAGCTTACGCCGTCCGCATAACCGACGCGTTCGGCGACTCCACCGCCACACGTGCCCATGACGGCGTCCGACTCGTCACCACGTAGCTCCTTGGCTGGTATCAGGCGATATCAGCGTCGAAATGCAGACCTGAATGCACGAATGAGAGTGCCGGGAGGTGCTCCGCTCGCAGTCGAGCTGTCGCCGTCGTTGAAGAAACCTGCCACGAGGCACTAGGCGACGCAGTAGACAACGAGTTCCATGGGTTCGCGATGGTTGACGTGTCGCCCCCGTCCCAGCCGCCCGGACCCGAGTAGGGGCAGCTCATGGCCGCGCGGCCAAGGGCCTGGAGGGAGCGCCTTCGGCGCGCATTTCTCTCTCTCCCCCTGCCACTCGGCTAATTGTCTCCCGCCGCCCTCGGGCATCAAGGGTGGATCTGCACGGGGACCCCTTCCCGGCCTCCGGCCGCCCCGCACAGACCCATCGCTACGCGACCGCTGCGCGGCCCTTGACACCCAAGAACGGCGGGAGCTGGCCGAGATACCGGCAAGGGGGCGACCAGCTGAGCCCCCAGGCTCTACCGACCAGAGGAGGTTCGCATGGGCGACGGGATCGAGCGGGACCGGGCACACCAGCAGCATCGTCGGGTCGTGGTGTGGGGCTGCGACATCCACCGCACACCAGCCGGCACCGAGTGCCAGGGCTGCGCAGACCAAGGCGAACTCCTCACTCGGAGCGAAATCTGTAGCGATCGGAGGAACGCGCGATGACCACGACCACGACTGCCGACCAGCAGTGCCCCGAGTGCGGAGGCGCCGAAAGCACCTACTGGCGCTACAGCACCGTGGACACCGACGTGTGGTCCTGCCGATGCGGGCACGACTGGACGATTACCGTTGATATCCCGGAGCCACCGCGATGACCCGCCGGATACTGATCACGGGGTCCCGGACCTGGACCGACACGGCCACCATTCGCACCGCGCTCGCCGAGGTATGGGGCGATGGCACAGCGGTACTCATCACCGGGTGCTGCCCCCGAGGTGCCGACCACCTGGCGGAGCTGACCTGGATACGCTGCGGCGGCCTGGTGGAGAGGCACCCCTCCGAGTGGACCAGATACGGACGGTCAGCCGGGTTCAGGCGAAACGCCGAGATGGTCGCTGCCGGGGCCGACGTCTGCTTGGCGTTCATCCGCGCAGGTTCCCGCGGGGCGACCCACACCGCCCGGCTAGCCGATGCGGCAGGCATCCCCACCCGTCGCTACACGCAGTAGTCGACACGAACACGCGCCGTTGCTGCCGAATTTGCCTCTATTGGATCAAGCGCGCCGCCTGCGACGGCGCGGACGGGGCTGAGTTCGTCGCTCTACTCGCCTGCCCGCTCGGGCCGATCCCGCTTGGTGCGTGCGGCCTTACGGCCGTGCTCGCGCGGGCCGGCCCGGCGGGCGCGGTGGTCGACGGACGCGGCGGTCGCAGGTGACGTGGACCCAGGGGTGCATCCGCGAGCGCGGCCGAGTCGTAGGCCAGCCCGTCAGACGTCCACGGGATCGTCCACGTCGCGCCGGCGCCGTCAAGGCCGCTTCGCGCCGGCTGCGAGCAGGGTAGGCCACTGAGCGGCGATCACCGCCCCCAGGATCGTCACCGTGAGTCCGATGATCCGGATGGGGGCGGGAGCTGCGCGAGTCGGTGCAGGGTGCGCAAGCCCTCGGGAGTGCCGGGCCAATGCTCGGCCAGCGCGTCGGGTCCGGCACGGCGGACCACGGAGCGCAGCGCGAGCGCGACGACGATCGCGTCGTCGGCGTAGCCCAGGACTGGGATGAAGTCCGGGATGAGGTCGATCGGCAGCGCCAGATAGCCGAGCAACAGCGCCAGCCGGACCCGGACCCCGCGCGGCAGCACCGGGTCTGCGGCGAGACGACGTAGCAACCGAATCAGGTCAGCTAGTAGGCGTAGGGCATCGCACAGTCCGGCCTCCTCCGGCTTGGTTCGCCAGAGCACCACCAGCAGCACCAGCCAGAGCAGCAAGAGCCCGGCCAGAACCCCGCCCAGGACCTCCCACCACACGTTCAGTTCGCTCCCATCACTTCGCCGGGTGGGGGGTGTCGGGCCAGCGGTGTGACGCCCCTCAGCAAGCCTGCCAGGCTTCCCGGGGCGCTCATGTGGTGAGTGCCTGGGCGAAGGCCAGCCCGCAGTAGGCGGCCCCCAGGCCGGCCAGGACGCTTGCGGTGGCGTTGACGGCCGCATAGAAGCGGGCACGATCCTGGGCGAGGCGCACGGTTTCGTAGCCGAAGGTGGAGTAGGTGGTCAACGCACCGCAGAACCCGATCCCGACCGCGGCCATCACCGGCTCGCTTACCGGGAGGCCGGCGAGCAGGCCGAGCAGGAACGATCCGGCGACGTTCACAGTGAAAGTGCCCCAGGGGAACAGCGAGTCATGGCGGGCCTGGATAAGCCGGTCGGTCAGATAGCGGGCCGGCGCACCGAGGGCGGCGCCGAGCGCCACCAGCACGACCGCGGTCACCGGCGGCGTTCCTTGCGGGGCCGGTCGCTGGCCTGCCCGATGTAGCGAATCACCTCGACCTCATCGAGGATCACCAGGCCCTCGCCGATCAGCTCGTCGAGCTGCGGCAAGAATGCGCGGATCTTCTCCTCGGCGTCCACAATGATCACCACTAGCGGCAGATCCTCGGACAACGACAAGATCCGCGTCGTGTGGATGCGCGAGGACGCGCCGTAACCCTCCATTCCGCGGATCACGCTCGCGCCGGCCAAGCCCGCTTCGTGGGCCCGGTGCACGATCTCGTGGTAGAGCGGGCGGTGGTGCCATAGATCGGTGTCGCCGATGAAGATCGTCAGGCGCAGTGCGGAACCGTGCAGCTTCATCACCACTCCTTCGGTCTGTGCCGGCCGGCGCGGGTCAGCACACGGATCAAGGTGGACGTCAGGGCCGAGCCCGCCAACACCGCGACCACCGCCGCGGCCAGGGTGCCGCCCAGGTACGCGAGGGCCAGGCGGGCGGCCCCGGCTGCCATCGCCTCCTGGACCTCAACGACGTAGGTGGAGAACGTGGTGAACCCACCCAGCACCCCCACCCCCAGAAACGGGCGGACCAGGCGGTGCGCGCCGCGCTGATCAATGCACACCATCAGCACCCCGATCAACCCACAGCCGGCCACATTCACCGCGAACGTCGCCCACGGGAAACCTGCCGCACCGTGCGGGAAGGCCACGCCGAGCCCGTAGCGAGCCAGCGTGCCGAACACGCCCCCCAACGAGATCACCGAGAGCATCTCCAGCGTGGCGCCTGTCAGCTCCCGGCGCTGCGCCGGGACCTGCAGGTCGACGTCAACGTCCACCGGCTGCACGGCAGACGGCGGCGTGACTGAGTCGGGCATTCGGCTCCTCCTACCAGGCAACTGTGATCCGCTGGTAGGGCCATTGGCGACGGGCTGTCGCGGTTCACCCCAACGATGGGGCCCGGCGGGCTCCACCGCCGCGCACCACTTCAGGTGCGGTCACCAGCGTAGCCGATCAAACGCGGCTTCCCGCCAGCCGACGACGCGACCGCGCGTGCAGGAGCGCACGCCCCACCCGCACAGTGCTCCGTCCTACGGCCGGCATTCCTGCGAGGACGGCGAACGACGCACAGCGGCTACTGGCCGCGGAAGGGCGCTAACAGCAGCGCTCGCCACGCCAAGCCGCGCGTCCTTCCTTTACGGCGACCGCGGCGATGACCAGTGCGACAATCGGGTCGGCCTCTCCAGAAGCGCGCACCGACATACCGGTGCGATGACCACCGGCCGTGCTGTCCACGTGCTGGTAGGACCGGTGAACAGCGGACACTTAGGGATGCGCATACCCGGGTATCCGTACAGGTGAGTAAGCCTCGGCTGGCACGGTAGCGAGATTCCCAAGCTCACGATCAAAACACAGGTGCCTCCGGCGGGCCTCGCTCCGGGATGGCTCCAGTGCCGGGCTCGGATCGTGGTGGGTCACCAGGGGAGCGGGTATCCCGTCACGTCGGCGCCGGAGGCGTAGCGGACGGGATACCCGCTCCCCGCTCCCGTCCTGCGGCAGGCCAACACCCCGCGTGTGTCAACCACCGATCGGGGCCTCTGACGGCGCAGTGGGCGCAGCCTTCCAAGCTGAGGCTCAACCCTCGCAGTGATCCGCAGTGAGTAAGTGGCCCAAGCAGATCGTCGCGCCAGGTAGGCCAGGGTGCGGTAACGGTGGCGGTAACGAGACGCTGCGCGACCTAGCGCGTTGACTGAGACAGGGCGGACAACACGGGGTAGAGCAGTCTGACTGACCAGCTTGAATGCGTCCGCTCGGGACAGGTGAGACGGTCCTGGGACTGCTCATAACCCAGAGGTCGCAGGTTCGAATCCTACCCCCGCTACCACCCCAAATGGCCCTCGGGAGATCCTCTCGGGGGCGATTTGCATGGGCTGTGTACCAGATTCGTGACAATGCAGGGAAAGTGGGCGGCGCGATGTCGACCACGCAGGGCGTCCGTCGCATCTGCCCGGAGACTGCTCGCTGATGCGGGAGTCGAAGCGTCCACGCTGCCGCATCTCCTCGGTGCTGTGGAGGTCGGGTGGACGCGGCCGAGCAGGGTATACCGTGGCCAGGCGCCGTTCAACCCGACGATGACCTCCTCGGCGTACACGGCCAGCTGCTGTGGTTGTCTTGCCGGGGTCGAGGACCCAACACGAGGACGGCCGGCAGTCCGGACGTGGGCGCTTCCGGCAGCCCAGGGCTCGATCGCCATTCCCAGACCTAAGTAGACCCGTGCGTGTATGCGTTTCAGTACTTTCCGTGACGTGCACAAGGAGGTAGCGTCGGCCTGGACCGCGTACGGTGGGTGACGTCCCCTCCCGCCCCGAGGTCCGGCCCGGAAGGTTGGTGGGCTGCCCTGCCACCTAGACCGAGGCTGCCCACTACCGCAGACGGAGCCATCATATCGACGGACAACTGACCGCCCGGGTGCGTGACCCGAGCTTGAAGGACGAGAGGATCACGGCCGCGCTGGCCGGCCGGGCGTGATCGTCGGGTTTCTCGGCCTACCCGCCGGCCGCCGGAACCCGCTAGCGATCGGCTTCCAGATGGGGCCAGATGGGGGGAGTGGAATGATTCAGCTTGAGGACGTCACCAAGGTGTACCGGATGGGTTCGGTCGAGGTGCGAGCACTGTACGGTGTCGACCTGGCTATTGACGATGGTGACCTGGTCGCCATCATGGGTCCGTCCGGATCGGGCAAGACCACGCTCATGAATATCCTGGGCTGTCTGGATGTCCCCACCAGCGGGCGCTACCTGCTCGACGGCACCGATGTCAGCAGTCTCAGCGACAGCCGGTTGGCCAAGATCCGCAGCCGCAAGATCGGGTTTGTGTTCCAGTCGTTCAACTTGGTCCCGCGCACCAGCGCGGTCCGCAACGTCGAGCTACCTTTGGTCTACGCCGGGGTCCGGGATCGGCGCCCCCGAGCCCGGCTGGCTCTGGAGAAGGTCGGGCTGGGCGACCGCCAGAAGCACATGCCCAACGAACTGTCCGGCGGTCAACAGCAGCGGGTGGCGATCGCGCGGGCGCTGATCAACGAGCCGACGATGCTGCTTGCCGACGAGCCCACGGGCAACCTCGACACCGCCGCCAGTCACGAGATCTTGAAGTTGCTCGGTGAGTTGAACGATGCCGGGCGTACGGTTGTGATCATCACTCACGAGGAGGAGATCGCCCGGTTCGCCAAACGGGTCGTGCGGCTGCGTGACGGGCGCATCGTGAGTGACCAGCTGCAGCGCAACCGGTCGGAGGTCGGCGCGTGAACCTGCGAGAAGCCGTGCGCATCGCGATGCGGGGGTTGCGTGCCCACCGGCTGCGCTCCGCGCTGACCATGCTCGGCATCATCATCGGGGTCGCGGCGGTGATCTTGCTGGTGGCCCTCGGCAACGGGTTGAAGACGTCGGTCAATGCGCAACTCGAACCGCTCGCCAACCTGATCACCGTCGTGCCGACGGTCGGCAATGTCCCTGGCGGCACCCCTCCTAAGGATCTGATCGACGCCGACGTCGCGGCGTTGCTGGACCCGGCACTAGCGGGCCAGGTCGCTGCCGTGATCCCCGCCACCGCCGGCAAAGCGCTGGCCGAGACCGAGGAATTCAGGTTCCGTACGAACGTCGTCGGCACCACCGAACGGTGGCTTGAGGTGAACAACCAGGATATGGCGGCGGGATCGTTCTTCGATGCGGCGCAGGTCCGCACCACGTCGAGAGTGGTGGTGCTGGGCCCCAGCGTGGCGACCTATCTCTTCGGTAATGACCCCGCGGCCGCGGTGAACCGCACCGTCCGGATCAACCGCCAGATCTTTAGGGTCGTCGGGGTAATGCAGTCCGTCGGCGAGCCGGGTGACAGTGTCGCGGTCATGCCGCTGAACACCGCCCGCCGCTACATCTTCGGCGGCGGTGACAAGATCAACCAGATTATCGTGCAGGCTACCCAAGCGGCCGCTGTGCCCGCCGCTCAGGATGAGGTGATCCGCATCCTCAGCGACCGGCACCGGATCAAGGACTCCGCGAAACGGGACTTCGAGGTCCAGTCCCTGCGCAGCCGGCTCGACTCGTTCAACCAGGTGCTGCGCATCCTTACCTTGTTCACCGCCGCCGTCGCGGCGATCTCGTTGCTCGTCGGCGCTATCGGAGTCCTGAACATCATGCTGGTGTCGGTCACTGAACGAACCCGGGAGATCGGTATCCGCAAAGCGATCGGTGCCACCCGCCGTGCGGTCCTCGAACAGTTCCTCATCGAGTCCACCGTTCTGGCCGGCCTCGGTGGGCTCATCGGCGTTCTCGTCGGGGTTGGCCTGTCAGAGCTCGGTGCAACCATCGCGCCCACCCTTGGTCCCACCTTCGCTTCGTTCGCCCCTGCCGTAACCGTCACCTCCATAGTGGTCTCGTTCGCGATCAGTCTCGCGATCGGCCTCGTCGCCGGCGGCTACCCAGCCAACCGCGCCGCTCGGCTACGACCCATCGAAGCCCTTAGATATCAGTGACCCACGAGACTTGACCTCATCGTCGCGCGAAACCCCGTAACTGACGGCCTCCTCAGGCGTTGCACAGCCAAGAAGCCGAAAACAGGGGGGACCTCGCTGTGACCATGATCCTGACCAGCCCAACGAAGCGGCCATCAGCTGGCGCCTCCGGTGCCCGGGTCTTGGCGATCCTCGGGTTGGTGGCTGTGCTTGGTGCGGCGGCGGGGTGCGGCAGTGAGCCGACACCGCCGCCGACCGGTCGGGTGGAGCGGGGCATGGTGGTGACGAAGGTGGCGGCGTCGGGTTCGTTGACCGCCATTACGGAGAAGAATATGGGCTTCGCGAAGGGCGGGAAGCTCCAGGAAGTGATGGTCAAGGTCGGGGATCGGGTGAGCGCCGGCCAGGTGCTGGCGCAGACCGATGATTTCCTGCTTCGGCAGACGTTGAACCAGCTGCAGTCGCAGCTGAATTCCCAGCAGGCATTGTTCGGTCGGCTCGTGAACGCCACGACCGTTGAGGGAGCTCGGGACACTCTGGACCAAGCGCATCAGATCTTGTCCGCGACGCAGAATCAGATCGATGCGCAGCTGGCCGCGGATGCCTCGGCAATTGACCAGGCGCGCCGGCAGTTGGACTTCGACAGCTTCTTGCTGGACAAGGCCCAGGAACAGTTGCGTGCGGATCAGGTTTCCTGCGCCGCCACCGGGGGGGTTCCCTACACCCCGCCCCCGCCCAGTAATGGCGCAGCCCGCACCGGCGGGTCTAACTCGGACGGGTCTAACTCGTCGGTCGGGGTGGGGCCGACTGAGGCGGGTGTGGACAATCCCGCGAGAGTGGGCCCCGTGTACGCGGGCGCCAATGGGTCAAATCCGGCCGGCAATGGCGGCCACGGCAACCCGGCGTGTAATCGGATCCCGCAGGATCAGCAGGCGGTCGTCAACGTCCGCCGCCAGGTGTTGTCGGACAAGGGCGCTCTGGAGGCGGCGCAGCAGAGGCTCAATCTCGACCGCGCCACCGGGCAGCTTTCAATCGAGAACGCCCGGCAGAGCGTGGTCGCCGCGCAGAATAACCTCGACGCTTTGAGTACGGAACGGCCGTTCAACATCGAACAGCAGGTCGCGCTGGTGGCCAACGCTCAGTCCGCCGTCGCCGCTGCCCAGCGGGACGTGGACGACACCGTGCTGCGTGCGCCGGTGGCGGGTACCGTGTCGGCCGTCAACGGCGTGGCGGGGGAGTACGTCCAGCCCAGCTCAAGCATTACCCCGCTGGCGCCGGGCAGCACTGCCCCCATCCCCGGTGTCACTGGTTCCACGGGTAACAGCAGTACCGCCTTGGGCAACCCCGCCACCGGAGCCCAGCGCCCTGGCGGCAGCCAGTTCATCGTGCTCAGTGACGTCAACACCTTCCAGGTGGTCGTCCCGTTCGAGGAGTCCGACGCCGCGAAGGTTGCGCCCAATCAGAAGGTTGAGGTCACCTTCGACGCGGTCCCCGACCTCACCCGCTCCGGCACCGTGACCGCGGTGGCCCCTAATGGAAGCCTGATCTCGAGCGTCATTAACTACTACGTGACCGTAGTACTCAGCGAGACTGACCCTCGACTCAAAAATGGCCAAACCGCCCAAGCCCGCGTGATAACCAACAAGGTTGAGGATGTCCTCACCGTCCCCAACTCGGCTATCCGCAAACGAGGCGACCAGAGTTCCGTTACCACCATCGACTCAGATGGCGTGCAGCAGCAAACCAGATTCCAGGCTGGCCTCGTCGGAGACGATCGCACCCAGGTCATCTCCGGCCTCAGGGAAGGCCAGCAAGTCGTCCTTCGGGAAGGTGTGTGAACTCGCCAGGTCCCGGCCTGGCATCGCGCAGCGGGAGGTGGTGGCGTCACCTCCCGCTGGGGTTACTCCAGGGCAAGGGTGCGTAGCACCAACCGCGCCGCATCACCACCCGACTCCTCCCCGATCGCGAGGGCGGCCGGAACGTTGAGGTCATTCACCAGGGCAGCGGTGACGGCGTCTGTTGCGGCGGGTGAGGTCCGCGCCGTACCGGCCGCCGAGTACAGTCGGTCGAGCTGGCTCGTCTCACCATCGATGTCCTCGGGGCGGAAGTTCCAGGCCTGGCACCACGGCCGGTTGAGCAGTAGCAACCGGACCGCCGCAGCGGGATGGTGCTCCAGCAGATCCCCGACCAGCACCAGGTTGCCCATCGACTTGGCCATCTTCGCACCGCCTACGGTGACTGTCCCGACCGGAAACTCGGTCCGCGCGAACGGGCCGACGCCGGTCGCCGCCTCCACCATGGCGGCTTGATAGGCGTGATGTGGGAAATCGAGGTCGGCCCCACCGGCCAGGACGTCCACCGCGGGGCCGAGCACGCCCAGCGCGATGGCGGCGCACTCCGCGTGCCAGCCGGGTCGGCCGCGACCCCACGGGCTGGGCCAGCCGGGCTGATCGTCGGCGGAGGGCCGCCACACCGGGACGTCGAAGGGGTCGTCGCGTTCCAGGTTGTCGGACCGATCGCCGAACTCGGCAGCGAGCTGCTCGGCGCGGTCCAGTGTCAGCCCGGTCTTTGCCGGGACATCGGCACCACGGAAGTACACCGCACCGTCGCGCTGGTAGGCATGGCCCGTCGTCAGCAGTGCCGCAGCTAGCTGCACGACGCGTCCGACGTGGTGCCGGGCCCGCGGCTCGTATTCGGGCCGGCGCACTCGCAGCGCGGTCATGTCCCTGCCGAACAGATACTCCTGCTCCAGAGCGAACTCGTCGAAGTGCCGGCCGCGTTGCAGGGCCGCGCGGGTCAGCACGTCATCGACGTCAGTGACGTTGCGGCAGGTCACGGTCTCCGCTCCGGCCAGGCGAAGCACCGCGGCGGCTGTGTCTGCCCACACGAACGTGCTGGCGTGCCCCAGGTGGGTTATGTCATAGGGGGTGATGCCGCAGATATACAGCCGGGCCGGGCTGACAATTGGCAGCGCGGAGCCGCCCAACCGGATCCGATCGGTGTGCTCACGGCGGCCGTGGTGGTCCATGCCTCCATCCTGCCTTCGTCTGCCCTAGTGCGGCGTTGCCTCACCTAGGGCGAGCTCCGAGCTCGAGGTCCATCATGGAGGGATGAGCGGCCGTGACCGGGATCCCACCGGCCGTGCCCGCAACGCCCGCCCCCGAGATGCCCAGGGTCGGCCGTTGCCACATGGGGTGCAGGGGGTTGACCGGGTTCCCGAGGATGTGGCGCTGAGCCCGGGCGAGGCGTTGCGCCAAGCCCAGCAGCTGATCGACGACGGTTATCCGTTCCACGCTCACGAGGTGCTCGAGGGGGTCTGGAAGGCGACTTCGGGGGAGCACCGCGAGTTGTGGCAGGGCCTGGCGCAGCTCGCAGTCGGCCTCACCCACATGCAGCGGAGTAACCCCAAGGGCGCGGTGACGCTCCTGCGTCGCGGCGCAGACCGACTCGACCCCTACGCCGCCGAGCCCCCGCACGGATTGGACGTCGTGGGCCTGGCCGGTCACGCCCGTTCGCTCGCCGCCCACATCGAGCGGGACGGTCTGGACGCCATGTCGTCCGTGGATCTGCAACTCCGGCTGCTCACTCGCTGGCGACCTGCTTGATCACCTCGCGGTTCCTGAAGTAGGCAATGGCTGCGTGGCAGGCTGCCGGTGCAGGTGGCGGCGGGCGAGGAGGAACACGGTGCGTATCGGGATGCCCTTGAACTACAGCGGCGGGTTCACCGAGACCGTCGCGGAGTTGGCCGACTATGAGAAGGCCGGGTTGAACATCGTGTTCGTGCCCGAGGCGTACAGCTTCGACGCGGTCAGCCAGCTGGGGTTCATCGCCGCGCGCACCGAGCAGTTGGAGATCGCCTCGGGGATCCTGCAGATCTACACTCGCACCCCGACGCTGACCGCGATGACCGCAGCCGGGCTGGACTATGTGTCCGGCGGCCGGTTCACCCTCGGTATCGGCGCGTCGGTCCCGCAGGTGATCGAGGGCTTCCACGGCGTGCTCTACACCGCACCGCTGGGCCGCACCCGGGAGCTAGTGGAGATCTGCCGCACGGTGTGGCGCCGGGAACGGCTGGAGTATCAGGGCAGGCACAACCAGATTCCGCTGCCCGCTGACCGCGGCACTTCCCATGATCATGCACGAGTGGGTAAGCCGCTGAAGCTGATCAACCACCCGGTGCGGGAGCGGATCCCGATCGTCATCGCCGCGATCGGGCCTCAGAACGTGGCGCTGGCCGCGGAGATCGCCGAGGGCTGGGAGCCGATCTTCTATCTGCCCGAGCGGGCCGCGGAGGTATGGGGCGCCTCGCTGGCGCAGGGGACTGCGAAGCGGGATCCGTCACTGGGTGATCTCGACGTCGTCGTGGCCGCCCCGCTGGCCATCACCGATGACGCGGACACCGCTGTCGGGCTATGTGATGCCATCCGCCCGATGCTGGCGCTCTACCTCGACGGCATGGGCGCCAAGGGCCGCAACTTCTACAACAACTTGGCCCGCCGCTACGGGTTCGAGGCCGAGGCCCAGGCCGTCCAAGACCTCTATCTGGCGGGCAAGAAGAACGACGCGACCGCTGCGGTGCCCGACGAGCTGCTGCACTGGACTTCGCTGATCGGGCCCGCGGGTTACGTTTGGGACCGGCTGGAGGTCCCTGCCTCCGGTGCCGCCACGCTGAACGTGACCCGGTGGCGGGATCCGCTGCCGAGCTGGTCCGGCTCATCGAGCGGATCAGAGAGCTCGCTGGCGACCTGTGAACCACTGTCGAACATGCTCGTCGCGTCCGATCGCCGGTACGGGTTTGGATACGCTCACCGCGGAGTCGGCCTGGTGCCAGGTCGTCCGGTCAACTTGCACGGGAGCACTGATGCACGATCCTCGCGTCCTCCTCGACCCGGCCACCGAGGCCGTGCGCAAGCTCGCCCGCCGGGGCTATCAGCTCGACCTGGAGCAGTTGCAGAAGCTGCTGACTCAGCGCAGCTCGGCGATCCAACAGGTCGACAAGGCTCGTGCTGAATCCAAGCTGGTCGCCGCCGAGGTCCAGGCAAAGGCCAGGGCTGGTGAGGACGTCACTGAGCTGCGGGAACGGGCTCGGGCTCTGAAGGTCGAGATCCACGAGGTGGACGAGCGGCACCGGCAGTTCGAAGTCGACCTGCAGGAATTCCTGCTGGGTGTTCCCAACCTGCCCGACGACCGCCTGCCCGACGGAAACTCCGACGAGTTCGCTGTCGAGGTCCGCACCTGGGGTGACCCGCCCGCCTTCGGCTTCGACCCCGCAGACCACGTCGACATCGGTGAGCGCCTCGGCATCCTCGACCTTGCCCGCGCGACGAAACTCGCCGGTCCCCGGTTCGCGGTCCTCAAGGGCGTCGGTGCCCAGTTGGAGCGGGCGATCGCCGCATTCCTTCTGCACCTGCACACTCAGCGGCATGGCTACACCGAGTACTCGGTGCCGGCGTTGGTGAACCGGCCCACCATGACCGGTACGGGCCAACTACCGAAGTTCGAAGAAGACCTGTTCAAGACCGGTGTCGCGGATCGCGAGCTGTTCCTGATCCCGACCGCGGAGGTCCCGCTGACCAACCTGCATGCCGGGGAGACCCTGCTTGTCGAGAGCCTCCCGCTGGCCTACACCGCACACACGCCCTGCTTCCGCTCCGAGGCAGGCTCCTACGGGAGGGACACCCGCGGACTGATCAGGGTCCACCAGTTCTCCAAGGTCGAGCTGGTACGGTTCGTCGACGAGGAGCGCTCCGCCGAGGAACTGGAGATCTTGCTTGGCCATGCCGAGGCCTGCCTGAGAGAACTCGGCCTGTCCTACCGGGTCGTGACCTTGGCCGCTGGCGACATCGGCTTCGCCGCGCAATACACCTACGACATCGAGGTGTGGCTGCCCGGTCAGCAGCGCTACCGCGAGATCTCCAGCGTCTCGGACTTCGGGGTATTCCAGGCACGCAGGGCCGGCATCCGCACCAAGACCAGGAACGGCAAGCGCGGGTTCGCCGCCACCCTCAATGGCTCCGGCCTGCCCATCGGCCGCACGCTGGTGGCCATCCTCGAGCAGTACCAGCAGGCTGATGGCTCGGTCCGCATCCCCGCAGCGTTAGTTCCGTATCTGGGCTACAACCGGATCAACCCCGACGGCACCACCTCAGCTGACGTGCCATAAACCCTGAGTTGCAGTAACACGGCAACTCCCACCGGCTCTGGGCCGTCCGGGTGAACAGCTCCTTCTACAGTAGACGGTGTCGCGCCATTGTGGACAAGATCCGGGCGGGCGTGGCACCGTGAGCGGATGCGCGAGCTGAACGCCACCTCAGCTGCCCTGCTCGGACTGCTGCACGACGGCCCGCGGACCGGGGGCCAACTGGTCGCGGTCGCCGGCGAGCGGTTCGGGTCGTTTTTCAGCGTCACCCGCAGCCAGGTCTATCGCGAACTACCTGTGCTCGCCGAGGCCGGTCTGCTTCGGCTCGGTAAGAGGGGAGCCCGGTCCAGCCAGCAGTTTGTCATCACCGCCGCCGGCAAACGTGCGTTCAAGTCCTGGTTGAACTCCACGTCAGGATCGGACCATCTGCGCAGCCCGCTGATCCTGCGCCTGGTGCATGCCGGCCAGCTCACCGCCAAGCAGCGCGCCAACATGGTCAGCAGCGCCCGAGCCGACTACGTCGCTCATCTTGAACAGGCGAGAGCGGAGGCGAAGGCCGCCAGGGATCCGTACGCCATGGCCGCGGCGGACTTTACCGTGGCGCACCGGCGGGCTGTGCTCAAGTTGTTGGACACCATCCCCACGGACTGAGATCCACGAGGCGGGGACGACTACCCTGGCTCGACGTGAACATCGACGTCGCCGCTGAGCTCAAGGACCTGGCCGGCACCCTCGCCGGGATCGAGGCTGTGCTGGACATCGATCGGTTGCGGGCCCAGGTGGCCGAACTGGAGGAGCAGGCTGGCCGCCCCGACCTGTGGGAGGACGTCGAGCATGCCCAGCAGGTCAACAGCAAGCTCGCACACAAGCAGGGTGACCTGCGGCGGCTGCTCGGGCTGCGGCAGCGGCTGGAGGATGTGGAGGTCCTTTACGAGTTGGCCGAGGAGGGCGCTGACGAGGGTGCCCGAAGCGAGGCCGAAGCCGAGCGAACCCGGCTGGGCGCGGAGATCGCCTCGCTCGAGATCCGGACCTTGCTGGCCGGCGAGTATGACGAGCGGCACGCCCTGGTGACGATCCGGTCCGAGGCCGGCGGGGTGGACGCCGCCGACTTCGCCGAGATGCTGATGCGGATGTACCTGCGTTGGGCCGAGCGGCACGGCTACCCCACCGAGATTTACGACACCTCTTTGGCCGAGGAAGCCGGGATCAAGTCGGCTACCTTCGTGGTCAAGGCGCCCTTCGCCTACGGCACCCTGTCGGTGGAGCAGGGCACCCATCGGCTGGTCCGGATCTCACCGTTCGACAACCAGGGCCGCCGGCAGACTTCCTTCGCCGGTGTGGAGGTGCTGCCGGTGACCGAGACCACTGATCACGTCGACATCCCGGAGAACGAGATCCGCATCGACGTCTTCCGATCTTCCGGGCCCGGCGGGCAGAGCGTCAACACCACCGACTCCGCGGTGCGTATCACCCACCTGCCCAGCGGGATCGTGGTGTCCTGCCAGAACGAGAAGTCGCAGATCCAGAACCGGGCCGCGGCAATGCGGGTGCTGCAGTCCCGGTTGCTGGAACGCAAGCGCCAGGAGCGGCAGGCGGAGATGGACGCGCTCAAGGGCGAGGGCAGCTCGTGGGGCAACCAGATGCGCTCCTACGTGCTACATCCCTACCAGATGGTCAAGGACCTGCGGACCGAGCATGAGGTGGGCAACCCCGCCGCGGTGCTCGATGGGGACATCGACGGCTTTCTAGAGTCCGGTATCCGGTGGCGCCGCCAGCAGCAGACCGCCGGTGCCGCTTAGCGCTCGACCGGACCTGCACGCCGACCCGCCGGCGGTTGCCGCAAATTACCTGGGCTTGATGAGTAGACTCGCCGCTCGTGATCCGGCTCGAGCACGTCAGTAAGTCGTACAAGACTGCCACCAGACCCGCGCTCGACAACGTCACAGTCGAGGTGGACAAGGGCGAGTTCGTGTTCCTCATCGGACCGTCCGGGTCGGGCAAGTCCACTTTTCTGCGCCTGTTGCTACGGGAGGAGGTAGCCACCAAGGGCGACGTCTACGTGGCCGATTGGAACCTCGGCAAACTTTCCCAGCGTCGTATCCCGCAGCTGCGGCAGCGGGTCGGCTGCGTGTTCCAGGACTTCCGGCTGCTGACCAACAAGACAGTCGCCGAGAACGTCGGGTTTGCCCTCGAAGTGATCGGCAAGCCCCGGCACACCATTCGCAAGGTGGTGCCCGAGGTGCTTGAGCTGGTTGGCTTGGAGGGCAAGGCGGACCGGATGCCACATGAGCTATCCGGCGGAGAGCAGCAGCGAGTGGCGATCGCCAGGGCCTTCGTGAACCGGCCGCTACTGCTGCTAGCCGACGAACCCACCGGAAACCTGGACCCCGACATCAGCCAGGACATCATGCTGTTGCTGGAACGGATCAACCGGACCGGCACCACAGTACTGATGGCCACCCATGACCACTCGATCGTCGACTCGATGCGCCGCCGTGTCGTGGAACTCCACCTCGGACAACTGGTCCGGGACGACAGCCGCGGCGTATACGGCGTTGGCCACTAAGACCTGCTTGCAGGGTCGAAGCATCGACCCTGAGACCTGCTTGCAGGGTCGACGAACCCCTAGCCCCCGACCCCAAGGAATGTCCACTCCCGATGCGTGCCAGCTTCGTGTTCAGCGAGGTCGTCACCGGCCTGCGCCGTAACATCACCATGACCGTGGCGATGATCCTGACCACTGCGATTTCACTGGGCCTGCTGGGCGGGGGCCTGCTGGTGGTCCACACCATCGGCCGGATGCAGCAGGACTACTTCCAACGTACCGAGACCGTGGTGTACCTCAGCGCCGACATCAGCGCGAACGACACCGGCTGCACGTCAAGTACCTGCTCGGCCCTGCGTGGGCAGCTGGAGGCCACGTCAGGGGTGCGGGCAGTGGTGTTCGAAAGCAGGCAGGCCGCCTTCACAAGATTCCAGCGGATCTTCGAGGGCCAGCCGGAGCTGCTGCAACTCGCCAGGCCCGAGGCACTACCGGCGTCGCTGCGAGTCCAGCTGTCCGATCCGGCCCGATTCCCTTCCATCGCCGCGACGTTCACCGGGCGCCCCGGCGTGGACCGGGTCAAAGACCAGGGTGAGTACCTCCGGCAGCTGTTCCAGGCGCTCAACGCGCTGCGCAACGCCACCTTTGTGATCGCGCTGATCCAAGCTCTCGCGGCGCTGCTGCTGATTTCCAACACCATTCAGGTGTCGGCGTTCACCCGGCGCACCGAGGTCGGCGTCATGCGTCTGACCGGTGCCACCCGCTGGTACACCCAGCTTCCCTTCGTCCTCGAGGCTCTGGTCGCTGGGGTGGTTGGTGGTGTGCTGGCCATTGTGGGCTTGGTGGTCGGCAAGGTGTTGTTCATTGACCGGGTGCTTGCCGGCGTGTTCGACGCCGCGATCGTGCCACGGTTGGGGTACGCAGACATCTTCATGGTGGCGCCTATCCTGCTGCTCGTGGGCGCCGTGGTCGCCGCGCTGACCGGTTACGTGACGTTACGCCTCTACGTGCGCACGTAGAGGCACTCACGAGGCGACCGAAGGGAGCCATGACCAAGGAGCGCGGTCGCAAGGTGATCGTGTCGAACCGGCGGGCCCGGCACGACTACGAGATCATGGACACCTACGAGGCGGGCATCGTGCTCACCGGCACGGAGGTCAAGTCACTGCGGGCTGGTCGCGCCTCGCTGGCTGATGCCTACGCCAGTGTCGAGGACGGTGAGGTGTGGCTGCGCGGCGTGCACATCCCCGAGTACGGCCAGGGTAGCTGGACCAACCACGAGCCTCGGCGGACCCGTAAGTTACTGCTGCACCGCAAGGAGATCCTCCGGCTGATCGGCAAGACCAGGGAGAGCGGGTTGGCGCTGGTGCCGCTGTCGATGTACTTCTCCGACGGCAAAGTGAAGGTGGAGATCGCGCTGGGCCGCGGCAAGCGGTCCTATGACAAGCGGGCAGACCTGGCTAAGCGTGACGCGAACCGCGAGATGCAGCGGGCCATGGGACGGCGGGCCAAGGGCATGGAGTGAGCGATCGGGATGCTGTCGTGCCCACCGCGGTCCCGCGTCGCAGGCCACTCAGCCCGGAGGATTACGGTCGTCCCGCGCGGCCGCGTAGCGATGGCTGGTCGGCAACGGGCCGTCGGGGATGAACGGCTGCTGCCCGCGCGTTATCCTGGGGAGGTTGTCCAGCCCGACAAGGGGGTGAACGGTTTCGACTCCGGATGTTGAGTCAGTGGGAAGCGTGCCGGTGCAGGCGAGAGACCACCGTAAGCGTCATCGCACACAATAAGTGCCGACGTTAGTCAGCACGACGTCGCCCTCGCCGCCTGAGCGAGGAGTGATGTCTGTCGGACCGGGGGCGTCCCCGCCCCGGACCCCGGCATCAGCTAGGGGACTTACCGCCAGGCCCGGTCGCGGGGCCTGGACGGGACACCCACAGCGACTGGGATCGTCACACCGGCTGGTCCGCATGACCGGTGGGTCCAAGTAGAGGCGTAGCGGACTGCGCACGGAGAAGCCCTGACGAGGCGACGGAGGACCCGGGTTCGATTCCCGGCACCTCCACCATGGCGGCCTTACTCGCACTCTGACCCGCAAGGGCGGACGCGAGGAGGCCGCCGAGGTGTGCTGTAGGGCCGCTGAGGCGGCCGTGAGGCGCGTTTTGCGTGATTTGTGACGGTCGGGTTGGGTTTGTGGTCCGTGCGGCGTGTACGAGGCTGGCGAAGGGCTCGTTGAGGTCGTCGGTGGTGACGGCCGGGCGGTGTTCAGGTTGGTGTCGAGGTAGAGCCGGGTGAAGATCGCCTTGTTGAGGAGTTTCCGGGCTTGGTCGGTGGCGGTCTGCAGTCCACCGGGCGGCCTCCCCGGAGGAGCGCCAAAGAGTCCACCGCGCCCTGGCTGAGGCCCTCGACCCCGACGTCGATCCCGATCGCCGCGCCTGGCACCGCGCGCAGGCGACACCCGGGCTCGACGAGGACGTCGCCGCCGAGCTCGAGCGCTCGGCCAGCCGGGCGCGGGCGCGGCGGCCTAGCGGCGGCCGCCGCCTTCCACGAACGCGCCGCCGAGCTTACGCCCGAGCCGGCGCACCGGGCCCAGCGTGCGCTGGCCGCGGCGCAAAGCAAGCGCCAGGCCGGCGCGCTGGACGCGGCGCTGCAGCTGCTGGCCATGGCGAAGGCGGGACCGCTCGACGAGCTCGAGCGCGCGCGTGCGGACCTGCTGTGCGCCCAGACGGTGGCCGACTCCGGCCATGGCCGCGACGCGCTACCGCTACTGCTCAAAGCCGCCAAACGCCTCGAACCGATCCACTTCGGGCTAGCACGCGAGACCTACCGCGACGCGTTCTACGCGGCGCTGACCGCCGGCCGCCTGGCGATCCGCGGCGGAATGTTGGAAGTCGCCGAGGCCGTCCTCGCCGCGGACTGCGAAGGGTCGTCCTTCCGGCGGTCCCCGCCCGCCTGCGACCTTCTGGATGGACTGGCAGTGGTGACCACCGAGGGGTGTGCCGCGGGCACGCCGATGCTGAGACGGGCATTGAGCGCATTCCGCAACCAGGGCCACTGCTGTGCTCAACAATGGTCATTGCCGCTATGACGAGGCGCTCGCCGCGGCCGAACAGGGCAGCGAATACCCAGACGAGTTGGGGTTGGCTACCTGGTCAATGGTCGAGCTGATCGAAGCAGCCGCCCGGACCGGGTCACCCGAGCGCGCGACCAGCGCTCTCCGGCGCCTCTCCCAGACCACCAGCGCCAGCGGCACTGACTGGGCGCTCGGGGTCGAGGCCTGCTCACGAGCGCTGCTAAGCGAGGGCCAGTCCGCCGAGCGCCTCTACCGCAAGGCGATCGAACGACTCGGCCGCACCCGCACCCGCATCCGTGTGGCGCTGGCCCGCGCGCATCTGCTCTACGGTGAATGGCTGCGGCGCGAAAACCGCCGCGTGGACGCACGCCAGCAGCTCCGCGGCGCCTACGAAATGCTGACCACAATGGGTATCGACGGGTTCGCCGAGCGCGCTAGACGCGAGCTGCTGGCCACCGGCGAAACCGTGCGCAAGCGCACGGTTGAGACAATCAACGAGCTCACCGCACAGGAGGCACAGATCGCCCGACTCGCTGGTGACGGGCGTACCAACCCGGAGATCGGCGCCCAGCTGTTCATCAGCCCACGCACGGTCGAGTGGCACCTGCGCAACGTGTTCACAAAGCTCGGCATCAGCTTCCGGAAAGAGCTCCGCGGGGCGAGACCGTGACGGTGTTCGTGGAGGGCTGGACGATCCAAGCCGACGCCTAGGTGGCCGGTCTGGCATGCTGCGCCAGAGCGAGGCCGAGCTGGTGACCCAAGTACGCCAGGCGCTCGGTGCGGGCCGGTTCGACCAGGAGTACACCACTGGCTCCCAGCTCACCCAGCGGGACGCGGTAGCCGTCATCCGGGACCTGTGCGGCACCGACGCGCGGCTTCCCCGGCCCGTAAGCAGCCAAAAGGTGACAACCCACCGCAGCGGGCAGATACAGTGACCACCAACCGACAACCAACCCCGGCTTGGTGGCGCTATCGCCGGCGATGGGCCGAGCGGTAGACCGCGCAATCGCCAACCGGACCAGCGGTCCAATCTTGCTCAACCGGCGGGCGGCGGATGGATCGGCATTGCGCGACCCGAACGTATGGCTCATCTTCAGCAGCGATCTGTCCCGGCGCGAGTTTCCCCGCCTTGTGGCCGAAGCCACCGCCGCCCGACGGTGTACCGGGCTCGTCAGTCAACATCGCGATCGGGTGGTGAAAAGTGAGCGAGCCTGGCGGGCAATCTGCAGCTGCGCCGAGGACACGTCCTTTCCTACTCCCACGGGTGTCCCGGGCTCTGCTGCCCGGGGGGTGTTCCTGGGGCCTTCTACGGGGGCGATCGGCGCTTCGCTGAACCACAGTGGACCGTGCCACCGGGCCGGATCGGGAAGCCGATCGTCCCGGCTCCAGGCCAACAGAGCAGGAGAACGTCATGGCGGTTGTCAACGTCAGGGTCGTCGAGGGCGGTTTCACTGAGGACCACAAGCGCACCATGACTGCACCCCGCACCGATGTGATGGTCGAGTACCTAGGCTCTGAAACCTTCCGCGCGGGCGTATGGATACTGGTCCAGGAGCCCAGCTCGACGGCTGGCGACTCGGTGGCGCTGCCTTCCGCGATCGCCGACGTGCCGATGGATGCGCTCGGAGCAGCAGCGCGAAAGCCGGATACCGCCATTCCAGGACGCTGTCGGGACGAACGGATCCGATGGCGGCCATGGGTGACCGCGCGGTGATGAGGTCACGCATGTTCAACTAGCCAACCTGGCGAAGCGCCGATCAAATGCCACCATGCCACCTTTGGTCTGCAAATAATTTCATTGCCTCTGGATTTTCTTCAAGCTGGCTCGGCCGCGTGTAATAGCCAAGAAGACTATGGCCATAGTATTCTTGGGAACAGGGATTTCTGGGAAAGGAAAAAGGTGAGGACATGAGGGTCACGGACATCTTCCAGTTCGGCAAGAAAGAGGATGGCCACGGGGGCCATTGGGTGGCCACGGTTGGAGCGGCCACGGTCACGGCTGGGGCGGCCACGGCACCTAGGCCAGTTGGGACAGCCACTGCGACTGGGGCCGCTGCGGCAGCTAGGGGGTCACCCATTGTGGGCGGTGGCTTCACTCCGTTTGAACGGGGTCGGATCACCGCCCACTCCAGGCCTCAGGATTAGGAGTGGTTGTATGGGAGATGAGGTCGCTGCTGGCTCCGGTGTCGGGTGATGGTACGGTTTATGGAGGCGGTTTCTGGCGGCGAATTTTGCGAGGTTTTCTACGGTTTGCTCGGTCACGAGTCCCCGGAGCGGCGTCTCGGCGGCGAGATCGGGGACATGGAAGCGACCAGCGGCACGCCGCGGCGAGACGGCAGTTCCTCTTAAGGCGCGTTTGGGAGGACAACTCAATGAATAGCAATAAACAAGGTGCCCATGAGCGAGGCAACCAGTGGGGCGCAGACAATTTGTCTGAGCGCGTTAGCCGCAACCAGCGAGCGTTACGTTCGGCTTTACGAACGTACTATGACTTCATCGTCTGTGGATCTGGCTCATCTGGATCAGTCGTCGCGCGTCGCCTCGCCGAGGATCCTGCGGTTAGTGTGCTCCTTCTTGAGGCGGGCGGCAGCGATGACCTGCCGCAGGTAATCGAGGCGAATCAATGGCCTGCTAATCTTGGCAGCGAGCGGGATTGGAACTTTCAGGCTCAACCGAATCCTTTTCTCAACGGTCGCACTGTGACCTTGGCGATGGGGAAGGTATTAGGTGGCGGTTCGAGTATCAACGTGATGGTTTGGGCCCGCGGCCACAGAACTGACTGGGATTTTTTCGCCTCAGAGGTGGGCGATCCGGCCTGGAATTACAACTCGGTTTTGAATATCTATCGTCGCATCGAGGACTGGCATGGTCACCCCGATCCAACGTACCGTGGCACCGGGGGACCGGTCTTCGTTGAGCCGGCTCCCAATCCGAACCCTATTGCCCCAGCTATGCTTGATGGGGCGCGCTCGATCGGGATTCCGATCTTCGAAAATCAGAATGGTCGAATGATGGAGGCGGATGGTGGCGCTTCGATCATCGATGTGCGCGCGCGAAATGGCAGGCGCCAATCCGTATTCCGGTCTTATGTGTTTCCATTGATGGATCGGCCCAACCTCACCGTTCTCACTGGCGCCTTGGTTGTGCGGTTGACCTACAGTGGTAAGCGAGTGACAGGAGTGCAGATTTCCCATGAGGGCAAGATGCGGCACCTCACGGCAGGAGCTGAAGTTGTCCTGTCTTTAGGTGCTATCAACACCCCCAAGGTTCTGATGCAATCCGGGATCGGCGATCAGACGGAGCTGCGGCGGCTTGGGATCCCCGTGGTACAGCATCTTCCCGGCGTTGGACAGAACTTCCAAGATCATCTTGCTTTTGACTGCGTGTGGGAATACTCGGAAAAATTGCCCCCGCGCAACACGATGGCCGAGGCGACCTACTTCTGGAAGAGCACTTCAGGGATCGATGCCCCAGATCTCCAGGTATGCCAAACCGAGGTCCCGAAGACGAGCAAAGAAAATGCCGCACGATTTGGCTTGCCGGAGAACGGTTGGACGTTATTCGGCGGCCTTTTGCGTCCGAAGAGTCGAGGATGTCTTCGTTTGACCGGGCCTGACCCCGATGATCCGGTTCAGATCGAGTCCAGTTTTCTCTCGCATCCGGATGATCTCAAGGCGGCGATTGCCTGCGTAGACCTCTGCAGAGAAGTCGGCAACTCCGCTCCGCTGCAACCATTTGTCAAGCGTGAAGTGATGCCGGGCAACGTGAAGGGACCAGAACTTGAGACGTTCGTTCGAGACGCAGCCGTCACCTACTGGCATGAAACCTGCACGGCTAAGATGGGTCGAGATGCAATGTCCGTTGTGGATGGGGATCTCAAGGTTTACGGGATTCAAAATCTTCGGATCGCGGACGGATCTATCCTGCCCCGCGTAACGACGGGCAACACCATGGCCCCCTGCGTAGTCATAGGCGAACGAGCCGCCGAAATTTTACGAAAAAAGCATTGTTTTCACGAGTCGTTCGATTCGACAATTGGAGAAGAATCTTCAATGAGATGAGCGCATATTGACATTTTCGTATAGGTATGGTAAAGAACCACATACGACGCACGCTCGACGTTCTTGGCGTCCGTGCGCGGGTCGAGTCCAGCGTCGTCGACCGCCGCAGCCAGTTCGGCGAGCCGGTCGCGGGGTCGAAATGCCACTGCATCGCAGTCTGGATAACGCGTCGGGATCCTGCGGCACATCAAACGGCACATCCAGGATTGAGTCGTTTATAGCGAGATGCCTCCGTACTGACAGACGCTGATAGGTGAGCGGCCAACACCCGCACGCTTGAATGACCTGAGGCCGCACGGGCGTCCATCACCCGCGCACCCGGCCGCCCGTGACACGAGATCGGCGCCGACAGCGGCGATCCTGCCGTCGCGGATGACCACGTCGCCCTGCGAAGGTCGCCGGGGTCGAGCGGCACGACATGCGCGCCGCTGATGAGGAGGTCGTGTTGGGTATGGCGGATCTCGCTTTCGCCAGCCCACGTGGAGCCGATCGGCGAACTGCCCGAAGTAGGGGCAGACAGGGCGGGTTTGAGTCTCATGCCGCGCCGGCGAACTTGGGGTTTTCTATCCCGACCGCGGCATTCTCTTCGGGAGTGCCCAGCGTTAAACTGTAATTGGCGGCGACGGCGACGAAATGCGCGATGTCCTCGGGCGTCGGCGGCTGCGGTGAGCCGGTGACAGGCCGCCCGACTTCCTAAAGAACCTGCTGAGCCGGGCGGTGGGTGATGACGAGGTCGACCACCGGCTCGCCGGAGACGTTGCGGTGGGCGTGTAGGGTGCCACCCGGGACGTGCACGTAGTCTCCGGCGTGAGCATCGGCCCATCGCAGGCCGTGCGCGCCTTGAATCAGCACCTGCTGGGTGCCGACTAGGACGAAGAAATCTTCCGCGTCGTCGTGGCTGTGCAGCGGCACCGTGACGCCGGGCGGGAGCACGCTTAGAGGGTGTCATCGCGGTTCACGAACTCGGCGTTGAGGGCAGTGAGAGCGCAGGCCCGAAGCGCGTCGGCGGCTTGGCGAGCCTGATCGCGAGTCAGGTCAACGCTGTGCTGACGGATCGTGAGAGTGACGTATGGATCGAAATCGTGCGCGTGCACGGTAAGGAGTTCCTCGCCGGTCACAGTGCTGAGGTAGACCGAGGCAATCATGATGTTCTCCGTAGCGAGTCTTGGAGGCTCCTCGCCGAGTCGCCACGCCCGAGCCGAGCAGGTGGCGAAGTGGCGTGTCGAAGTCGGACGATGCCCGTAATGATCTTGGTTGCGCCGGGCTCCCCGCACCTTCGCACGCGGCACCCTCCAAGACCGCGCGGGCGAGTGCGTGCACGTTGCCGGTGGCGCTGTAGTAGATGACGGCGACGGGAGCAGTACGTTTGACCAGCAGGGTCATCGTCAACGCACCTCGCTTGGCGCCAGCCCGAACGCGGGCTCGCCGACCGCGACGGCGAGTGCCATTTGCACGTCTAGCAGCAACTGCTCGAGCCTCGCACATTCGGCAGTGCGCCCGGCTAGCGTCGTTCCGGGCATAGCGGGATCGGACGCTCATGGTCCGGGATGCTCACGGCATCCACAGTCGCGTCGCACAGCGTCGCTTGCGCCAGTGAAAGGCACCGGTCCCACCACGGGGTCGCGGGACACGGCACGGGCGGATCGCACGCCGGGACGGCCTGGACAGGTTCCGCGCGCCTGATCGACTTAGACTGACAAGATGACGCTGCCCGCTGCGTTCGACGCCGCAGGCTGGCTGGACACCGGCGAGGCAGAGATGAGCAGGCTGCGCGGAGTTTAGGAATAATTCTCCCGTCAACTTCGTATAAATGTGAGGCTGATATCTTCACTATACGGAAGCTTCAGCCCTGTTCGAGGAACGACACGCTGGTAGGGCTGGACAGAGCAAGCCGACTATAGTAGTCTGAGGAAGGAAAGCCTCTCATGCGCCCGCGCCACCGCGCTATGGAGTTCTGTGATCGGTTCGGGCTCAGGCTGCCTATTCTGCAAGCGCCGATGGCTGGAGCCTCCCCGCCCGAGCTGGCCATCGCGGTTGCTGAAGCGGGAGGGATGGGTGGCAGCGGGGCGCTGCAGGACAGCCCACAGCGAATCGCCGAGTGGGCTCGAGAGTTTAGAGCTAAGTCGAGCGGCGCCTTTCAAATCAACATTTGGATCCCGGAGAACTCCAAGCTGGATCCGCAAGAGCGGCGAGAGCGCGTGCACACCGCGAGCCAGTTCCTCCGACAGTTCGGCGTACCACCTGAACTAGATGAACCGAACCAACCCCCTGTGATCTTTTCGGAGCAGTGCAGTGCGATGCTGGCTGCCCAGCCCACCGCGATCTCCTCCATCATGGGTCTGTTCCCGGGGGAACTCGTCACCAGTATGCGCGAAAGGGGTATCGCTTGGTTCTGCTGCGCCACCTCATTAGCAGAGGCCTTCGCAGCTGAGGAGGCCGGCGCAGATGCGATCGTGGCCCAAGGTATGGAAGCTGGAGGCCATCGAGGTACGTTCGACCAGGACGGGGCCGAACGCAATCAAGTTGGGCTGTTCTCCCTACTCCCCCGGTTCGCTGATCACCTTCGGACACCGATCATTGCCACCGGTGGGATTGCGGATGGGCGCGGCGTCGCTGCTGCACTGTCCTTGGGCGCCAGCGCGGTACAAGTCGGCACCGCGCTGCTTCGCAGCCCCGAAGCCGGCATAAGCCCGGAATGGTCTGACGCCCTCAATGGCTTGGCTCCCGAGGACACGGTGACTACCCGTGCCTACACTGGTCGCCTCGCCCGCGCCGCGCCCACTCCCTATCTCGCGGCGTGGACCACGCCCGACGCTCCCCGCCCCGCCCCTTTCCCCGACCAGCTCAGCCTAGTCACCCGCTGGCGCAAAGGTAATCCTGACGGACTGGATAAAGCTAACCACTGGGCCGGCCAGAGCGCCGCATTGGCCACCACTGATCCCGCCGGCGAGATAGTTGCACGTATGTGGCGCGACGCCAAAGCCCTGCTAACTTGATTACCTTCCGCCCTCGGATATTCCCATTACGGTCAGCGGCGACACCATCGGACACTCGGCTTTTCTAGAAAGGACCGAACGTGGCTACTAACAACAAGACCGAATTTTGTCCGGTGTGGTTCATCACAGGCGCCTCTTCGGGAGTAGGCCAGGCAATAGCGATCGTAGCACTCGATCGTGACGATCGAGTCATCGCCACGGCGCGAAAACCTGAAGCGCTCAGTGAGCTTATTTCACACTATACCGACCAGGTGCTTCCGATCAAGCTTGATGTGCGTAACGAAAAGGAAGCCCAGCAGGCGGTCAGCGAGGCTGTCGCGGCTTTCGGCCGCATCGATGTCGTGGTAAACAGCGTTCGCTATGGCCTATTCGGGCCTATCGAAAAGACTACAGACGAGCAGGCTAGAGATATTTTCGATACCAACTTCTTCGGGGTGCTCAACGTGCTGCGCGCATCACTGCCGGTACTTCGAAAACAGCGCGCAGGCTACGTGTTTCAGATGTCCTCACTCTTCGGGCAAATGTCTTACCCGGGTGTCGGTTTGCTAGCCGCCACAAAACACGCGGTCGGAGGGGTTACCGCAGCCCTTGCGCAGGAGCTAGCTCCACTGGGAATCCGGTTACAATGGTCGAGCCTGGCGCGATCAACACACCATTCATGTCTAACAGCATAGTAACCGAAACCGAATCTGATTACGACGGTACAGTGGGTACCCTTTTCCGCTCGTTGACACAGGTCCCGGCGGAGACACTACCTAGCGCCGCCGCCATTGCGTCCGCCATTCTTCAAGTCGCTCACGCTGATCGGCCGCCCCTGCATCTAGCTCTAGGACATACCGCAGCGGAAGAGATCCACAAGGAACTTACCGCACGGCTGCGGGACTTGACCGACGGGTGCGGCTCTTCTGAAGTGAGCGCGTAGGGGTGTGTGACCTGCGGTTTTGGGCGTGTCTTGATCGCTTGATGGGCTCCTTCTCGCTACGTTCGGGGTGTCTATGACCAGAACGTGGCAAATGAGAAGGAGCCCGGTGTCAGGGTACGCGCAGCAGGCAGGGTTGGGGCAGGCACAGGCCGGAGTGTTTGACCGGTCCTGGCGATTGTTCGAGGAGGTTGTGGCTGGGTTGGCTGATCCTGGTTGTGGTGAGCTGACCCATGCCCAGCTTGAGGATCGGCTCACTGAGTGCTCGCGGGAGCTGATGCGCAGCCTGTTCCAGGACCACCTGGACTTGCGGGCTTCTCGCGAGCAGCGGCTCCTCGGGGGCGTCCCCGGCGCCGACGGTGTGGTGCGCGCCCGGGTGGAGCGAGGGCATCAGCGTGATGTGGCCACGGTGTTCGGGACGGTCACGGTCACCCGGATTGCCTACCGCGCGAGCGGTGTGGCCAATCTCTACCCGGCGGACGCGGTGCTGAATCTGCCCGTGGGCAGGCATTCCCACGGGCTGCGGCGGCTGGCCGCGATCGAGGCGACGCGCGGGTCGTTCGAGCAGGTTGGCGCCGCTCTCGAGCGTGCGAGCGGGGTCCGGGTCGGCAAGCGCCAGCTCGAGGCACTCGCCGGGGCTGCGGCCGCCGATGTGGCCGGCTTCTACGCCCAGCGGGAATGGCCCGCCTGCCCCGATGCCGACCTGCTGGTGCTGACCTTTGACGGGAAGGGCATCCTGATGCGCCCTCCAGGCGCTGCGCGAGGCCACCGCCAAGGCGACGCGAACCACCGGCCGCAAGCTGGCCACCCGTCTGTCCCCCGGGGAGAAACACGGCCGCAAACGCATGGCCGAGCTCGCCGGCGTCGACGACGCCGCGCCCGCCCCCCGCGACCCCGGCGACGTCATCTCCCGGCCCGGCCAACCTCATACCGGCAAGGCCGGGGGCGCACGCTCGAGGCAAGTGGCTGACCGCCAGCATCACCAACGACATCCCGGCCGTCATCGCCGCCGCCTTCGACGAAGCCGACCGCCGCGACCCCGGCCACCACAGGCCCTGGATCGCCCTCGTCGATGGCAACACCACCCAGATCGAGGCCATCAAGGCCGAAGCCACCCGCCGCCAGGCCGACGTCACCATCGTCCTGGACTTTATCCACGTCCTGGAATACCTCTGGAAAGCCGCTTGGTCGTTCTTCGAACCCGGCGACCCCGACGCCGAGGACTGGTCGCCGACCAGGCCACCAAAGTCCTGAACGGCAAGGCCGCCGGGATCCGCCGCCGCGCCACCCGCTTCGGCTACTCATCAGCCGAACGCAAAGGCGCCGACCACGCAGCCGCCTACCTGACCAGCAAAAAGCCCTACCTGGACTACCGCACAGCCCTGACCAGCGGATGGCCCATCGCCACCGGCATCATCGAAGGCGCCCGCCGCCACATCGTCAAAGACAGAATGGACATCACCGGAGCCCGCTGGGGCCTTCACGGCGCTCAAGCAATCCTCACCCTACGAGCACTGGTCTCCAACGGCGACTACGACGCCTACTGGCACTACCACCTCGACCAGGAACACCACCGCGTACACCACGCCCACTACCACAGCAACTACCAACTCGCAGCATGAT
>DASYIL010000197.1:0-5328 GCA_035997545.1 Pseudonocardiaceae bacterium
GAATCGGCTGTCCGCACGGCCATTGCTCATGGCCTGGTTCTGCAGCGGGCACTCGCCGCCCTTGTCACAGACCGGGCAGTCCAGCGGGTGGTTGATCAACAGCAGTTCCATCACACCCTGCTGCGCCTTGTCCGCCACCGCCGAGGTGTGCTGGGTCTTGATGACCATGCCATCGGCCACCGTGAGAGTGCAGCTGGTCTGCGGTTTGGGCATCGGGCGCCCGCCCATCTCCGCCTCGACCAGGCATTGCCGGCAGGCACCGGCTGGGTCGAGCAGCGGGTGGTCGCAAAACCGCGGGACGATGATGCCCAGCCGCTCGCAGGTTCGGATCACCAGCTCGCCCTTGGGCGCGTCGACCTCACGGCCGTCGATGGTCAACCGGACGTGCCCCTCCGGGACGGCGTCCGGGGCCGTGCCGCTGCCAGCCTGCTGTGCCAGCGTCATCGGTGCGATCCTGCCAGCTCGGCCTGCGCCTGGGCCTGCTGGGCCGAGTTGACGAAGCCGGGTTGCTCGCCGCACAGGTCCAGGAATTCCTGGCGGAAATACTTGATCCCGCTAGTGATCGGGCTGGCGGCGCCGTCACCGAGTGCGCAGAACGACCGCCCCACGATGTTGTCACAGACGTCGAGCATGGTATCCACATCCGACGGGGTGCCCTCGTGCCGGAGCATCCGCTCCAGGATCTCTAGCAACCAGTAGGTCCCCTCCCGGCACGGGGTGCACTTGCCACAGGATTCGTGCTTGTAGAACTCGGTCCACTTCATCACCGCCCACGGCACGCTCACCGTCTGGTTGAACACCATGAGCGCGGTGGTACCGAGCATGGAACCGGCCTCCGCGGTGCCCTCAAAGTCCAGCGGGACGTCGAGGTGCTCGGCGGTGAGCAGCGGGGTGGACGATCCGCCCGGTGTCCAGAACTTCAGCGACCCGCCTGTCACCCCACCGGCCATATCCAGCAGCTCGCGCAGCGTGATACCCAGCGGAGCCTCGTACTGGCCCGGCCGCTGCACGTGTCCAGAGATCGAGTAGATCTTGGGGCCGGGTGATTTCTCGGTGCCCATCGCGCGGAACCAGTCCGACCCGCCGTTGACGATGTAGGGCACGCTGCAGATGGTCTCGACGTTGTTCACCACGGTGGGTGCGGCGTACAACCCGGAGGTGGCCGGGAACGGGGGTTTGAGCCGGGGCTCGGCCCTACGGCCCTCCAACGAGTTCAGCAGCGCGGTCTCCTCACCGGCCTCGTAGGCCCCGGCGCCCGCGTGCACCACGATGTCCAAGTCGAACCCGGAGCCGAGGATATTTTTGCCGAGATAGCCAGCGGCATATGCCTCGTTGACCGCGTTCTGCACCCGACGGAGGCAGTGCAGCACCTCGCCCCGGACGTAGATGAAGCACAGGTGGGCGCGGATCGCGTAACCGGTGATGATGCATCCTTCGATCAGCGAGTGCGGATCGGCCATCATCAGCGGCACGTCCTTGCAGGTGCCCGGCTCGCCCTCGTCTGCATTGATCACCAGGTAGTTCGGCTTGGCCGCCGGCCCGGTGGGCTGCTCGCCAGGTTTGACCTGCGGGATGAAGCCCCACTTCATGCCGGTGGGGAAACCGGCGCCACCGCGCCCCCGCAGACCCGAGTCCTTGATCAACTGGATCAGCTGATCGGGATGTGCGGCGAGCGCGGTGCGCAGCGCGGTGTAGCCCTCAAGCTGGGTGTAGGCGTCGAGAGTCCAAGACTTCGGCGACAGCCACCGCCGGGTCAACACCGGGGTGAGCGTCCGCTCGGTCACAACTCCTCCTGCTGCGCTGATCTTGCGGGCGGTCACTTCTTGTCGGGAACGTCAGGTGGCGGCGGGGGCTGGTCCGGCATTGCAGGTGCCTGCCAGCCCATCTGTTCGGCGAGCCGGTTGCCGACTAGCGTCTCCTCGGCCGCCGACGGCGCGTCCACCGCGTCCCGCAGCTGCTCCGGCTCGCCGAAGAAGCCGGCGAGCTGCAACTCGGCGGACCGCCAGTCGGTTAGCGGCGCACCGCGGGTGGGCGCCGGCCGGTCCCCGCGGACCAGCGCATCCACCAACTCCGAGGCCGACTCCGGGGTTTGGTTGTCGTAGAATTCGTAGTTGACCTGTAGCACCGGGCCCAGGTCACAGGCGGCCAGGCATTCGGCGTGCTCCAGGGTGATCGAGCCTTTCGATCCCGGCCGGCCCGCAGTTTCCTCGTGGCCGATCCCGAGCCGCTTGCACAGCCTGGCGTAGATCACATCACCACCCAGCGCCGCGCACAGCGCGTTGGTGCAGACGCTCACCAGGTGCTCGCCCCCGGGTTTGCGCTTGTACATCGTGTAGAAGGTGGCCACCGTGCTCACCTGCGCGGTGGTGAGCTCCAGCAGCTGCGCGCAGAACGCGATACCGGCCTGGCTGACATACCCTTCCACGCTCTGCACCAGGTGCAGCAGGGGCAGCAGCGCCGACCGGGACTGCGGGTAGCGCGCGATGATCTCATCAGCCCGTCGCCAGGTCTGCTGGTCGAACACGCTGGTGTCCACCCGCAGCGGCCGCTCCACCGGCACGTCCTGCGCAGTGGACAGGGTCGTTGGCGCGGCCTGGTCCGCGGCGTCCCACGCCTCCGCGGGCCGTGCGGTGAAGGCCGGGATGTCAGCGGGATCATTGCCGCGGCTCATCGGTCCACGCCTCCTATCACCGGATCGATCGATGCCAGCGCAGCGATGACGTCGGCCAACAGGCCGCCCTCACTCATTGCCGGCAGGGACTGCAGGTTGACGAAGCTGGGGTCCCGGATGTGCACCCGCAGCGGCCGGGTACCCCCATCGGAGACCAGGTGGTAGCCCAACTCGCCGCGCGGTGACTCCACTGGGGTGTAGACCTGACCCGGTGGCACCGCGAAACCCTCGGTGACCAGCTTGAAGTGGTGGATCAGCGCCTCCATCGACTGTCCCATGATCTTGCGAACGTGCTCCAGAGAGTTGCCCATCCCGTCGGCGCCGATGGTGAGCTTGGCCGGCCACGCGATCTTGCCGTCTTCCACCATCACGGGGCCGGGTTCCAGCTTGTCCAGGCACTGCGCCACGATCTTCAGTGATTGGTGCATCTCCTCCACCCGCAGCAGATAGCGGGCGTAGGCGTCGGCGTCAGTGGAGGTGGGGACCTCGAAGTCGTACTCCTGGTAGCCGCAGTAGGGCTCGACTTTGCGCAGGTCCCACTCCAGACCGGCGGCGCGCAGGATCGGGCCGGTGACACCCAGCTGCAGGCAGCCGTCCAGCGGCAGGTAGGCCACCTTGTGCAGTCGCTGCTTCCAGATCGGCTGCCCGGTGAGCAGCTTGTCGTAGTCCGGCAGCCGGGAGTCCATCACCTTCAGGAAGTCCCTGATCTTGGTGTCGTACTCCTCGGGCAAGTCCTGGGCGACGCCGCCGGGCCGGATGAACGCGTGGTTCATCCGCAGGCCGGTGAGGAACTCCAGCAGATGCAGTACCTCTTCGCGTTCCCGGAACCCCGCGGTCATCCCGGTGAGCGCGCCAAGCTCCATCCCGCCGGTGGCGATCGCCACCAGGTGCGAGCTGACCCGGTTGAGCTCCATGAGCAGCACCCGGATCACCTGCGCACGGCGCGGTGCGGTGATCCCGAGCAACTTCTCGGTCGCCAGGCAGTAGGCCGCCTCGTTGAACAGTGGCGCCAGGTAGTCCGCCCGGGTGACGAAGGTGACACCTTGGGTCCAGGTCCGGTACTCACAGTTCTTCTCGATACCGGTATGCAGGTAGCCGATCACCGAACGGGCCTGGGTGACGACCTCGCCTTCCAACTCCAGCACCAGCCGCAGCACACCATGCGTGGAGGGATGTTGCGGCCCCATGTTGATGACGATGCGTTCGTCGTGCTTCCAGTCCTCGATCAGGCTGTCCCAGTCACCACCGGTGACGGTGTACACCCGACCCTCGGTGGTCTCCCGCGCAGTGGCGGCGTAGGGGTCCGGGCTGTCCCCGGTATCGCTGCTCGCGTCGCTCGGCGTATCAGTCGTTCCGCTGGCGACCGTATGCGCCGGCTCTGCCTTGCGGCTCATCACGAGTACTCCCTCCGCTGGTCCGGTGGAGGGATCTCAGCGCCCTTGTACTCCACCGGGATCCCACCGAGCGGGTAGTCCTTGCGCTGCGGGTGGCCGTCCCAGTCATCGGGCATGAGGATGCGGGTGAGCGCCGGATGGCCATCGAAGACGATGCCGTACATGTCCCAGATCTCTCGCTCATGCCAGTCCGCTGTCGGGTAGACCTCGACCACGCTGGGCACGTGCGCGTCATCGACGTCGACTGCGACCTCGAGCCGGATCCGGCGCCGGTAGGTCATTGAGGTGAGTTCGTAGACCGCGTGCAGCCGCTGCGGGACATCGCCGCCGTAGTCGACGCCGCCTACCGAGCTGCACAGCTCGAAGCGCAGCGCCGGATCATCCCGGAGGGTGCGGCACAACGCGACCAGATGCTCCCGGCGCACGTAGTAGGTGATCTCCCCGCGATCCACGGTGATCTGCTGGATCGCTTCAGCGGGTATCCCGCGCTCGTGCATCGCAGCGAGTAGCTCGTCGGTGACCTCGTCAAACCAGCCGCCGTAGGGCCGCTGCGCGGGGGCCGGTACGTAAGGCGGCAGCGTCAGCCCACCGTACCCAGAGGTGTCCCCCCAGCCGTGGACACCGAACATGCCCTGCCGGGCCCGGCCTGCGACCACACCGCCGCGATCCTCATGCTCGGCCTGCTCGGCTGGACTCATCTCGGCTGAGCTGTACTGGCCGGGCTCGACGTCCTTGTTGGCATCCTTGTCGGTCATGCGCTCACTGCTTCCGAGCTTCGACGACCTTGGACCGGCCACTTCCCGAGGGTTTGGGGTCCTTCTGCGGGCCGTAGCGCACCGAGGAAGGCACCATCTCGGTGCGGTGGCCAGCTTTCTCCGCGGCCCGCTTCGGGCCCAGCGGCTCGTCCATGATCTTGGCGTGGAGTTTGAGGATCGCGTCGATGAGCATCTCCGGACGTGGCGGGCAACCGGGCAGGTACATGTCCACCGGGACGACGTGGTCCACGCCCTGCACGATCGCGTAGTTGTTGAACATCCCTCCACTGGAGGCACAGACTCCCATCGAGAGCACCCAGCGGGGCTCGGGCATCTGATCGTAGATCTGTCGCAGCACTGGAGCCATCTTGTTGCTCACCCGGCCTGCAACGATCATGAGATCAGCTTGGCGTGGGGAGGCTCGGAAAACCTCCATCCCAAAGCGGGCCAAGTCATAACGGGGTGCCCCGGTGGTCATCATTTCGATCGCGCAGCAGGCGAGCCCGAA
>DASYIL010000198.1:0-12056 GCA_035997545.1 Pseudonocardiaceae bacterium
TGCGAGTCATAGCTCGCATCGCCACTCACAGGGTCATCGACCCGGAACGTCGAACTGGTAACCCTGTCCAACGAGCCAGGGCAGCAACGTCGCCAAGGCGGCGACAGTCTGGTCACGCTGTCCGCCGCCGTCGTGCATCACGATGACGGCGCCCGGCTGCACCTGTTGCTGCACAGCAGTCACGATCTGCGCCACGCCGGGTCGAGACCAGTCGCGCGGATCCACCGACCACGACAACGGCTTCATCCCGTGGCGCGCGGCGATATGCCGCATCGGTTCGGACCATCTTCCGGCCGGAGCCCGAAAGTATTCGATGGTGACGTCCGAGCCCGCAGCAGTCAGCAGATCAGCCCGGCCGCCGACGATCTCCGCTTCGATCTGTGGCTCCGGCCGGTGGGCCAAGTGCTGGTTATGAGTAGCTGTGTGATCACACAGGCGCATGCCGGCAGCCACTACTGCGCGGACGAGCTCCGGGTGCCGCGCAGCCTTCGCACCGATCATGCAGAAGGTGGCCACGACGCGGTACTGAGCCAGCAACGCCAGCACCTGCGGTGTGTTTTCGGGATCCGGGCCGTCGTCGAAGGTGAGTGCCACGACGCGGTCAGTGCGAACGGTGCGCCTCACCAGGTCAGCCGACACCGTTGCCGCTGGCGGGGTCTCATTGTGGCTCACGGGTGACGATGGGGCCGGTGCGCGCACAATCGAGTCCGGGCTGATCGGGGCGGTTCCGACGAGGGGTTGCGCCACCAACACCACTTCCGAAAACAACGTCACCAATACGACGATCAGCCCGGCCCATCGGTAACAGCGCGGGGGACGTAACACCTGATAGCGCACATCCGCCCCCATCCTTCTTGGCCCACATCGACCACTGAAGGTGACACTCTCGTCACAGACTATGCACCATAGCGTGAATCAAGCACGGACGGATAGTTGCGTCTTTCGCGGGCATCACCGTCAAGCCGGGCCTCTCCGAGGCACAATCATCCGCGCGCTCCTGCACGCCGGCGCCGATGCCCTCCGAGAGCGCGGCCTCGCACGCGGATACGCCGAGCTCGCCGAGATGTGGCGCCAGATGCACCACGCTGAGACCCGCGAGCCGCCGCTACGCCGACCGCGTCGCAGACGCACAAGCACGCTCAGTGACCACCACGAAACTCCTGCAATGGGGCAGGGCCCTCGCCACCACGAGCTGCGCGAAGGTGCGCCCCGGCGGGGTGCTCACGCTGCCATGCAGGACCGGTCCTGACGCGGCCGAACGCACCACGACAACCCCGATCGACCTGTCGGTGTTCAGCAGCAAGGGGCGGACGGCTTACGCGCGCTTCGACCTGGCGCGAGCGTGGGCGCAGGCTGAGGGCTCCCATGATCAGGAAGCGTTGCGGGCCCTGAACGCCGCCGACCGATTGGCGCCAGTTCGGCTCCGCAATGACCCCATATCGGGATCTGGTGATGACACTTGACCGGCGGAACTTCCGATACTGTTCAGAGTGCGCGGACGAGGCCGCGCACTGGCAGACCGACCGCGCATCGGGTGCGAAGATCCGCTCCGACGGGGTACTCACGCTGGCAAGTCTGCCGTATCGGGGCGGGCCGGGCGGTCGGCATTGAGTTCGCGGTGCACGGCGGGCACGACCTTGCGCAGGTAACAGCCGAGCCGGACGAACGAGGTCCCGTTGTCCGGCAGGCCCGGCGAGCACCCCGAGGGCCACCAGCGCGGCCGTCGCGGCCGCCTCGTAGCTGCCCAGCCCACCCGGAGCGATGGCGACCGCCTGCACGACGATGGTTACCGCGGTGACGGCAACCGCCTCAGCCAGCCCCAGCGGGTACCCGGCTAGCCCGGCGACCTGCAGGATCACCGCCGACTCCAACACCCAGGCCAGAAGCACCACCACTCCGATGGGAAGCGTGGGCAGCCGCACCGAAGCATCACCAGGGCCACCGCGGCCCAGCGCCACGACCAGCCCGCGCCCAGCGCCGCCACCACGGCGACCCCGGCCACGGCGACCACCACCACAGGCCGACGAGCTCTGCCACCAGGCCGGGCACCGCGAGGACCGCCAGCGCAAGCACCCCGAGCAGGTCGGCCGCGCGCAGCGTCACCGCGGAGGCGATCACCGGGCCGGGCGCCAGCGGGGTCCGGCGCAGCACGCTGGTCACCCGCAGCACTTCACCGAGGCGAAGCGGCAGTACGTGGTTACCCAGCAGGCTGACGTGCAGGGCAGCCCAGGACTGACCGAACCCTAGCCCAGGCAGGGTGGCCCGCCACGCCCACGAGCGCAGGCCGAACGCGGCGGCGTAGCCGACGAGCGCGACGCACAGACCGAGGGGTTTCGGTCAGCACTGCCCTGGCTACCTCGGTCAGCGCGCGACCGTCGACCACCTGCACCAGGTAGCCTGCCGCGAGGGTGAGTACCGCGAACCCCACCACCAGGCGAACCCGAGGCAACGCCGTCATCTACAATCTCCTTCCGCCGTCACCCGAACGTGTCTGAAGTGAGCCTAACCTCATATCGGATCCCATCCCGGTAGGAGCCAGCCGTGGTTACCGCGCAGCGGGATTGCCGGTTGCGGCGGGTGATGGTGGCCGTCGCGCTGCTTGCGGCGGTTGCCGCAGGCCTGGGTATCGGGGTGGCGCCGATGCCCGGAGAACGGCTGGCTGTGGACGAGCCGCAGTATTGGTTCACGGCATTGTCGCTGGCGCAGGACGGCAACCTGGACATCTCCGACGAGCTCGGCGAGCAGAGTTGGCGGAATTTCGCCACTGTCGCGCCGCCGTTGGAGACCGTTGTGCTGGCTGACGGCAGCCAGATCAGCCCGCACGACCCGCTGCTGCCACTGCTGCTCGCGATCCCGGTGGCGGCAGGGGGCTGGGTGGCCGCCAAGGTCGCGCTCGCCCTGCTCGCCGGTGCACTGGCCGCCGCGACGGTGTGGACGGCGGTGCGCCGGTTCGCCGTGCCGCTGCCGCTGGCCGCTGCCGGTGTCGGCGTGGCAGCCACGTCCGCCCCGCTGGCGGTCTACGGCCAGCAGCTTTATCCCGAACTATCGGCCGCGTTGGCCTGTCTGCTCGGCGTCGCCGCCGTCACCGGCCCACCGCGGCGGCCCCAGCTCGCGCTGCTGGCCGCCGCGGCGGTCGCGCTGCCCTGGCTGTCGGTGAAGTACACACCGGTAGCGGCAGCACTCGCCGGGCTGGCCGCGTGGCGCTGGTGGCCGACCGGTCAGCGCGGCGACGTGCTTTCCTTCGGCGCGGCCGTAGCCGTTGCCGGTGGGATGTACCTCGCGGCGCACCGGGCGATATGGGGTGGCTGGACGGTGTACGCCAGCGGCGACCAATTCTCCGACGTCGGGGAGTTCGCCGTCGTGGGGGCCGACCCCGACTACCTGGTGCGGGCCTGGCGACTGGTGGGCCTGCTCGTCGACCAGGACTTCGGTCTCGGCGCCTGGCAACCCGCCTGGTTGCTGGTGGTCCCCGCGCTCGCTGCGCTGGCCGCTCGCCCGCCTCGCGGGTTCAGCGCGCTGACGCTGCCGTTGCTGGCCGGCTGGCTCGTCGCCACGTTCCTCGCCAACACGATGCACGGGTGGTGGTGGCGGCGCGAGCACCTACGCGGCGCGACTGGTCAATGGGTGGGCCGGGGAGATCGTCTGGGTCTACGGCTTCACCCACGTCGACGCCCCGTTCTACCAGGCCGCGCGCCGGCTGCTGCCAGCCTTCCAGGACTACCCGGGGCACCTGGTCTGGGCGGCGATGCTAGCCGTGCTTGCCGTGGTGGTCGGGCGCGCCGCGTGCCCGACCACCACGAAGGCCGAGGTGAACAGCATCAGTTAGGTCAGCTGCTCAGCTTCCGTGCGCGCCGTGCTGACCAACTGCTCGACCAGATCGGCGATCGCCGACCGCAGGTCGGGGTTGACCAGACTGCCGTCTTCGGTGAAGGCGTCGTGGGCTTGACCGACGGGCAGTTCCTGCTCGACCACGTCCGCGCCGATCGTCCGCAGCACCTTGCGCAGCTCGGCCTGCGCCCAAACTGCGCCGAACAGGCCGGTGGAGGCACCCATGACGGCTACCGGCTTGTTCCGCAGGGAATTGTCTAGGAACGGCCGCGACGCCCAGTCCAGGGCATTCTTGAGCTGTCCGGGCACCGAGCCGTTGTACTCCGGAGTCGCGATCAGGACGGCGCCGGCCGCGGTGATGGCATCACGCAGCGCCCGCACAACACCGGGTGCCGCATCGTCTTCGTTATAGGGTGGAACCTCAGCGAGGCCCTCGAACATCTCAAGGGTCACGCCAGGGGGCAATTCTGCGGCAGCGGCCTCGAGCAGCCGACGGTTGTAGGAACCTCGCCGCAGGCTTCCGAACAGGCCTAGGACGACCATCGTGGCTAGCCCTGCCTGATGAGCTCGACGTGCACGCTCAACGTGACCTCGTAGCCGAGCGCGTCACCGCCGCCCGGCAGGGGGGCCTGCCAGCCCATGTCCCAGTCGCGGCGGTCAACGGTCGCGGTGAGCTCGACTGCGGTGCGAATCGAGCCAACGGGGTCCTCGGTCAATGGCTGGTAGGTCCCGGTTGCGACAACGGGCTTGGTGATGCCCTTGATCGTCAGCTCACCTGCGACGGCGACGGTACCGTCGTCATGCAGCTGGACATCCTCGGACCGGAAGGTGATCTCCGGGTGGTTACCCGCGTCGAAGAAATCGGCACCGTGGACGACGTGCGCCCGGAACTCCGGCGGGTTCTTGATCGAGATCGACTCGACGCGCACGGCGACGTCGAGCCGGATGCCCTGCTGGTCGGCGACGACGCGGGCGTCGACGTCGTCGAACGACGCCCGGTAGGTCGAGATCTTCATGTGCTTGACGGCGAACTGGAACGACGAGTGCACCGGATCGGCGACGAACGTGCCGGTGAGCGGTTGTGTGGCGACGGACATCTGGGCACCTTCCTTAAGTCTCCTCGTAACGGAAATTTCTCCGCTTACACGACGATAACCGGAGTACTCTCCATATACAACCATCGATCCGGAGAGTTCTCCGAATCATCTGAGGAACAGCGACAACGACCGGAGGTGCGGCGGCCATGACACCGCGACGCGACACGCTCCCGGGCCGCACCACACTTCCGGTCATCGGGCAGCCGCCGGCCGAACGAGCGGACGCCGCGCGCAACCGGCGTGCTGTCCTCGCCGCTGCCCGGACAATCATGGTCAACGACGGGGTGGACGCCCTGTGCATGGATCGGGTCGCCACGGAGGCAGGTGTCGGCGTCGGCACCGTCTACCGGCGCTTCGGGGATCGCGCTGGGCTCGCCTACGCCCTCCTTGACGACGACGAACAGCGGTTCCAGGCAGCATTCCTCTTCGGCCCACCGCCGCTGGGCCCCGGCGCGTCGCCGGTCGTGCGGATCCGCGCCTTTCTGCATGCCTATGTCGACCGGCTCGACACCCACGCTCGCCTGCTTGCGCTCGCCGAGGCCCAGTCGCCAACAGCTCGCTACGGCAATGGTGCGTACCGTACGTATCGCACCCACCTGATCGCGCTGCTCACGCTGGCCGACGCGAAAGCCGACGCAACCTACCTTGCCGATGCGCTACTGGCCGTCCTCGGCGGTGGTCTCTTCCTGCACCAACGCCAGGACCTCCAGTTCAGCACTGACCGCATCAAGATCGGTCTCGACCAGCTGCTGACCGGGCTGGCGCCGACCCCGGCTCTGCTCCCTAGCAGCGTCGGTTGATAATTCGGATCACAATGGTTCCGACCCCTTGACCTGAAGTTAACTTCGGGTTGCACGCTGGTCTCATGTCCACGATGACAGAACCGAACCGGATCGGGGTCGCCGACCTATACCGGTACGAAGACCTTCGGGCGCTGATGACGCGGATGACCGGCGACGAGAAGCACGCCTCGAGCGCCACCTCCACCCTGGACGTGCTGTGGGTCCTCTACGACCGGATACTGCGCGTCACGCCGTCCACCATCGACGATCCCGACCGGGACCGGTTCCTGCTCTCCAAGGGACACGGTCCGATGGCGTACTACGCCGTGCTCGCCGCCACAGGGTTCATCCCGGTTGAGTGGTTGGGCACCTTCGGCCAGCTCGACTCACCGTTGGGCTACCACCCGGACCGGATGCTGGTACCGGGTGTCGAGATCTCCAGCGGATCGCTCGGGCATGGGTTACCAATCGCGGTCGGCGTCGCGGTCGGCCAGCACACCCAGCGCTGCCGCGGCCGCAGCTACATCCTGGTCGGTGACGCCGAGCTGGACGAGGGCACCAACCACGAAGCGATCGCCTACGCCGGCGCCACCGGGCTGCAAGGCCTGACCGCGGTCGTGGTCGACAACCAGTCCGTCACCCACGGCTGGCCCGGCGGAATCGCCGCCCAGTTCAGCGTGAACGGCTGGTCCACGGCCACCGTGGACGGTCGTGACCATGAGGCCTTGGAAGCCGCCCTCACCACGCTGTTGCCGGGCCGCCCGCACGTCGTGGTGGCTGTGGTGGAACCGAAAGAGTGAACACGATGACCGCGCCGGTGCTCACCGAAGAGATCACCATGCGGACCAGGTTCGTCGAGACCGTCACCGCACTTCTGGCTGACGAACCCGCAACCGTGTTGGTACTGGCGGATATCTCGGCATACCTGTTCACCGAGCAGGCCCAACGGCACCCGGATCGGGTACTGAACGTGGGAATCCGCGAGTCGCTGATGGTCAGCCTAGGCGGCGGACTGGCGCTGACCGGCCTGCGTCCGATCATCCACACCTATGTGCCGTTCCTGGTCGAGCGTTCCTTCGAACAGATCAAGCTGGACCTGACCCACCAGGGTGTGCCCGCGGTGCTGGTCAGCGTCGGGGCCTCCTATGACTGGACCGAGGGCGGCCGGACTCACCAGTCACCCGGTGACGTGGCGCTGCTGGACTCGCTGCCGGACTGGACCGTGCACGTGCCGGGTCATCCGGACGAGGTACCGCCGCTGCTGCGGGCCGCAGTGCGCAGCGACGACTCGGTCTACCTGCGACTGTCCAACCGGAGCAACGCCGCACCCCGGCCGGCGGCCCTGGATGGGCGGCTGGACGTAGTGCGGCGGGGCGGGCGCGCTCTGGTGCTCGCGGTCGGGCCGATGCTTGACCCGGTTCTGGCGGCCACCGCCGGCCTGGACGTGACCGTGGCCTACACGAATACGGTGCGGCCACTGGACCTGATCGGTCTGCGCGACCTGGCGGCGGCCGACACCGTGGTACTGGTCGAACCGTACCTGGCTGGCACCTCGATCCGACTGATCGACGAGGCGCTGTCGGACCGTCCACACCGGACGCTCGCGCTGGGCGTCGGCCGGGCCGAACAGCGCCGGTACGGCACGCCCGAACAGCACGACGTGCTGCACGGCCTGGACGCCGCCGGACTGCGCCGCTCCATCTTGGAATTCCTGACACTGGAGAAAACACATACGAAAGGACCAGTACAATGAGCGTTGAGCTCAACCACACCATCATCTTGGCTCGCGACAAGGCGAAGTCCGCAGCATTCCTCGCCAATATCCTCGACCTACCTGTCGGGGAGCAGTGGGGACCGTTCGTGCCGGTCCAGGTCAGCAACGGGGTCACCCTCGACTACGCCGACACCGAAGACAACCAGTCCCAGCACTACGCCTTCCTGCTCAACGAGGACGAGTTCGATGCGGCATTCACTCGCATCCAAGAATCCGGCCTCACCTACTACGCCGACCCTTCCATCGGCACTCCGGTGAGATCAACCACAACGACGGGGGCCGTGGCGTGTATTTCAACGACCCGGACGGCCACAACATGGAACTGATGACAACGCCCTATGGCACCATCCCAGCACGCTGATACCAGGTACGCCGCGGCCGGCGCAGATCGAGCCCAGCCCACCGTGCCCGCACGTCATCCAAACTTTGGCCGCGTCTTGTGGTCCTCCCGCAACCGCCGCCACACCAAGTCCAAGGGTTGTCTCATCGCGAAGTCGAGGCTGAGATACACGGTGCACTGCGGTCGCCCATGCCAGAGCCGCCATGTCCACCTCGCCCATCCACAATATTCGCACTGGCCCCGTTTGTTGACACGGTGCCGCCCGAGCAACATGACCGCGCCCGCAAGTAACCGCACTACCTGCTCTTCGAGTTCCGCTGGTGCTACTTGTTCTTTGCTTCGGAACTGGCCGGCTAGCTTCTCAAGATACTCTAAAACTAGCCTATGCCGTGTTTCCCAAACGTTGCTCACGGCTCCCAACGAGGTTCCACGGTACACGCCGGAAGAGTCAGCGGCCCACCGGCAAGGACCTCTCCATCTATGACGTTCCCACCGCCTCATCAGCCCGTCGCTGCATCCGCTGACCGGCCTCAATCAGCCGTTGGGCGTAGCGCGCCTGTTCGGCTGCGCTCGCGCTGTCGTCCATGATGCGCATGGCCAGCGGCGCCATAGCAGTGTTGATCTGGGCTAGCTCGGCCAGCAGCTCCCGATCCTCCCGGATCATAGGCTCTCACCCCCACCATTACTCGGCGCAGGATCGGTACTCCCGAAGGCGCTAGCCAGCTCCCGCCGTAGTGGTACAGCGTCAGCTAGGCTGAGATACGCACTCGATCCGTCCTGCCAGCCCTGGAGGAACAGGGACCCGTCGCCCATGTCGGCCACGAGTGCCGTGGGCGGCACGGCCGTACGCGGCCGGAGGCTGCGGCCGATGCCGCGCTGCTGCTGGTCCTGGCTGTTACTGTGACGCTGGTTGTTGGCGCCTTGGCCTGCAAGGCCGCCCTCATGTTCCACGTGCTCTCAAGCCCTGTCTGTAGTGGTTGCTTGGACGGCACCCAGGACCGGGGAGGACCGGACTGGCGGAAGCGGGGAGGGGTCCCGGATGAGGGACGCACCAGGCCAGCGCTCAGCCCGGCCCTGGGGCCATACCCGAATACGGTGCCCTCACCTCTGGTGGCAACCCACCCTGAGCAACCGCCATTTCTTGACCACTGAATGTCCGGACTGCTTGAGGAGTTTCCGCACTGAGTTGGGCGGATCGTACGCAGCGGGTAGCGTCCATCTGCCACGTGCGAAAGCCGCCTACAGAGTGAGGCTGCGCGACGTCAAGGAAGTGCTATGGGTGAGCCACGCAGTCTGAAGCAGCGGCGCGAGCAGCTGGTGCGTTCGCTGCGCGCCTCAGGCGCGTCATGGGTCGAGGTGGCAGCGGCGCTCCAGCGGCGCTACCGGGTCAATGCACGGGTGGCGCTCCGCTACGCCCATGGCTGGAGCCAACGTCAGGCCGCTGATGCATGGAACCAGCGCTGGCCCGATGAGCTGAAGACCTTCAAGTCATTTTCGTATTGGGAGCGGTGGCCGAGCAGTACCGGGCATGCCCCTTCCTTCGACAACCTGAGCAAGCTGGCGCAGCTCTACGAGTGCGCTGTCAGTGACTTGCTCGTTGACTTGCCTGACTTCCGGCATCTTGATACAGGCAGCGGCACAGGTTTGCATATTGTGGCCGAGAAAACACTAGCCGCCCCTCCCGGGGGGCGTAGACTAGGCAGCGAAGCGGAAGCAGGAGCGTCGGCGCAGAACGACCGAGACGAATGGAGCGTCCTGTCGCCACTGGTTCTGTCGCGAGCGGCAGCCCCACTCGTGCAGCGGCTACAAGAGGTAGACTTCAGCGAATTGGCACAGGTGATCGTGATGTGGATGCAGCCGCTCAATCCATCCGTGAGCCGTCGTGAGTTACTGTCCAAGCTGAGTGCGGCCTTTACAGCCGCTGCCGTCGCGCCACTATTCGATGTACTGAACCCAGACGAACACGAACAGGTGACGCGCGCCATGCAGGACCCCTCAACCTTTGACCTGCCAACCCTCCGATACTGCGAGCGCATGATTACCAACTTGCGGCAGCAAGGTGACGTACTCGGCCCCCAGCTCACTCTGCAAAGTGCCATAGGGCACCGACAGGTGGTGCAGCGGCTGACCCAAGCGGCCCCCGCTAACTTTCAGCGGCAGGCTGTATCCGCCTACGCCGAGCTGACTCAGCTCGTCGGTTGGTTATGCTTCAACATGGGCGACTACCAAAGCGCCCAGCACTACTACGACGATGCCCGCAGCGCGGCCCACGACGCGCAGAACGTCGAGCTGGTGACGTACATCTTGTGCACCATGAGCCATCTGGCCACCTGGCAGGGCAAGCCACGCGTCGGCATCGATCACGCCGTGGCTGCCGCGGTGTGGGCCGAGCAGGCACACAGCCCGCTGGCCCGCGCCTACGCTGCAGACGTGGCCGTCCGGGCATATGTGGCCGATAACCAGCCGGATAAGTGCCGGGAGACTCTTGACCGGGAATACGCCGCGCTTCAGGAAGCGGGGGCAGGCAAACCGACCGCCGCCTGGTGGTACTTCTATGACGAGTCCTTCTATTGGCGGACCGAAGGCGAATGCGCCCTCAAGCTGCAACAGCCCGATGTTGCGATGACCGCCCTCAACAAGTCATTGACACTGGTTGATCCGGCGAATCTGCACAACTACACTTTTCGCTTGCTCTTCCGGGCCGAAGCTCGCATCCAACAGGCGGAGATCACCGAAGCCAGTAGCATCGTTGCAGACGTCGTTCGGCTCACGACCGGAAGCCCCTCACAGCGGATTGCCCAGCGCATCACAGACCTGCGCGCCTTGCTGACGCCCTGGGAGCGAACTAAGCCAGTGCGCGAACTGGATGAACGGTTAGCCGCCTACCACCCAGCCGTGGGGAGCGGCACCACGAAACGCACATACTCGCGGTAGTAAGCACCCGGCTTGCCGGGCACGATGCCCATCTTCTGCCACCCCCAGCGCTCATACAGCGCGTGCGTGTCAGTGGCTTTGGGGTTGCTGGCGAGCGTGGCGCGTTCCTCGGAGCGTTGTGACAGGAAGGCGTCGTGCACCGCCCGGCCAATGCCTTTGCCTTGCCAGGCACGGCGTACCTCGATCTCAGACAGGACCACCGTGCGCGAGCCGGTCTCCTCAGTGAAGCCCTCCGGTGGCGGTGGCTGGAGCCCGTCCCACCACCCCCGTTCCGGCCGCAGGCTGTAGCCGAAGGCGAAACCAACCAGCTGATCACCCACGTGCGCAGTCACGAGCGAGTAATTGACGCCTTGCAGCGCTGCTGTCGCCCGCTCTCGGAAAGCACTGGACTTCTCGCGTGTGTCCTCACCCGGCACCGCGCCGTACGCGTCGGCGTAGACGTCACACAGCTCATCCATGAGCTTGACCGCTTCGGCGCTGGTGTGGTGGGTGAGAGCCAAGTCGTGCGCAGCAGACACGCCTGTGAGTCTAGAGGCCGCGTGCAGCACGGACGCGGCCTCTCGTGTGGTGCAAGCGAGAGGTTGCGACGTTTGAGCAGGAGTGGAGCAGCCGCAGAGCCTCCACCACACCCGGTACGGTTCACTCAGTTCTGATACCGCCGCAGCCTGCCGAGGAAGCCGTCGATCTCTGCCAGCGCTGCGCGTAGGCAAGCCCGACTTCCTCGAACAGTCCGACGGACTCACAGTGGCTGCCGCCGAGGAACTTCCGTGCGCGAGTGAGAAGAGCAGGTCTTCGCGGAGCGAAGATCGTCAGCTCTGGCGATCGCCTCAGCGAGCAGATCGGCGGCCTGCGCGAACTGACCTTACCTTTGCCAGACGCTGCGCGCTGTCGGTTGCCGCGTCCGCCTCCTGGTCGGTGAGTGGGCTCTGTGCCGGCACAGAGGCTGCGGCATGCTCTGCCTGAACCCCTGTAAGCGTTGTCGTCGTTGTTCGATAAATTCCGCTTTGTACGCATTCTGTGGCAGTATCCACGCTCAGTAAGCGCCCCCTCGCTCAGTTGTGGACACCGGAGCGGGGCTTGATCCCCACTCTTGCCGGAGGGAGCGGACCCGATGCACACCGTCCCACCGACCCCTGACCAGCTTTGGACGCTCTCCGCAGCCGTCCGCGACGGCGAGCTGACCGAACCGCAGCGCGAGCACCCGGTCGCCCTGCAAGCGGCGACTTCGTGAGCGGTGACATCAGCCGGGAGAACTGGGTGGTACCCGTGAAGGGCCTGGCCCGCGCCAACCCCGACGGCAT
>DASYIL010000199.1:0-12981 GCA_035997545.1 Pseudonocardiaceae bacterium
CTCGCAGATGGTCATCGAATTGACCAGCTTGGCAGGAGTCATGGCCCGCGAATACGCCCGCCGGGCAGGAGAATCCGAGACGGTCTCGCAGGCTCTGTTCGAGATGGAACTGCCCCGGTCGGCGGGCGACGCCTTACCCGAGACCACGCCAGGTGCCCTGCTCGCCCTCGCTGACCGGCTCGACCTGCTGGTCGGCCTATTCGGTATCGGCGCCACCCCGACCGGCAGTTCCGATCCGTTCGGACTGCGCCGTGCCGCGCTGGGCGTGGTCAACATCCTGCGTTCCTTCCCCGTGCTGCGGGATATCACCGCGCTACAACGCGTGCGCCGCATCGTCCCTACTGGCACCGTGTCCAGCTACCATCCGGACAAGCTCAGCGAGCCAACCGAGGTCGCCCTGCACGACGCGCTACGCAAGGTCAGCGCAGTAGTGGAGGAGAATTCGACTCTCGGCGAGTTCGCCGACGCGGCTAACGCACTCACCAACCCGATCAACGCCTTCTTCGACGGCGTACTCGTCATGGCTGACGACCCCGAGGTCCGTAATACGAGGCTCGGTCTCCTAGCCTCCATCTGCGAACTCGCAGGGACCGTGATCGACTGGCAGGCACTCGGCACCGCCGGGCGCTGACTTGGCGCTGACTGCGCCAGCCACTGCATGACGGCGCCTGCCCCACCTAAAACGAAATTGAGTTTACGGTACATTATGCTATGAGGCAGTCGAGCAGCGGCGCCGTTGGCGATATCTGATCGGCAGTGAGAAGTCCTGGAAGCCTTGGCACGTTCACAGGCTGCGGCCGCACCGTGTGGTGCAACGAGCCCGGGTGTTGTTGTTGGGCCGCCGATGAGGTGTCGAATTCGGAGATCAGCGAGGTGGCCGGGGTATCCCGTCCGACTGTGCTGGCCTGGCGTGGCCAGTTCGAGAAAGACGGACTGATCGGATTCGGTGAGGTGGCCAAAGGGCGAGGCCGTAAACCATCAGTCAGCGATGAGAAGGTCGCCGAGATCGTGGAGCTGACGCTGCACTCGAAACCGGAGGGCGAGACGCACTGGTCGTGCCGGTCGATGGCCAAACAGGCCGGGGTGAGCTCGGCATCGGTGCAGCGGATCTGGTCGGCGCGAGGGCTCAAGCCCCACCTGGCGAATACCTTCACACTCTCCAATGACCGCCACTTCGAGGAGAAACTCATCGACGTGGTGGGTCTGTACCTGGACCCGACCGACAAGGCCGTGGTGCTGCTGTGCATGGACGAGAAGATCCAGGCCCTGGACCAGTTGGCCACGCGGGCCGTCGCATCGTTCAGTAGGGGTCGTCAACCCCTTCCAGCGCTGGCCGTACGGTCTACCGCAACATCAGCCGCGAGGTTGGATGACCCGAAGGTGATCGTCGATTGTGGTGTCTATGCCGCAGCATGTCCACGAGAATGGCTGCTCAGCTGCGAACGGGTTCCGCTTGGAGATCGGTCAGCTCCGTGGCGGGCGGATCGAGCCGATCACCAGCAACACGCCGACGACCAGGGCCACCGCCGCCAGCACCCACCGGCCGTCCACCTTGGGCAGCCACACGATGCCGTCGAGCAGTGTGGTGCCCGCGAGACCCAGCGCGCCTAGCCCGACGGCCAGGGTGAGCAGGTCGGGCCCGCGTCGTGGGGTCACGGCGCCCGGCTCGTTGGCGCGGTCCGGTCCTGGGCCAGCCATCGTGGGATCCGTTCCGCTCATGATTCGCGCTCCACATTGATGTTGCCAACACCGGCGTGCACGTCCAGTACCAGCTGGCCACCGCCGGGGCCGTCGGGTCCGTTGTCGGTTGGGTTCACCCGGGCCGGGATGCCCGAGTCGGACATGCCGAGGCAGTCGACGTCCCCGACCTGCGCCCGGCAGGTCACCTGCGCGTCGACGTTCGGTGGCAGGATGACATCGATCTTCCCCATCCCCACCGCGACGCTGGTGGTCACAATCTCCCCTGGCGCCAGCTGCAGTCTGGAGAGGTCCAGGTAGCCATTGCCCATGATGAGCTCATAACGCGGCTGCACCTGGGTGGCCGTGACCGGGTTCCAAAGGCCCTCTCCGACCTCGAAGCCAGACACTGGGGCAGCCTGCAACACCGAGATGGCCAGGGCCAGCGGGACGGCGAACACGATCAAGCCCCGACCGCCCCGCACCAGCGAACCGACCACCAGACCGAACCCGATCACGCCCAGCATCAGTGCGGCGACGTGGGCGGCCGCCAGCGCAGGCCAGAACGCGAACGCGATGCCGCTGGTCAGTAGCGCGAGCCCGAGGGTGATCGGAGTGACTTTGGATCGGGTACCCCGTGCTGGCGAGGGTTGCGGTGGCGGCGCCGGTGAGGGTTCCGGCAGGTCCCAGGCGAATGGTGCCGCACCGAGCGGGTCCCACGCCGGGGGAGCAGACCGGTCGGCTCCGATGTTCGTACCCGGCGCTTTCGTACCCAGCAGCGGGCTCGTACCCGGCGGCCCGGGTTCCCCTTCAACCCCGGCAGATGCCCGTTCGGACACGGACGAGCCCGGAACCTCACCCAGCCCGGCTCGGGAGCGGTGCAGCAGGACCAACGCCCCCGCCGCGACGGCGAGCCCGAGCACGCCCGACGCCGGCCCGCCGAACACCCACCCCGACACTGGGATCAGCAGCAGGATGAGCACCAACGTGAGCACCGGCGACATCGAGCTGCGCCCCCGTCCGAGCAGGCTCTCCGCGGCGGAGGCCTGGTCTCCCTCGGCGGGCAGCAGCAACCAGCCAAGCAGGTACAGCAGCACCCCCATCCCGCTGAACAGGGTGGCCACGACGAAGGCCACCCGAACCAGTACCAGGTCGATGGCATACCGGCGCCCGATCGCCGCCGCAACTCCGCCGATCTTGCGGTCGTCGCTTCGGCGGCGCGGCCTGGTGGCCCAGAAGTCCTGCATCGGGTGCTGCACATTGATCTCACTCACGCCGTTGAGCCTGGCCCGCGGGGACGGCAAGCACTATCGGGGGTCACCCTGATCCGTCCCCGGGTTGGGGGATACCGGGGTCGACCCTGATACCCCTGGCCCGCCGGACGTGTGACGATGGCGAGCGTGAGCACATCGGCGGAGCAGGAGGCCGGGATTCCCCCGGTCGGCCAGCCGGTGCGCGGGAAGCCTCCGGCACCGGATCGGGCTCCGGAGGCTACGGCGTTGTCACCGCTGCGGCGGCATCGGTCCGGCCGGGTCATCGCAGGCGTGTCCAGCGGGATCGCCGAGCACCTCGGTGTGCCGGTGCTGTGGGTGCGGGTGATCTTCGCGGTGCTCGCCGGCCTCGGCGGGGCCGGGTTGGTGGGCTACGCACTGCTGTGGGCGTTCGTGCCGGCAACCGACGGCGGTGCCGCACGACCGAGTACCCAGCGCGATCAGCAGCAGGGGGTCGGTCTGGTTGCGCTCGGCGCTGGCCTGGCGCTGGCCGGCGCCGCGCTGGGCACCGCGTGGGGCGGCTGGGTGACCGGACCGCTGGGGGTTGCCCTGGTCGGGGCGGGTGTGGTGTGGCGGGAGGCCGACGCGAGCCAACGGACCCGCTGGCGCAGCGGCGCGGGCGTGGTGTCGGGCCTGCTTTTCGGGGGCGGCCGGATGGCGCTGCTCCGGGTGTTGGCCGGGATCGCGCTCGTGACCAGCGGGATCGCGGTGTTCCTGTTCAACCAGGGCAACCTTGGCCAGCTGCGGTTCGCGCTGCTCGCCGCCGCCGCCACCCTGGTCGGGGTGGCCGTGCTCACGGTGCCCTGGTGGTTGCGCCTGATGCGCGCCTTGCGCGAGGAACGCCGCGCCCGGATCCGCACCGAGGAGCGCGCTGAGATCGCCGCGCACCTGCACGACTCGGTGCTACAGACCTTGGCACTGATCCAGCAGCAGTCCGATTCGGCCCGGGAGGTTCGCCGGCTGGCCCGGGGCCAGGAGCGGGAGCTTCGGTCGTGGCTGTACGGCCCGCGAGGCTACGGGCGGGCGCGGCAGGATGGTGCTGAGGGTGACACTGCGGTGGCGGCGTTCGCGGCGGCGCTGCACGCTGCTGCCGGCGAGGTTGAGGACACCTATGCGGTGAGCGTGCAGATCGTCGTGGTGGGTGACTGCGTGCTGGAGGAACCGCTGACCGCGCTGGTGCAGGCCAGCCGGGAGGCGATGGTCAATGCAGCCAAGCACGCCGGGGTCGCCGAAGTGAGCGTGTATGCCGAGGTGGAGCCAGGGCAGGTACATGTCTTCATTCGGGATCGGGGCGCCGGATTCGACCCGGCGGCCGTTGCCGGCGACCGGCACGGCCTGGCCAACTCGATCCGCGGCAGGATGGAACGGCACGGCGGAACGGTGACCCTGCGCACCGCCCCCGGTGAGGGCACCGAGATCCAGCTGGCCATCGCGCGCCGCACAGGCGGGGAGGAAACATGACCATAGGGGTCTTCCTGGTGGACGACCATGCCCTGTTTCGCACCGGAGTGAAGGCCGAGCTGGCGAGGGCTGGCTCTGCGGAACCGGGGGTGCCGCCGGTCGTCGTGGTCGGCGAGGGCGGATCCGTGGAGGAGGCCGTCACCGGCATCGCGCACCTGCGCCCCGGCGTCGTGCTCCTCGACGTGCATATGCCCGACGGCGGTGGTGCGGAGGTGCTGCGGCGGGTCCGCCCCGAGCAGCCCGACGTGGTGTTCCTCGCGCTATCGGTGTCGGATGCGGCCGAAGACGTGATAGCGGTGATCCGGGGTGGAGCGCGAGGTTACGTGACCAAGACGATCTCCGGCCGGGAGCTGGTGGACGCGGTGCGTAGGGTGCACGCTGGCGACCCGGTGTTCTCCCCGCGGCTGGCCGGTTTCGTGCTTGACGCTTTCGCCCACCGGCCGGGGGCGGCGCCGGTCGGCGACCCGGAGTTGGATCTACTCACCCCTCGAGAGCGCGACGTGCTGCGGCTGCTGGCTCGCGGGTACGCCTACAAGGAGATCGCCGCCGAGCTGTTCATCTCGATCAAGACGGTGGAGACCCACGTGTCGTCGGTGTTGCGCAAGACCCAGCTGTCCAACCGTTACGAGCTGTCCCGCTGGGCTTCTGACCGCCGCCTGGTGTAGTCACCAGGGCGGTTACCAGAAGTGGTTAGCGTCGTCGCGGCAGATGGCGATGCGACGCTGATGTTCGGCGATGATCTCGCGGAGCTGATCGAGGCTCTCGGAGAGCCGGGACACGTCTCGGATCAGCATCAAGTCTGCATGACCGGCAGCGACACTGGCGAGGATCTCCCGACATCGCTTCGACGCACGGCTGCCGAGTGCCACCTCCGCCACCGTGTCAACAGGGATCACTCCGGCACGGTCGCACCAGTCCTCCAGCTCACGAACCTGCCGGTCGAGCTGCTCACGTCGACTGGACCGAGCGTAGAGGATCGCGGTACGCGGCATGCGGGTCAGACTAGCGAGAAGCTAGGTCGGCGGTCCGAAAATCTGTCCAGAGGTGTCACAGGTTGAGCAATCCTCCGTCGTCTGGATTTCCTGCACCTGAGGATGGTCATTCAGCTTCGCGCGCTTCCAGGTGGTGATGACTCTGGCGCCATGGCATGTCGGGCACGTGTAGATTCGCCGCTGTTCTTTACCCATGCCAGTTCATCTGCGGGCGAGTGCGAACGTGCCGATCCGCGAGGCAGACTCGATCAGTACCCGGCCGTCGGGGGCAGTGCCCATGATAAGCCGGTAGCGCTCGAAGGTTGGCTTCCGATTCTTCGGCTCGAACTGTAGGTTCACCAGGACTGTGTTGCCCGCCACGGTGACCGGGCCGACAATGCTCACCTGGTCGATCTCGCTCCAGAACTGGTTGTAGCTCGCGAGCCCCCGGGTCTTGGCGCGCTCGGCAGTGCCGAGGTACTGCCACCCCGCGGTGGTGTCGCCAGGGAGCAGACCGTAATAGGTGCGAACAGCCTCTTCCAGCTGTGCGGGTTGGGGCTCTGGGGGTCGGGACTCTGCGGGTGGGGACTCCGCGGGTCCCGGCGGGGCGGCTAGCGCCGGCGGTAGGGCGCTCGTGCCAGGCGTCGGTGGGGCTGACGCGACTACCGCTGGCTCAGCACGGCGGCCCACCCCGGCGAAGGCCGCGACCACGGCGAGCACCAGAAGGCAGCCGACCATCCCAAACAACACCGCTGGCCGGCGCCGCCACGGGCGCCCGCCCCGCACCGGACTGTTCCACCCCGTCTCGTACGGCTCCTGGGCGGCAGGCAGGTCCACCGCGGTGGGCGTCACCGGGGTGGGCGTCACAGAGGTGGGCGTCACAGAGGTGGGCATCACAGGGCAGGGCGTAGCGGTCTGAGGGCGCGGCAGCGCGACCGGTGGCGGCCCGCCTGCGGCAGCAACCGCACCGCGCACCTCCACTGCACCGAGGGCTTCCACCGCACCGAGCGCCGTAACCGCGTCGGACATCGAGGGGCGCTGCCTCGGATCATCCCGAAGCAGCTGCATGAGGACTGCAGACAGCGGCCCGGCCCGCTGCGGGGGTCGCACCCGGCCCTCGGCGACGGTCCGCAGTAGCGCGAGTGTGTTGTCGTCCAGGCCAAATGGTGGTTCACCTTCCACCGCGGCATACAGGGTCGAGCCCAGCGAGAACACGTCGCCTGCGGGCCCGGGCAGCTCGCCACGGGCCACCTCCGGCGCGAAGTAGGCGGGCGTGCCGGCCAGGATGCCGGTGCCGGTCACGGTGGCGTCCCAGGTCGCTCGGGAGATCCCGAAATCGGTGATCTTGACGGTGCCGCCCTGGCTGAGTAGGACGTTGCCCGGCTTGACATCCCGGTGCACGATCCCGGCTTCGTGGGCTGCGGCCAGCGCGGCGGCGACCTGCCGGCCGACCCTGGCCGCCTCGTGCGGTGCCAGCGTTCCCTGCTCGTCGAGCACCGCGGCCAGGCTGCGCGACGGCAGGTACTCCATGACTAGCCACGGCACTTCCCGATCACCGGCCCCGCTGCTGCCGGTATCGAGGGCCACGTCGTAGACGCAAATGGCGTGCGGGTGCTGCAACCGGGCCGCGATGCGGCCTTCACGCATCGCCCTGGCGCTGGCGGTCTCCGCGTCCACCTCGGCCACTCCGGGCTGCATCAGCAGCTCCTTGAGCGCCACCGTGCGGTCCAGCCGCAGGTCGTGCGCTCGCCAGACCACGCCCATCGCGCCGACGCCGATCCTGTGCTCGAGGCGGTAGCGATCGGCGACGAGCCGAGCATCGATGTTCATCAGCTGCGCTCCTCGCTCACGAGGACAGGTTAGAACCTGCACCTTGGCAAGCGCAGGCGTATCGGTGTCCGGTGCGTCCGGTGGGTCGGGCGGTTACCGGATGTTCAGCCGCCCGCTGCGAAAGCGCGTCCGGGTGTCCTGCAGGGCCAGGTAGCCCGCGACGCCGCTACCGGCTCCGGCCACGATCGCCAAGACGTCGGCAAACGAGCCGCCGGTGGTGAGCAACAGCGCGAGCAGTGCCACGCCGAGGGTCACCCCGGCCACCGGGACACGACTGCGGACGTACGCACTGACCGGTTCCCCGCCGGCTCGCCGGTTGGCGGCCGAGCCCAGTATCGCAAGATATCCACCGTGCGCCGCGGCGGCCAGCAATCCGGCGAGCGCGGCGAGCAAAGCAATGAGATTGAGCACCATGTTGCCAGTGTGCCTCAGGGGGCGAGGTCGGTGCCGGTGCGCAGCGGGGCGATCAGCGACCGAGCCTGCCGCGCCCCAACCTCAGCAGCAGCATCGCCAGCTCGCGGCCCTCGGTGCCCAGGTCGCGGTAGCGGTCCCGCACGGCCATCTCGCGGCCGTGCACAACCCGGGGACCGCCGGCGGCTCGGCGGACGCTGCCGATCGTCTGGGACACCGCGGTGCGGCGCTGCACCAGCCGCAGAATCTCGGTGTCGAGGTAGTCGATCTCGGCGCGTAGTGCGGCGAGATCGGTCGTGGAGCCGTCCTGGGTTTCAGGCGCTGCCTCGGTGGTCGCGTGATCGGGCATCTCAGTGGTCTCCTGTGTCCTGAGCCCGCGTTCCCGGCAGCAACGACGCCCCGGGTCCGTGGACTCCGGGGCGTCGTAATGGTCTGTGTCGTGCGTCACGCCATTACGGGCACCGGGATCCGGTACCCGTAAAAAAAGCGATGGCGACTCAGCACGACATCGAGTCTGCCACGTTGCCTGGCGCGGCGTCCACCTTCCCCTCCGGGGCTGGATCCTCCTCTTCGGCCATCCGGCGAACCATCCTGGTCAGCACGGTGAAGCCCAGCACGGTCACCACCACCGACGCCACCAGCAGCGCCAGCGGCCGGCCGGTGGAAGCGTCGAGCCGTTCGCCGGCCCCGCCGGCCAGCACCCCGAGAGACACATAGAAGCTGGAGTAGGCCAGCGCGCCGGTCGCGGTGAGCAGGATGAATCGCTTGCGCGGCACCTGCAGGGTGCCGGCCAGCAGCGGGATCAGGTAGTTGAGTAACGGCATGAACTGGACCATGGCAAGGGTGCGGCCGGCCGGGCCGCGTAGCAGCCGCTCCGCCTGCATCCACCGGTCGGAACCGAACCGCCGGCCCAGCCAGCTGCGCCGGATGGCGGGACCGCTCCAGCGACCCAGCATGTAGCTGACGGTGTAGCCCAGCACGGTCCCGATCACCCCGCCCGCCACCACGATCGGCGCACCGGCCGGGCCTACCGCGGCCGCCGGAATCATCAGCAGCAGGTCGCCCGGCAGCAGCGCACCGATCAGGGCCAGGCTGTCCAAGAACATCGCCAGCGCCACCCCAACCAGCAGCAGAACGGGAGAACCCTTCGCCATGTGTTCAAGCCAGCTGACGGGATCCACTGCACCCTCCTGCGGGCTGACTCTGCGGAGTGGCCCCCTGCAGGACTCTGCCTCCTCGCCGGATCGTTCGCCACATCGATGGATAGCGCTTTCAGCGGACTCTCAGCAATGCCCGGTTGGTTGGTGCCTCCCGGTACCGTGGTCGCTACGATGAGTGCCTTCACCGCTGCCCCCCCACAAGACCTGCTCGCCGGACTCAACCCGCAGCAACGTGCGGCGGTGGAGCATGTCGGCTCCCCGCTGCTCATCGTCGCGGGAGCCGGGTCCGGCAAGACCCGGGTGCTCGCCCACCGCATCGCCTACTTGCTCGGCCAGCGCGGCATCGCGCCCGGCCAGGTGCTGGCGATCACCTTCACGAACAAGGCCGCGGCGGAGATGAGGGAGCGGGTCACCGCGCTGGTCGGCAGGCGCGCTGCGGTGATGTGGGTGTCGACGTTCCACTCGATGTGCGTGCGGATCTTGCGCCGGGAGGCTGGGCATATTTCTTCTGGGAACCTGTCCGGGCTGACGTCGAACTTCTCCATCTACGACGCCGACGACACCCGCCGCCTGATCGCGATGGTGGCCCGCGACCTGGATCTGGACCCCAAGCGGTACCCCGCCCGCACCGTGGCGGCGAAGATCTCCAACCTGAAAAACGAACTGGTGGACCCCCATGGTGCCGCTGCCGCTGCCTCCGATGACCTCGATCGCCGGGTGGCCGAGGTCTACGCCGGTTACCAGCGGCGGTTGGCCACATCGAACGCGCTGGACTTCGACGACCTGATCATGCGCACCGTCGAGCTGCTGCAGACTCTGCCTGACGTTGCCGAGTACTACCGGCGCCGGTTCCGCCATGTCCTGGTCGACGAGTACCAGGACACCAACCACGCGCAGTACGTGTTGGTCGGCGAGCTGGTCGCGGCGCCGGCCGAGGGCGTGGACCCCGCCGAGCTGTGTGTGGTGGGCGACGCAGACCAGTCCATCTACGCTTTCCGCGGCGCCACGATCCGCAACATCGAGGAGTTCGAGCGGGACTTCCCGGACGCTCGGACGATCCTGCTGGAGCAGAACTACCGGTCCACCCAGACGATCCTGTCCGCCGCGAACGCGGTGATTTCCCGCAACCCCGGCCGCCGGGACAAGCGGCTGTGGTCGGCTGCGGGGGACGGCGAGCCGATCGTCGGCTACGTCGCCGACAACGAGCACGACGAGGCCGCGTTCGTCGCTTCGGAGATCGACCGGCTGGTCGACGGCGGCGAGGCCCGGTTCGGCGACGTGGCGGTGTTCTACCGGACCAACAACTCCTCCCGGGTGTTCGAGGAAATGTTCATCCGGCTCGGGTTGCCCTACAAGGTGGTCGGTGGGGTGCGCTTCTACGAGCGTCGCGAGGTCCGAGACGCACTGGCCTACCTGCGGGTGCTGGACAATCCCGAGGACACCGTGTCGCTGCGCCGGATCCTCAACACGCCGCGCCGGGGGATCGGGGACCGCGCCGAGGCCGTGGTGGCGGCGCATGCTGAGCGGGAGCGGATCTCTTTCGCTGCGGCGCTGCGGGCCGCCGCGGCCGGCCAAGAGATTCCCCTGCTCAATCGGAGATCCCGCAACGCGATCACGGCGTTCGTGGTGTTGATGGACGAGCTGCGGGAGAAGGTCGCGGCGGGCGAGGACGTCGCGGAGGTTCTCGACGCGGTGCTCGAGCGTACCGGCTACCGGGCCGAGCTGGACGCGTCGGAGGATCCGCAGGACGCTTCCCGGCTGGACAACCTCACCGAGCTGGTGACCGTGGCACGGGAGTTCGGGACGGAGATCGGTCCAGTGGTACCGGTCGAGGACGGTGGCGCCGAGCCTGGCTCGCTGGCGGCGTTCCTGGAGCGGGTCGCGTTGGTCGCCGACGCTGACCAGATTCCGGACGATGATGGGTCATCCGGCGGTGTGGTGACCTTGATGACCCTGCACACCGCCAAGGGCCTGGAGTTTCCGGTGGTTTTCCTCACCGGCTGGGAGGACGGGCTGTTCCCCCACCTGCGCGCACTGGGGGACCCGACCGAGCTCGCTGAGGAGCGCCGGTTGGCCTACGTCGGGCTGACTAGGGCCCGGCACCGGCTCTACCTGTCCCGGGCGATCACCCGGTCGGCCTGGGGACAGCCGATGACCAACCCGGCGTCGCGCTTCTTGGCCGATGTGCCCGAGTCGCTGGTGAGCTGGCGGCGCGAGGAGCCCGAGCGGGCCGGCCCGGTCGCCCGGACGGTCTTCGGTCATCCAGGGTTGCGCGAGCGCGGTGCTGATGTCACCGGCGGAGACTCAGCGCAGGCCGGGGTGGCGGCCCGCGGCCTGCGCACGACCCCGTTCCGGGGCTGGCAGAACGCTCCAGCGCTGGTGCTGGACGTGGGGGACCGGGTCACGCACGACAAGTACGGTCTGGGCACCGTGGTGGCTACCGACGGCAGTGGCCCTCGGGCCACCGCGACCATCGACTTCGGCTCGGCGGGGACGGTTCGGTTGATGCTCATCGGCGGGGTCCCTCTGGTGAAACTCTAATGCGTCGGCTCCGGTGCCGGGGGCACGATGGGCCGATGACGGCAACTAAGGTTATCGTCCGAGCAGCGACCAGCGCGGACGCTATCCTGTCCATTTACCAGCCCATCGTGAACGAGACGGTGTTTTCATTTGTCGGCAGATTGCTCGGTCTGCCTTGGTCCGGAGCACCGGTTGCGGGGTCTAGGGTGTCTGCTTTACGAACGTTTGATAGCCGAGGTCGGGGATCTCGGCTATGTATCGCTGTTCGCCGGCACCCTGCCGAACGAGGCTAGCGTCGGCCTGCACGAGGCCGTGGGCTTCGAGGCCGTTGGGGTGTTCCGGCACGACGGCTACAAGCACGGTTGCTGGTATGACGTGGGGTGGTGGCCGAAGTCGCTGCGCGACTTGCCGGCGCAGCCGTCAGAGCCCCGGGAGTGGCAGCCGACCGGGTAGCGTCCGTGTCGCACGAATCTGCAGAAGATTTCTTCCTGCGGCCACGCCGGAGCGCCGGAAAATGTCAGACCCCGTGTCTAGCATTCGGCGTGTGACGGTGCGGCAACTGATTCCACAGGGCTTGAGCGAGATGGCTCCTGGCCCGGAGTTGGCGATGCTGCTTGCCGGCATCGATATGTCCGCGTTGACCGGGGCGGATGCCGTGTTGCCTTTCGGGTCACTAACCACCAGTAGTGATCGCTGCAGTGACCGGCAGGGGGTGCTCTGGAGGCATTCCCGTACCTGCCCGGTCGAGCTTGCGGTGCACTCCTGCCCGGGTGTGGCACTGTTTCTCGCGGCGCTTCGAACCGTGCTCCTCCCGGCCTTGAGCCCCAGTCGTCGCCACGCCTCCTCCTACTGGCCCCGGCGGGCAGCATTCCTACTGCTGGTTGTCCGAGCCTGAACGCTTCGCCCGACCGCCACGTCGACCGTCGTCCCACCGACCGTGGTCGCCGCGCTGCTCCCCCAACGTCCGTCAACATGGCTATCGGCGGGGCGAGCAAGGTCCTGAAGTCTGTGCTGTGGTGATCGCAGAGCCGGTCATGGGGGTGATGGTCATTGGCTCGGTGGGCGACGTTGGTGCGCAGCGAGCGGCGTCGAGGGCTCTGACCGCCACGTCGGACAAGGGCGCGAGCGTCGCCACCTTGCAGTCCGCGCAGATCTGGTCCGGGTCCGGAGGATAACCGGGGGCAGCGCGATGCGGTTAAACGGCAGCGGACGCGGCGAGAATCGGATACCGCACTGCGCTGCCACGGTTCCGTCTGGGTGCAGCTCCCCGCAGTGCGTGTCCCCATCGCTGAGTGATCGCAGGTACCACGTCGTCATCGTGCTGAGTGTTTCGGTGCAGGGCCGCCCGGCCGGTCGGACATGGTGGCCTCCATTCCGGAATGGACCGCGCTGCGTAAGAGGGCCAGGAAGGCTTGTCCGCGCAGTTCCGGTGCGGCAGCGCATTCACGATGTATAGCGCGACCGCGGGGTGCCCGGTCTCAGCCGTGCTCGCCGGGCACGCTTCAGGATCGACTCGGCCAGGGTGACCATTACGTCCCTGGTGAGGCGGACGCCGGGTGCGCCCAGGCCGTGGATCGCCCACGAGCCGTCCGCTTTGTTGATCACCAGTAGCGTGCAAGCGCTGTCGTCGTCGGTGCGGTGGCCCTGCGCCTGCAGCCGGCCGCGCTCGCCTGGTACGTC
>DASYIL010000200.1:0-3074 GCA_035997545.1 Pseudonocardiaceae bacterium
CGGACCTCGCGGACCGACCCACACCGGCGGACCGACCCACACCGGCGGGCCGAGCACGCCGCTATGGCGGCGGCTCCCGTTCATGCTGTTCACCGCGGCGCTGCTGATGCTGGTCACCGCCACCGAGGCGAAGGCCGTGGAACTGGGTCAGCCGGCGTCCGGTGGCGGCTCGGCCCTGGTGATCTCGGCGGTCACCGCGGTGATCGTGGTCGGGGCGTCGTTCTGGTTGTGGAACATGATCAAGGCGGCGTCGGCCCGGCTGCGGGTGAGGGTCAACGAGCGGGTCAGCCGGCTGTTGGGTCTTGCCGGTCGGCTGTTGGCCGGGGTGCTTGCCGGTTTTGTCGCCTCGGATCTCGCCGGTCACCCGATGCTCGCCGGGTTGGTGTTCTGGGGCGGGGTGATCCTGGCGGCTGGTGACCTGATGTTGCGGCTGATCCCCAACGAGCTCGCCCAGGACCTGGGCAGGGATTGGTCCGCCCGGGCTCCGCCGATCCTGCGGCTGATCGGTGTCGGGGTCGCGGCCGGCGCGGTCTGGTGGCTGCACACAATTGGAAGGGGTGGGTGATCCGTGTTTCGGTGCGTACAACGACGTTATTCGACCTGTGATGTCTCGACACATCGGTGACGGGTTTGTGTCAGGACATCGGTGACAGTGGGTGAGTGGTGGCGCAGGGCGCCTCGGATGGTGTCGGGGCCGCCCCTCGTAGGTCAAGGGCGCCGGTGGCGTCGCTGCGCGAGGGCGCTGTCGCGCTCCCCTTGACCTGCGAGCCTCTGCGGCCCCGCGGGCCGGCGGGGGCGGGCAGGCCGGTGGGCCTGCCCGTGTGGTCCGAGGCGCCCTGCTCGGTGGGTGGGTTGGTCGGGGGTCGGTTGGTGGCTAGCAGGGGTGGGCTGGTTTGGCGGTAGTAGCGACGTGCGGGGGTGAGGGTGAGGGCACGCAGAGGGTGGGTGCGGTCCAGGATGAGTAGCTGCTGGCCGTAGCGCAGGGCGGTCAGCTCGGTGCCGGCCAGATGAGTGCCGATACCGACGCTGATCGGGCCGGGCAGCTCGAGCACTCCGCCGCGGCTGACTCGTCTGCGGCTGATGCTGACTCGGGGCTGGTCGGGCAGCGGCCCCGGCTGCTCAGCCGGTCCGGCGCGGTCCCGAGCGGTCCAGGCTTCCGCGGGGGTGGCCCCGGCCAGGGCGCGGTGCGGGCGGTGGTGGTTGTAGAACTCGGTGAAGGCGTCGAGTTGGGTTTGCAGCCCGGCCAGGTCCGCGGCCCGTGGTTGGGTGGCGAGCCATTGTTTGAGGGTTTGATGCAGCCGTTCGATCTTGCCGCAGGTTTGTGGGTGGTAGGGCCGGGAGTGGCTCAGCGCGATGCCCAGCAGGGCCAGGCTCGAAGGGAAGTCGCCGGTTCGGTCCGGCCCGCCGAAGCAGGTTCCGTTGTCGCACAGCACCCGGGCCGGCAGCCCCCACCGCTGTGCGCCGGACAGGATCGCCGCCTGGGCGGCGGCGGTGGTTGGACCCGTGCAGACCAGCGCGGCCACCAGCAGCCGGGAGTGATCGTCGAGCACATCCATGATCCAGGCTGGGGCGCGGTCGGTCAGATGCCAGGCGGTGGCGTCGATCTGCCAACAGCCGTTCGGTTCCGGGTAGACGAACCGCTTCCAGCTCGACCGCGGCCGCTTGTCCGGCCGCGGGCCAACCAGTCCATTGCGCACCAGCACCCGGTGAATCGTCGAGGGCGAGGGTGCACCGTGCCCCAGCGCGCCGCGGCGCAACTCGTCGCCGATCGAGGCCGCCCCACGGGGGGTGGGCCACTCGGTGCGCAGCCGGATGATCTCCAGCTCCACCGCCGGATCAATCGCGTTCGGCGAGCGATGCGGACGCCGCGAGCGCGGCGCCAACCCCGATGGGCCTTCGGTCCGATACCGAGCCCGCAGCCGATAGAACGTCTGCCGGGACAAGCCCAGCTCAGCGCACAACGCGGTCACCGACACCCCCGGCAGCTCCCCAGCGGTGATCAGGGCAAGACGTGTCTCCAACGGAACAACCTCTCCGGCCATGGCCAACCATGACCAGGGCCAACTCGGTTGTCACCGATGTCCTGACAGTCGCTCGTCACAGATGTCTCGAAACAAGAGACGACGTTATTCGACCCTCTTCACACCAGAACGAGGATCATCCCACCACGTGACCGACGAGGAGACCGTGACTTGGCACCACGTCGCGGGGCGCAGCGGATGTGCTCTGGGCGGGCTCGCCGGCCTCACCGCCGGAACCATCGCCGGCGTCGCCGTGTTCGTGATCTTCTCCGCGTCTACCGTCTGGACTTTCGCTCTCGTTGGGCTCTGCATCGTCGCCGGCGCCGTGCTGGGCGTCGTCGAGGGCCGTCACGAGGTACACACCGCGCAGCTCGCCAGCGAACAGGTACGTCTGCGGACCAAGCTCACCAGCCGCACCGTGCGGGTCGCCGACCTGACCGCGGTGACCGTGGACCACTCCGGCGACACCGACGCGGGTTATCAGCACACGTCGCTGCGATTGGCCCTACCGGACGGCTCCGAGGTGATCCTCAAGGATTGCTACGCCCCCACGCTGGCTGGGTCACTGACCCAACTGCTCGGCCCGACCATTCAGGTCGAGGAGAAGTGGCAGCCCTTGGAGCCGCCGCCGAGTAGCGCCTGAGCCGAGGACGCCGGGGCTACGACCGGGACTTCGCCGCGAACGCGTCCGCCTCCGGAGTGGTCGCCGCGGCCCGGGGGTCGTCGACCACCGCGGTGGCCAGCGCACCGGCGTGGGTGGCGCGGGTGCCGGCATGCGCCAGCGCGGTTGTCGCGTCGCGCACCACGCGCTGCATCGGGTGGGTCTCGAAGACGTGGCGTGCGCCCACGAGGTCCAGACAGATCGGCAGCACCCGCCGGAGGACGTCTCCCGCGACGGTGTTGGCCGCGGTCATCCGCGCGGTCTGTACGCGGTCCAGCGTCTCCCCCGGGCGGAAGATGACCTCGTCGGTGCGCCGGGCGATATCGAGTATTCCCGCGTAGCAGAAGTCGATCTCGGTCAGTGCCCCGCCGAGGGCCTGGCTCGTCGCACTG
>DASYIL010000201.1:0-3710 GCA_035997545.1 Pseudonocardiaceae bacterium
CGTCGTCGCCGACCTGGTCGAGGTGCTGCGCCGCACGGTCCGCCTAGGGGTGATCGACGAGCTGGAGATCTCCTACATCGAGAGGGCACCCGGCTACATCCCGGTCACGTCATTCAGCCCGGCTGCCCGGCTCCCGGTACACGCCACCGCGCTGGGCAAAGCACTCCTGGCCTTCGCTCCCACCGAGACCCTCCGGCTCGCCACCAGTGGTGGCCTCGCCGCCCACACCCGATACACCCTCACCCGGACCGACCAACTCCTGCGGGCCCTTCACACCGTGCGCCACAATGGGTTCGCCACCAACCACGGCGAGCTGACCACCAACGGCCAGGCGATCGCCGTGCCGGTACTCGATCCGAATGCCGTCGCCTACGCTGCGGTCGAGGTTGAGGTCGAGGCCATCACGCCGGACACGATCCAGGCAGTTCTGCCGGCACTGCTACTCGCCGCGCGGGCACTCGACCGCGAACTCCATCCCCACGCCCACGAACGAGACTCCCGGCAATATCAGCAACCGCTCCCGACCGAACAATCCGAGTCGGCCACCGGCTGACGACTCTCAGAGTTCGTCAGGCCGTCGATAAAGCGAGGTCACTGCCCCGCCGCCTCGCGAGCCGAAGCCGCAAGGGAGGACAAACTCCTCATGCCAGCCCGCATACCGGTACCTCGGTCCGAGCGAGCAGAAGTCCCACGACCTCCTCGACCAGGTCGACGCCCACCGCGACCTGTCGAACTCGCTGTCACACGACACCGCCTGAACCAGCCGTTCACCCTGACAGAGCCACCGACGGGCGCGGTCGCGACGCGATCTCACCCGGCGGTGTCCGCACGGCGAACAGGAGAGCCAGCACGATCAGCCCCAACCCCGCTGCCGAGACCAGGCCGGGCCGATCACCGGCCGCCCAACCGACCAGGACCGCACTCACCGGTTCGGTCATGAGCAGCAGCCCGGCCGTCGCGGCCGGCACCACGGACTGCCCGATCGCCTGCAGCAGGTAGGCGCCCCCGGACACGCCGATGCCGAGCGCGGCGGTCAACAACCACCCGGTGGCATCCAAGCCGACTGTTCCGGCGGACATGGCGGGCCCCGCGTACACGAGCGCGACGATGAGGCTCTGGACCGCGGTCAGCTGGAGGACGTCGACGTTCGGAGCGGCGGCCGCGAGCAGGAGCAGGTGCACGGCGAGTAACACGCTGGCTGCGAGGACCGCACCGAGCCCGGCGCCGCTCCCGCAGAGCAGCAGCAGCCCGCTGCCGGCGACGACGAGCGCGGCCACTGCGCTGCGACTCGGCGCACGGCGGCGCACGAGCGCATCGATGCCGGCGGCCCAGATCCCGAAGCCCGACACGAGAACCCCCGCCGTGGTGCTCCCCGTGGCAGGCAAACCGTGGATGAGGCACGCATAGCTGCCCGCCAGGGCGACGCCACAACCGGCGCCCGCCCTGAGCAGCCCGACCGGATCCGTGACCGGTCGGCGACAGAACAGCAGGAGGGCGACCGCGGCGAAGGCGAAGCGCAACGACAGGAACGTCTCCGCATCGACCCCGCTGTTCAGCACCCAGGCGAGTGGTGCCGTGCTGGCGCCGTACAGAGTTCCGGCCAGCGCCAGTGCACAGGCACTCAGCACGGGAGGTCGCGTGAGCACGTGCGTCATGGACCGAGGTCGTGCGCGCCGCGCGGCACGGTGGGCACCGCGGCTGCGTTCGGGCTTCATCGTCCGTCCCCTCGCCGTTGTGGCTACGGCGAGGAATCAGAGTTCGACCGTGCCCCGATGGGGGTCGGCGGGCCGGAAGAAGCTGTTATCGATTTATGCAAGGAATCGTCATTTTTGATGAACCGAGTATCAGGACTGCGTCGTGGCGAGGACACCCGATAGCGATCGCCACGTGGGGCGACCTTCGTTGGACTCGGGCACGCACGGGAAGGTCCGTACCTATCGATCGGGCGGTCTGACGCGCGCATTGCTACGTCCGGGACCACGACGGCGTCGTGCTTCGTCAGCGACATGCAGGATTTACAGTCGAGGATCGTGATGACGGTGGCGTCGACGTCCCCTACAGCGATGAGAAGAAGCCTGTCCACCGGCCACGCTGAAAGATCACTGTTGCGCCACCAGAGCGAATTGTGTACATGCCCTGCTTAAAGGCTGCTGGCGCCGTCAAAGCCTTTGTGAGGCTCCGCAAATTTGAGCCAGTCGGGTACTTCGACCTCCACACTGCGATCACCTGGTCTGGCGAACCCCGCTTCCCCTCATCAAAAGTAAAGCTGTCAGCCATCAGGCTGGCGAGCGTCTGGTAATCGTGATGGCACGCAGCGTCCTGAATATTCCGCTCCAGCTGAGCGTAAACCGGTGGCATGTTTTGTCCAGCCGTGTCCTGGGCCAAGGCGGGGGCGCACGCGATGAAAGTCGGATCAGTTGCGGGTGCGGGCTTGAACGACGTGGACACCGTTGACGACACCACAGGTGTCGTAGCGGACGGTGCTGGGCCACAGGCGGTAGCGAGCAACATGGCGGCAACGCCAGCTCGGCGAATCCATGAAATCACGGGCTCACGGGACGCTCGGCCGCCGTGCCCTGGCGGTACGCGGCAGCAGCCGTATCGAGGCCGTAGATCGAATAGGGAACCTGGTTGCCGGCGTGCCATAGACAGCGCCGGACGCCAGGAACGTCAGGACGATGACCATGGTGTGCCTCTCGATAGTTGCGTGGTCACTGTTACCTGCCGTGGGACGGGTGATCGCGCCGCCAGTCACGAGCCGAGGTAGCCAGTAGCGCCATAGAGCAGAGCCAGCGGCTAACAGTTTGGGGGAACGGTGCACGGTCAGGGGTTTCCCCAGGTACTCGGCCAGCTGCACGACTGTCTGGCTGGCCGAGCCTGTCACGATTCCCGTGTAAGCCACGGGTGACGAATACGATTAACCTATCACAGGGTGAGTCGTCCCGGGAAGAGGACGACCAGCGTGTTCAACGCCGTTTTCCAGCCATGGGTTCCCGTTCCTGATTGCCCTCCTCTCTTGCTGGAAATGTTGCGCAGCCCGAGGTAGAGCAGCTTCATCGCGGCCTCGTCCGACGGGAAGTGTCCGCGGGTCTTGGTGATTTTCCGCAGCTGGAAGTTGATGGATTCGATCGCGTTGGTAACCGGTATGAAGGACCACGGCGCCGCCGGTCCCGTCGATCTCATCGCCGCTGGTGGAGCGGGGTGTGGTCGGTTTACGGTGCGACCGTCCGGGACAAGGGGCGCCGGGAGTGAAGCAGGGTGGGCAGGCCGGTGTTGCACGCTGGGCTGAGAGCCCGTGTTAGTAGATGGCCGCCCCTGCGACCTGCCCGGTTGCGCTGCGCGCGCGGATCCGTAGGTGTCGTTTCGCCCACCCGCTCCCGTCCATGGTGGTGATCGTCGGAAGGGAGAATGGCGATGCAGACAGACACGGCGCGCCGGTGCATCGGGCTGGACGTGCACCGGGAGTTCGCGCAGGTCGCGATCTGGCAGAACGGGTTGGTGCTCCAGGCCGGCCGGTTCGCCACCACCCCGGAGGGGGTGCGGGCCTTCGCGGAGGGGCTGGGCCCAGCCGATGAGGTGGCGTTGGAGGCGACCGGCAACACGTGGGCGATCGCGACGCTGCTGGCCAGCCGGGCCGGGCGGGTGGTGGTGTCCAACCCGGTGAAGACCCGGGCGATCGCCGAGGCGAAGGTGAAGACCGACAAGGTCGA
>DASYIL010000202.1:0-2366 GCA_035997545.1 Pseudonocardiaceae bacterium
GCGGCCAACCCGGCCAACTCGTCGGGCCGGTAGTGCCGCGCCAAACCCGCCAACTGCTCTTCCAAGCTCGACCACTGCTCCGGGCTAATCCCAAAGCCGTGTAGTTAGCGGTTGCGCCGCGTGGTCAAGGATTGGTGTGACGGCGTGTCGATGCTGATCATGGGAGCGGAGCTCCGGTAGGAGAGGTCGTCCTCCAAGACATCCTCGCCACCAGGAGCTCCGCTGAACACCGATTCTGTCATCACGCGTGTCGTGAGGGTGGCCGCGGGCCGGTTCGCGCCTGGTCATGTCGGTGAGCTGACTCGGATCGTGCCCTTCGAGATGGTCGATGCAGTGTTGGCCGAGACTGGCACTGTGCAGCGGCGGGTCCGGGATCTGCCCTCGCGGGTCGTGGTCTACTTGCTGCTGGCTGGCGCGCTGTTCGCCGAACATGGTTATGGCCAGGTGTGGGCGCGGATGACCGCCGGGCTCGACGGGCTGGGGGTGGCGGTCCCGACACCAGGCGCGCTGGCCCAGGCCCGGCGCCGGATCGGGGTCGCGCCGTTGCGGGCGCTGTTCGACCTGCTTCGTGGCCCGGCCGCCGGCCTGGCCACGAAAGGCGTGTTCTGGCGCGGACGGTTGGTGACCGCGATCGACGGCACCATCCTCGGGTGCGCGGACACCCCGGCCAACTTGGCGGTCTATCACCGCGGCGGTGGCTACCAGGGCGGCACCGGCTACCCCCTGGCCCGAGTCCTGGCGTTGGTGGCATGCGGCACCCGCACCATCATCGACGCGACGTTCGGCACCGACCGGGTTGGCGAGACCACCTACGCCCACGACCTGCTCGGTGCGCTACGGCGCGGGATGATCGTGCTGGCCGACCGTAATTTCGCCGCCCACCGATGGCTCACCGCGGTCGCCGACACCGGCGCCGACCTCCTGGTCCGGGTCAAGATCGGACGTAACCTCCCGGCGTGTCGCCGGCTATCCGACGGCAGCTACGTCTCCCGCATCGGCCCGCTCGAAGTCCGGGTCATCACCGCCACGATCACCGTGGAAACCACCACCGGGCGCCGTAGCGAGGTCTATCGGCTCATCACCACCATCCTCGACCCCGCCTGCCCGGCCCACGACATCGTGGCGCTCTACCACCAGCGCTGGGAGATCGAGACCGCGTTCTTCGAGCTCAAGTCCACCATCCTGGGCGGGCGGGTGCTGCGCGCCCGCACCCCCGCTGGAGTGGAGCAGGAAATCTACGCGCTGCTGCTCACCTACCAGGCGCTGCGGCTGGCGATCAGCGACGCCACCCTGGCCCGGCCCGACGTCGATCCCGACCGTGCCAGCTTCACCATCGCGCTCAACGCCGCCCGCGACCAACTCACCGCGGCCCTCGGCGTCGTCACCGACACCATGATCACCACGGTCGACCTGGTCGGGGCGATCGGAGGACAGGTCCTGCACCACCTCATGCCGCAGCGACGCTCACGCAGCAACCCGCGCGTGGTCAAACGCGCCATCTCCGTCTACGCCGCCAACACCGCCCGCAGCCGAGCACGAGCACCCAGCCGCAAGACGACCACCACAATCAAGATCGTCAGCCATGGTCCTTGACACCCGCCCGACGGCCTTAACTGAACGGCTTTGGACCTAGTCCTGCAGGGCATCCGAGCGTAAGTCGCAGTGTGAAGCTGTCGGAGTTACGGCGGTGATGGCGCAGAGGGCAGGAGTGGCGATGAGCACGTCATCTTATGGGCTACCGCATTCGCCCCTATGGGCGCTCAAACAGCCCCGGTAGCCTGCCGATACTGAAGCTAGTGCCACTCAGTTGGCTCCGCTGACCTGTGAGTGCAGCGCACGGCCTTGGTCTTCACTGGCTTCCCCGCGAGAAGGGCGCCGACGCCGAGCGGTGTGGTCGCGTGGGACGGCTCCGGGCGGGCGTGAGCGTCCCGGCCCAGCCGCTTCGGGTACCTGACATCCCCCATGTCCGGCACGTCCTCGGCGTGCGCTCGGGTGTTGCAGTTGGGTGTGAGGATCGCGGCGCCGTGCCGTTTGTGTTCTCTCGAGCCTATTGATCGGTGATGTCGTCACTGAGGTTCGCGGCTTCGCGGTACCCCCGGGCCCACGCACGGTGCCACCGGACGCAGCGCGGCTTCTATCTCCAGGCTCCCACAGCGAAGGTCATCAAGAGTCCCGGTTCAAGGCCATGGACCGGTGACGCGCTGGCCCAGTTGATGGGTAACGCGACGGGGTCCGGCGTCACGATGTTGGCCAAACGTTGTTCGCGTCGCACAACGCTGCATAGCAGATTAGGCACCAGGGGCCAAGCCACCGAACCGCCCGCCAATCTACGGTCGTGCTCTTCTGCCTTGTGGGGCCTCCCTGCC
>DASYIL010000203.1:0-30677 GCA_035997545.1 Pseudonocardiaceae bacterium
CGGCCGACCTTCATCTGTTGTGGATCGGCCGCAGTGTCGGTCCCCGGAGCTGCCTGACAACACCAGTAACGGACGCCGTCTGCGCCGTATTCGGCCAACAGTCTTTCGGGGGTGACGACGTTGCCCTTCGATTTCGACATCTTCTTGCGGTCGGGATCCAGAATCCAACCGTTGATGGCGGTGTTTGTCCACGGCAGCGTGCCATGCTCCAACTGTGAGCGCAGTAGGGTGGTGAACAACCAGGTCCGGATGATGTCAGGGCCTTGTGGCCGCAGATCCATCGGGAAGGTCCGGGCGAAGAGGTCGGGATCGTCCTCCCAGCCGCAGGCGATCTGTGGCGTGAGCGACGAGGTAGCCCAGGTGTCCATGATGTCTGGGTCCCCGATGAAACCGTTGGGCTGACCTCGCTGGGACTCCTGATAACCGGGTGGGACCGCGCTCTGCGGATCGACTGGTAACGCCGCTTCGTCACACACAATCGGTTCGTCCCACCGCGGCTCGCCGTTGCCGTCGACGGGATACCACACCGGAAAGGGAACACCGAAGTACCGTTGCCGGCTGATCAGCCAGTCGGTGTTGAGTCCGTCCACCCAGTGCTCGTACCGGGTCCGCATGAAATCGGGGTACCAGTGCATGGCGCGGCCCTGCTCTATCAGCGTGTGCCGCAGCTGCGCGTCCCGCGCACTATTGCGGATATACCACTGGCGGCTGGTGACGATCTCCAGCGGCCGGTCGCCCTTCTCGTAGTACTTGACCTGGTGCATCACCACTCGCGGTGCACCGATCAGGCTACCAGCTTCGTGCAACAATTCGACGATCCGGCGGCGGGCCTGCTGGGAAGTCTTGCCCGCCAGCTCATTCCATGCGTCGATCCCTGCTTCATCGAGCCAGTCCGGAATGTCCCGCTGGAAACGGCCGTCGCGCTGCACCACCGACCGCAGCGGCAGTTCCAACTCCCGCCACCACACCACATCGGTGGTGTCACCGAACGTGCAGATCATGGCGATGCCGGTGCCCTTGTCCGGCTTGGCCAGCACATGGTCAACGACCGGCACTCGGACGTTGAACAGCGGTGTGCTCACGTGCGTACCGACAAGGTCGCGATACCGATCGTCGTCTGGATGCACGACCAACGCGACGCATGACGGCAGCAGTTCCGGGCGAGTGGTCTCGATTTCTACCGGATCGCCGCCGTCAGCTCGGAAGAACGCGAGCCGGTGGTAGGAACCCTGAATTTCTCGCTCTTCCAGCTCGGCCTGCGCAACGGCGGTCTGGAAATCGACATCCCACATGGTGGGCGCCTCGCCGGCGTAAGCTTCACCCCGCTGAAGGTTGCGCAGGAACGCCCGTTGTGCGACCCGGCGCGAGCGGTCGTCGATGGTGGCGTAGGTGAGCCCCCAGTCCACCGAGAGGCCGACCCGCCGCCACACTCGCTCGAACACCTGCTCGTCGATAGCTGTCAATTGGTGGCAGAGTTCGACGAAGTTGCGCCGCGAGATCAGCTGTTGGCCCTGAGCCTTTTTCGGAGGGGTTATTTCCGGCGGGGTGAAGGCCGGGTCGTAAGGTAGGAAGGGGTCGCATCGCACACCGAAGTAGTTCTGCACCCGGCGCTCAGTGGGCAGGCCGTTATCATCCCAGCCCATCGGGAAAAAGTCTTCCCGACCGCGCATCCGATGGAACCGGGCGATCGCGTCGAATTGTACGTACCCGAAGACCGATCCGAGGTGCAGGGAACCGCTGACCGTGGGTGGAGGGGTGTCGATCGCGTAGACGTTGGCGCGGGTCGCCGAACGATCGAAGCGGTAGGTGCCCTGCTCCTGCCAGAAGGCGTCCCATTTCGCCTCTAGCCGGTCCAGCGACGGTCGGTCGGGGACGGTAGACATAGCTGCCACGGTAGCGGGCGGAGAAGCTCGCGGCGCCACCAGGTATGGGCGGTCGAGGGGGGTGATTTAGTGGCTGATCCGGCGGCGTTCGACCGTCCCGAGCTCGCCGCACTGTGGACGGAGCTGCGGCGCCGGTTCGAGGCCACCGGGGATGGCGAGGTGCGCACCGTCCGGCTGGCCCGGCTGGACCCGACCGAGCGCTCCGCGCTGGCCGACCTGCTCGGGCTGGCCCGGCTGCCCGGCGAACCCGCCACGGTGACCGTCGCCCGGATCGACGAGGCGATGCGCCGCGGTTGTGGGCTCGGTGCCCGGGAGCTGACCGAGCGCCTGCACGGCCCGCTGCGGGACCGGCCCGCCGAGCGGGCGGCAGCTGCGGCCGAGCGCGCCAAGCTGTGGGCCGACCTCGACGGCCATCCACTGGTGACCGCGCTTCCGGCGCTGCGCGGCTGGGTGGACGGGCTGCGTCGCGGCGGGTTGATCGGTGGGTCGGTCGCGACCACCGGTGAGCATTGTCGCGCCGCGCTGGCCGTGCTGGCGGAGCTGCCGGCGGGCGGGGCGCCGCTTCCGGTGCTGGCGCAGCGCGTCGTGGGGGATCCGCATGCCCTGGACGAGGGCACCCGGCTGTCGAACACCGTCCTGCGGGCACTGGCGGCGCTGCACGACGAGCTGCCGCCGGTCGACGCCGCGGGTCGCCGCGACCTGTGGGCGTTGCACGGCGTCACTGGCGACGAGCTGTCCACCACAGTGCTCGTCGCCGGGTTCGTCCTGACCGGTTCGGGTGTGCTCGCCACCACGTTGCGGGCCTGGGCCGCCGCCGGCCAGGCGGTGGTCGTGACGCTTGCACAGCTGCGCGCGGCGCGTGAGCTGCCCGGCATGACAAGGGTGCACGTGGTCGAGAACCCGTCCGTGCTCGCCATGGCGGTGCACCGCTTCGGCCCGGTGTGTCCGCCGCTGGTGTGCACCGCGGGGTGGCCGAACACCGCGGCCGTCACGCTGTTACGCGGACTGCGCAGCGCCGGAGCGGTGCTGCGCTACCACGGTGACTTCGACGGCGAGGGCCTCCGCATCGCCGCCTACGTCCTGGACCGGACCGGGGCGGCGCCCTGGCGGATGGCGACCGCCGACTACCTCGCCGCCGTCACCGACCACGGTCCCGCGCCTGGGCGGCTGACTGACGCGCCCTGGGACCCCGACCTCGCCGCGGCGCTGGCCGAGCACGCCGTCGCCGTCCCGGAAGAACGCGTCGCATCGGCACTGCTCGACGACCTCGACGAGCAGTGTCGCTACTTGTAGGCGATCCCGGCGCTGGTGTGGCCGCCAAGCGGAAACGATCAGGGTCTCGATGACGACGAACGCACCACCAGGGGAAAGTGCCTCGAACGCCGCCGTGATGAGTTGGAGTTTTCGCTCAGGTTCCAGTCGTGCAGGATGCCTCCCATTATGATCATGTCGGCCTTCGGCAGCGGATCGGCGAAGAAGTCGCCGGAGACCGCGCGGACTCGGTCGCTGAGGTTGGCGTTGGCGATGGTGCGGGCGGCGATCGGCTCCACCTCCGGAAGGTCGAAGCTGGTGCACCGCAGGTGGGGGTTGTGCTGGGCCAGGATGATCGATAGCTGGCCGGTGGCACCGCCCACATCGCAGACGGTCTGGTAGGGGAGAAGTCGAACCTGTCGGCCAGGGCATGAAAGTTGCCCATTTGCCACCCCGCCATCGCCTGCATGAACTGCTTCAGGCGGGCGGGTTCGCAGTAGAGCTCCTCGAACACGGAGCGGCCGGTGTCCTTGATCTCAGTCTGCGGGCTGCCGGTGCGCAGCGCTTCGGTCAGGCCGACCCAGTGGCCGTATGACCACCTGAAGCGCTTCGGCGTGTGCAGTCAGCCACAACACCCTACGATCTGGTTCATCGACGCTGTCGAGAATTCGGTGGCTCTCTTCGTCGCGGACCCGTTCATGGTGCACGAGAATGGCCACTGGTACATGTTCTTCGAGGTCATGAACCTCGACACCGACCGGGGCGAGATCGCCCTGGCCGTGAGCAGCGACGGCCTCGTGTGGGACTACAGCCGGATCGTGCTCAGAGAGCCGTTCCACATGTCCTATCCCTACGTCTTCGACTGGGACGGCGAGCATTACATGATCCCCGAGACGCTCGAGGCGAACTCGGTCAATCTCTATCGGGCCGACCCATTCCCCACCCATTGGAAGCCGTTGGGCTCCGTGCTCCCGATCAGGTGTGCCGACCCGTCGATCTACTTCCGCGACGGTTCGTGGTGGCTGTTCGCGTGCTCGCCCGTGCGGAGCGAAACGCTCCGCCTCTATCGTTCGGCCTGCCCGACCGGTCCCTGGTTGGAGCATCCCCGGAGCCCGATCGTCGAACGGGATGCACGGGTGGCTCGTCCTGCCGGACGGATAACGTCCTGGCGCAACAGGACCATCCGCTATGCTCAGGACTGTCACGCTGACTACGGGCTGCGAGTACACGCCCTTGAGATCCTCGAGTTGACGCCTATGTCCTACGTCGAGCGGGTGGTGGAGCAGAGTCCGGTGCTGGGAGCCGGTGGCAACGGATGGAACAGTCGGCGAATGCACCACCTGGATCCACACGTGACCGCTGGCGGTCTTTGGATCGCCTGCGTCGACGGTTGCTGACGGGTCGTGGCCGGCCATCGGGGGAGTTGAGGCGTGTGCAGTTGAACTATTGGGGATGGTCCTGGCCCCTGCGGCCCGAAGATTGCGCGTGCGACATTCACTTCGTCGAGTACCTCCGCCGGGAGGGCATCCACGACAAGGTGATCTTCCACTTCGGCACCGGAGCACACCACCTGGTCGGGAAAACGAACCTCGACATTGAGCCACCCAATGAGATCCTCGCTATCACCGCGTCCCCCGAGGAATACCAGCGGTACGTCGAGTTCGTCATCGCCAACCCTCGTGCCGCGAAGACCTACAAGGTGCTGTTCGGTGACGTGTACACGCTCTCGCCCCGGATACTGCCCTGGTTCGATGTGGTGACTCTCTTCCATCTGTGCGAGTTCTACGAGGAGACCACGTCGACCTACGCCGACCTGAACGACTCATCCCTGCTCGCGCTGTTCCTGTCCCGACTCCGGCCGGGCGGGCGGATCCTGTTCTACAGCCGCTCCAGCCATTTCTCGCAATGTCGTACGATCATCGATGAATTCGTTGCAGCGGGACTCTTGGTGCAGGTCGATGAGCACGAGACACTGGTCGTGTACGGCCGCCCACCAACATGCGCTGGACGTGCCGCTAATCGGCGAGCACATACTGCTGGCCAAGATGCGGAAGGCGCCACGGCCATGCTCCAGCTCACCGACCGAGGAAAAGACACCTCTTTTGTACCCGAGCACCGCTACCAGTAAGATCTTGATGCCGTGGCCCACTGGATGACTCATGGCAGTACCGTATCTTCGACGGAGCCTAGGAGGTTGACGTTGGCGACAAGACCGAGGCGGCCGGTCCGGCTCCTGAGGTGGTCCACGCAGGCAGGGTCCATGGCCAGGCTGCCTGCCACTGTCAGCCGCCAGCGCTGTGTTGAGGCGCCCATATTCGGATGCTGACGAGAGCCGTTGACACCCGACTGCCGACCAGTTTCGGCGAGTTCCTACTCTGCGCCTATACCGAGAATGCTTCGGTGCACCCTCACCTCGCTCTGATCAAGGGGGCGGTCGAGGGCGCCCACGCTCTCCTCGTGCGAATTCATTCGGAGTGCATGACGGGCGACGTGTTCTCGTCTCAGCGTTGTGATTGCGGAATCCAGCTCGAAGTCTCCCTGCAGATGATCGAGCTGGAGGGCTCGGGTGTGTTGATTTACCTGCGGCAGGAGGGGAGAGGAATCGGTCTGCTGAACAAGCTTCACGCCTACCGTCTGCAGGATGGCGGGCTCGATACGGTCGAAGCCAACCTGCACTTGGGGTTCGGCGCCGACCAGCGCGACTACGCCGGCGCCGTCGCCGTCCTGGAGGACCTCGGGGTCAGCACTATCCGGTTGCTCACCAACAACCCCGCCAAGATCGCTGCGTTCGACGGATCGTCGATCCGGGTAGTCGCTCGGGTGCCGCTGGTGGTGCCTGTGACGGACCACAACCGCCGGTACTTGAAGGTCAAGCAGTTGCGACTTGGACACCTCCTCGAAGAGACGGAGCAATGAGTTGCTCCTGATGTTCGTCGGTCGAGGCGCCTCGTGACCAGGCGAGCCTTGTTGGTCTCCACCGCGAACCCGTACCCGATTGTCACCAACGGCTGCGCGCGATTAGTCAGTGACTACCAAGCGACCATGTTCCCCCACTACGACGTTTATTTTCTTCTTACCCGCCCGGGTGACTGGGCACCTCTTCGGCTGTTCCACCAAGGCCGGCCCGTCGGTGGGAAGCCACACGCCCAGGACCTTCTTGCCCACGACTTCGCTTTCGTCCTATTCATCGGTTTCAAGGAGAATGAGCTCACCAGGCAGCTGGCCAGTTTTCGACCATCATTCTGCCTTACCGACATCTATCCACATCCCGACCTGCCTGAGGGGCTGTTCCGTGGCGTCTTGTCCCATCGCGCCGGCAAGTGGCACCGCGATCTCCTTTTGCTGGGCGGCTCCTACGACGACAGGGTTTTCTACCCCGATCGGAAAAGTGACGAGCTGGTGCTCGCCATCGGCCGGATCCATCCTGACAAGAACCAGCTCGAGCTGGTCCGAAGTTACCGGCAGACGATTTTCGAAGAGTATGGCCTACCGCTCTACTTGGTGGGAGGCGTCGAGGACCCAGACTACTTCGGCGAGCTGGCGAGGTACGTCGATGGGGTGGCGGTCGTGTCGAGCATCGATCCGGCCGATCCGCTCGCCACTGGCAGCTGGCGGTCGGCCCCGGAGATCGCGCAGCTGTGCAATCGCGCCCGCCTGTTCGTGTCTGCCTCGCCGAAGGAGAGCTTCGGTTTAGCGATGATCGAGGCAATGGCGTGCGGCACCACGTGCGTCGTGAACGGTGACTACCGCGGTTTCGCAGCGGCCGACTTACGTCCCCACGTCTACGGCCACATCACCGCCCGGCAGGGCTTCGTTGTCGAACTCGTCGCCCAGGCGCTCCGCGACGACGTCCGGATCGACGGCTCCAACTGGGCGAGGAAATACTCCGTGAGCGAGATCCGTGAGATCCTGTCGCAGTTCATCGATGAGCGGCTATAGGCGGTCTGGTTATGAGCGGCTATCGGCGGTCTCTCTACTTTGTGGCACCGCACCGAGTGGTAGTGCGGCAGGAGCCACTGCCCACACCCGCGAGTGGAGAGGTGCTGGTCGAAGTGGTGCTGTCCGCCATCAGCCCGGGCACCGAGATGTTGGTCTACCGCGGCCAGGTGCCAAGGGACATGCCCCTCGACGTGTCCATCTCCGCCCTGGCGTCCACGGCGGAGTTCCCCCTGAAATACGGCTACGCGGCCGTGGGTAGGGTCATCGAACTGGGAGCAGAAGTCAGCTCGGAGTGGCTGGGGAAGCTGGTCTTGGCGCTGCACCCGCACGAGAGCCACTTCGTGGCCGCGCCCAGTGAGCTGCGGCCAGTGCCCGCCGGCGTGACGGCCGAGGAGGCGGCGTTCCTGCCCAACGTCGAGACCGCGGTCACTTTCTTGATGGACGGCCAACCGATTGTTGGCGAGCATGTGGCGGTGTTCGGGCAGGGCGTGGTCGGGCTGCTCACAACGGCCCTGCTGGCGCGACTGCCGCTCGCAAGCCTCGTCACGGTCGATCGTCACCCCTTGCGGCGGGGATGGTCGCTTGAACTGGGCGCGCACCGCGCCGTCGACCCGTCCGCATCCGAGGAGCTACGGCACCTGCATTCCTTCTTCGACCTGACCTACGAGCTGTCTGGCAGCCCTGCAGCCCTCGACGAGGCGATCTCGGTCACCGGCTTCTGCGGGCGGGTGGTGATCGGGTCCTGGTATGGAGACCGGCGCGCCGACCTGAGCCTGGGCGGCGCCTTCCACCGCAGCCGCATGCAGGTCACCGCAAGTCAGGTGAGCACCATCGCTCCTCAATGGGGAGGACGCTGGAGCATGGCTCGCCGCTTGGAGGTGGCTTGGCGGATGCTGGAGGAGCTGCGGCCCGCTCGCCTCGTCACCCACCGCTTCGCTCTCTCCCGGGCGGCGCAAGCCTATGACCTGATCGATCGGTGCCCGGAGGAAGCCGTCCAAGTGATCCTGACCTACGACGCCTGATGCGCGTCGGCCTCGTCATCTTCGGCAGCCTGGAGACTCGCACCGGCGGATACCTCTACAACCGCCGGTTGCTTGACCATCTGCGGTCGCGAGGAGACCAGACGCATGTGGTGTCTCTCCCCTGGCGAACCTACCCCCGCCACCTCACCGACAATCTCTCGCCATCGCTGGCCCGCCGGCTGGCCGGGGAGCGCGTCGACGTCCTGCTCCAAGACGAGCTCAACCACCCGTCACTGGTCATGCTCAACCGTTGGCTGAAGGCGCGAGCCGACTATCCCATCGTCACACTCATCCATCTGCTGCGCTCGAGCGAGCGGGGGGCGTCGCCGCTGCGTCGCGCCTATGCGGCGGTCGAGCGTCGATACCTTGCCACCGTCGATGCCGCGGTATTCAATTGCGAAACCACCCGCGAGGCAGTCGAGGGGCTAATCGGGCACGCCCTTCCCGGGGTCGTCGCCTACCCCGGCTGTGACCACATGAAGGTGCAGATCTCGGAAGCCGAGGTGGCTGCGAGGGCGCGAGTGACGGGTCCTCTCCGTGTCCTCAGCGTCGCTAACGTGCTCCCGGGAAAGGGACTGCACGTCCTGGTCACCGCCCTGGGTCGGCTGCCGGCCGAGAGCTGGCGGCTGACGGTGGCAGGCAGCCTGACCATGGACCGTGCCTACGTTGACCGGCTGCGGGGCCTGATCGGCCGTCTCGGTCTCGTCGCCAACGTGGACCTTCTGGGCTCCGTACCCCATCATCGGATCGCCGACCACCTGGCCCGAAGCCACCTGCTGGCGGTCCCTTCGTCGTACGAGGCCCTGGGCATTGCCTACCTCGAGGCGATGCGGTTCGGGCTCCCGGTAATTGCCACCTCCGCAGGAGGGGCCCACGAAATCGTCGACGAAGGCCGCGAGGGGTTCTTCGTCGCGCCGGGCGACGTCGACGCCCTCAGCGGGCACCTCCGCCTGCTGGTGGCCGACCGTGAGCAGTTGCTCCGGATGGGGCTCGCAGCTTGGCGGCGGGCCGAACGACACCCGACCTGGGACCAGTCCTTCACCCGCGTTCGCGACCTGTTGTGCTCCCTGGTCGCCTCCCACCAGCGTTATAGGCGCAAGGAGACCCCACCTTGATCACCCACAAGCAGCTCCCCCATTACTACGACTGGCTGTCCCGCTACGTCCAGCTCGCCAACTGGCTCTCCTACCGTGACCGGTTCGCTTCCTTCACCATGCACAAGAGGTTGGGGATCGAGGCTGGAGAACACACCGGGGAACGTCCCGACGGCTGCCCCACGGCGGGTCTGGAATACGTCAACGACCGCGTGCTGGCCGTTGCCGGTCTCGAACCCGGCCCCCGGGTGCTCGACGCGGGCTGCGGTTTCGGCGGGACAATCTTCCACTGGCAACCTCGGATCGGTGGCCGCTATGAGGGCGTCACGCTGAGCCGGGTCCAGTTGGCTGTGGCGGAGCGGGAGGCGCGTCGGCGCGGAATCGCCCACATCTGCCGATTCCGGCTGCAGAGCTACGACGAGCCGCTCGGGCACGACTTCGATGCAGTCGTCGCTATCGAGTCGCTCATCCATTCTCCCGATCTCGACCACACACTCTCCAACTTGGCGAGCACACTCCGGCCCGGCGGCGTGCTCCTCATGCTCGATGACATGGCGACGTGCGACCTCGACCGCCAGCGGCCAGTCGAGGCTGATCTCCTGCGCAGGCACTGGGGCTGTGCCCGCTACTGGACCTACGACGACTACCGAGGCGCACTCGACCGCGCCGGGTTATCGTTGATCCGTGAGGAGGATCTTAGCGCCCTGATGCGCCCGCGCCGCGAAGAGATCCTCGACCACCTGGAGCGGACATATTCATTCCTCCATCGCGGGATCCCCCTGGCCCCCGTACGCACGGTCGTTTCCGCCTATCTCGGGGGGATCGCCCTTGAGCGGCTCCACGGCATAGGGGACGTGCACTACCGGCTTCTCGTCGCCCGGAAGATGGGGGCGTGACGGGCATGCCGGATCTCCCCAGTCGGTACGACTCCTGTCCGGAGGTGTGCGGCCGGCTTGAGCATCCTGGCCTGGCCACGGATATGCCGATCTGGATCGATCACACCCGGGAGGAGACGACGGTCGACCAGGCGCGCATCGAGGGCGCGCTCGAAGGGATGGACATCGAGGACCGGCATGTTCTCCACGTCGGCGTAGGCAACTCCCGGTTCGCCCAGAGGTTCGCCGGCCGGGTCCGTCTCGTGGACGGCCTCACGGTGAGCCCCCGGGAGAAGGAGCTCGCCGACTCGCTCCGGATCGCCAACTATACGGTCCATCTCCTGAGCAAGTACGGCCGGGAGTTCCTCCGCATGATCGAGAATCGGTACGACTTCATCGTCGACAACAACCTGGCCAGCTTCGCCTGCTGCAAATACCATTTCTTCCGGATGCTCGACAACTACCTATGGTGCCTTCGGCCGCGCGGCCTGATCCTGACTGATCAGCGCGGCATGGACTGGACGGTTGACGACGATCCCCGGTGGAAGCTGACGTTCGAGGACCTGGTCGCACTGGAGCGACGATTCCCCGTGGCCGTGGCGAAGGTCACCGATACGGTCTATGAGATTGGGGGCCTGCCATGACCCACAACCCGGCGCTGCGGGAGCTTGGCTTCTCGGCAGATGATCGTGTTGTCATCGTCCACGCCGACGACGTCGGCATGTGCGGCGCGACCGTCGACGACTTCTTCGAGCTCGCAGAGTGCGGGGTGATCTCGGCTGGGTCGGTGATGGTCCCTTGCCCGTGGTTCCCGCAGGTGGCGGCTGGCTGCCGAAGCCGCGCCGACCTCGACATCGGGATACATCTGACGCTCACCAGCGGATGCCCAACTTGACCGTGCTCTGGCGGCGGGGTTGGATCTCACCCACATCGACAGCCATATGTTCTCGATGCTGCGGCCCTTGCTGGCGGATCAGTACGTTGGCCTCGGCTTTGACCGGCAGCTCCCGGTCCTGATGACGCGCCAGCCGCGATGGGTGGCCGCACTGTCCGAGGCAGCCATCCTCGGCTCCCATCGGCTGCGGACCAGCGGTATCCAGGTCATCGGCTGGGGGCCGTTGCGGGAGTTGACGCGCACCAGGCGTAACCGATCCCTGCTGGGAGTCCAGACGTGACGTCGAGTGAGCCGCGGTACAGCGTCACCGTGCGGCGAGAGCTCATCGCCCAGCACTTTCTGGTCGGGGGCGACTGGGGTCGGGAGAACAAACTCAACTCCCACCGCTACCAGATCGAGGCACGGTACGAAGGCACGAGCTTGGACCGACACGGCTTCCTCCTCGACATCGACGAGATCCACCGCAAGCTGGACGGCCTGGTGCAGCGTTACCGGGACTGCACCCTCAACGAGCTGCCCGAGTTCGATGGCCTGAACCCCAGCGTGGAGAACTTCTGCCGGATCCTGAGCGATCGACTGGTGGTAAGTACACCCAACGTCCACGCTCTCGAGGTGACGGTCTGGGAGGACGCCGACGCCAGCGCCGCCTACTGGCGGTCGCTCGGCGAGAAGTTCACGGGGTGATGTCCTCTTCCGGAGCTCTGCCGTCAGGGCGGACGGCAGAGACTGCGATGCCGCCTCGGAGGTATCCGATCCCTGCTCGCTCGCCGCACCAGTCCAGCGCCCGCAGGACCGACCCCCAGCCACCCGGCAGGTCGCCCTGAGGCACGAAGCGCCAACGCCGACGGCCCACGATCTCCAACCCGGCGCCGCTCAGAAGTCCTTCGAGCTCGCCGGTAGTGAGGAATTGATCAGTGGACAGGTGCCGGGTGTCGAGTCCCAGAACCGGCGCCAGGTGCCGGTACCAGCAGTAGTCGCCGTTCGGGGTAAGGCATACGAACATACCTCCGGGTGTGAGAACCCGGCGCACCTGGCGCACCACCCGAGTCTTCTCCAGCATGTGCTCCAGCGCCCCAACGCACAGCACGACGTCGATTGCGCGGTCCTCGATCGTCGCCAGTTCCTCCGCCGGGTCCACGCGTATCGAGATGCGGTCACTGCACGGCGAACTCTCGGCGCGACGGCGGGCCACACCCACCATCTCGGGAGACAGATCGGTGCCGATGGTGAGACCGAATTCGGCTGCGAGGGCGAGCAGATGGATGGCCGTCCCACAGCCGATCTCCAGGAGGGTCCCGTGTCGTGCTCCCGCCAGGAATCGGCGGATGACCCCGAGACGGTAGGAGAGCAGGCGTTTGGCAGGGCCATGAGAATCGCGGTAATGGGGGGCGAGGCCGTCGAAATGCCGGACCACGTCCTCAGGCGTCTGCACAATTCGTGTCCTGAGCCGCGCCATCTACGGGAGCCGCCATCGTCGATTTGTCTGGGTTCCGGAACGAGTACCTGCTTCAGGATCCCTTTTGCGGCGATCAGATACGGCCTTCTCTCGCGGCACGTCGCGAGTCTATACAGCATGCCAGCACGAATGCCAGCTTCCCGCACCGTCCCGCCCATCGGGCTCCAGGTCCACCGACTCGATCACCGTGTGCACGACCCCGGCCGCCAGACCCTCGTTGTGCGCCCTTACCGATCATGAACAGCCATCCTCAGGAACGTCAGTAGCACCGAACGGCCAGTATCTGGCACGCTCGTTCGGTGGGCGAGGCAGAGCGGCGGCAATCAACCCGGACCCGCCCGCGGGCTTCTTGTACGCTGTCGACCATGTCCCGCTTCGACGCCATCCTTCTCGACTACGGCAATACCGTGGTCCAGTTTGATCGCCCTCAGATCGAGTGGATTCACGTTCAGCTGGCCGAGGTTCTTTCGAGGACCGTCGCGCCCATCAAGCCACGGATGCTCGGCGAGGTAATGGACCGGGTGTGCGTCTTGCCGCCCCTGTCGACAGACAAGCGGGAGTTCACACCGTTCGAACAGATGCTACAGATACTACGCGAGGCGTACGATGGAACATTCCCCGTCACCGACCAGATGGTCACAGAGGCGAATTGCGAGTATCAGAACCTCTACGTGCACTCTATCAAGATCGACGATAGCGCGGTACGAGCCCTGGAATGGATCCGCCGCAAGGTGCGCGTCGGCCTCGTCTCGAACTACCCATGTGGCGCGTCGCTCAGACGATCACTGCACTCCACCGGGATTGCGGATCTGCTCGATCCCGTGGTGGTCTCTGGCGACGTCGGCTACGTCAAGCCACATCCGAAGCTATTCGAAGCAGCGCTCGACGCGGTCGGTGTTCCGGCCGGACGAGTGCTCTTCGTGGGTGACAACTGGGCCAGCGACATGGTCGGAGCCCACACCGCAGGCATGGTGACCTGCCACCACCTCGGCCACACATCGGAGCAGGACTACGAGGAGCGGTACCAGTCGTACCGACCCGATTTCTCGATCCACCATCTGGAGGAGCTTCAAGAGATCGTCACCGCCGGGTGAGGTTGCTCACTGTCCGGGGTCTTCGCCGGGCCGCCCCCTGACCTCGCGGGCGATGTGCCGCAGCAGGTCGGAGGTGGAATGATTCTTTGGATCACCGCAGATGACGATCTCGATGCCGAGCTCGCGGTCGATAGCAGCCTCGGGCACGCTGGCAGTGGTGTAATCCGATCCCTTGGCATGCACGTCGGGCCGCAACGCTCGCAGCGTCGTCGCGAGATCAGCTTCGTCGAACGATATCACCGCGTCGACACAGCGCAGTGCTCCGACGATCTCGGCTCGCTCGGCCAGGGGCATCAACGGTCGACCGGGCCCCTTGATCGCCCGCACCGAGGCGTCTGAGTTCAGCGCCACGATGAGAAAGTCGCCGCGGGACCGGGCGTCTTGCAGGTAGCGAACGTGGCCTGGGTGCAAGAGGTCGAAGCAGCCGTTGGCGAGGACGATGCGCGCGACGTCACCGCCGGCCCGCAGCGACTGAATGCGCTCACCAAGCTCATGGCGTGACGAGATTCTCATACCAAATCGGGCAACGTTACCGGCGTCGACGCGCCGTTGAGCGCTATTTCGAGCGCGTCGATGGTGCACACCGCTGTTCCGTGCTCGAGCACCACGAGCCCCGATGCAGCATTGGCGAGGTACATCGCGTCGGGAGCTGTGTATCTGGCGGCGAGGGCGAGGGTGAATACGGCTGCTGCTGTGTCGCCGGCGCCGCACGCGTCGGTGATCGCGCCCGTCCCCAAGGCTTCGACGACGACTCCGTCCTCTGGTAGGCCCTCGCCGAACAGGGCCATGCCGAGATTGCCTCGGGTCACCAGGAGGAAGCGGCAGCGGGCGCTACCCAGGAGTGCTTTCGCCGCGCTTGCCAGCTCGCCGCGATCGTCGAGGTGATCGGGCGCGGTGTTCGTAAAGCGTGCCAGCTCATCGACGTTGGGTGTCAGGGCGGTGAGGCCGCTGAAGTTGGGTGTCTCACGTCCTGGATCGAGCACCACGATCTTGCCGGCCCGGGAAAGCTCACCGGCCGCGATGCTGACCTGGTCATCGGAGAGCCCGTACCCGTAATCGGACACGATCACTGCGTCGACCGTGCCGGCTATCAAGACGAGCTCATGTGCTATGGCGTCACGGACTGGTGGTTCGATGGCTCGGCTTGGCTCGCGATCGAGACGTAACACCTGCTGGAGATTGCGACGCGGCTCGGCGGCCAGCACCCGGGTCTTGGTCGGCGTCTGGTAGCCGTCGAGTGTCTGGACACCACTCGTGTCGACCGAGGCTTCCTCGAGACGACGCAGCAGCTCGCCTCCCTGGTAGTCGCGGCCAACGATCCCAAGGACCCGGACGCGGCTCCCCAGGGCGCACAGGTTGCGAGCCACGTTAGCGGCGCCACCTGCACCGATGCGCTCCCGGACATGGCGCAGTACCAGTACGGGAGCCTCGCGAGACAAGCGCCGGGGTTCAGCGTAGATATAGTGATCGGCGATGAGGTCGCCGACCACGGCGACACGGAGCTGGGAGAAGTCGGCAAGTCGAGGTGTAGTCATGGGTGATCCCGGGAGCGTCGTCTGCCGGCAACGGGCACGCGCGGAAGCATACGCGCGCGGATGCGATCGGTCCGAGACCGGCGAAGGTTGCCACCGAAGTGTCACCAATTGAGTGCCCTGCCGATGGTGGCGTCGTGCTCGTGAAGCAGCAAGGGGCGATGCGGACGGGTACTAACCTCGTCAAGTTCGCCCTCGAAGAGAATTTCACCAACGTTCGGGTCCTCGTGAACATCGGACGATGGAAGCACGCCTCCGCTGACGCGCCATTCACCTGGCATGGTGAAAATTGGGAAGCGGAGGGCTACAATCTTGACGTTTCCACGCGGATCACCACAGCGGAACTGAGAACAGTTCGGGTCGCCGTGGAGGCCGGCACGATGAGATTCGCGATCAGTGTAAGAAATGTGTATGGGTGGCTCGTCAGTTACATGCGCTTCGCGCACTGGTACGACGATCCGCCGCTTCGCGATCTCTGCGACCTCGAGGACGAGGAAATTATTGTGGCGGTACGGCAGTGGAACGTGCTGTACCGGAGCTACCTCGAGCTCTTGTTGAACGCGCCCTCTTCCATGGTCTTTCGGCTGGAGGATCTCCACACGGCGTTCGGCGCGACCCTGGACCGTAGCCGACTTTTGTGGGGCCTGCACCGGCGGCACACGAATTACGTCGAACCTGCACGGTACTTGCGCGCTGGGATCGACGGACAGAGCCGCTTCCAATTGTTCGAGTCTGCACCTTTCGACCGAAAGAGCAACCACCCCAATGCGCTGCTGGGCGAACTAGATGGATCAGTGCTGGATCTGGTTCGCGACACCGTTGACGAGCATGTTGTACATGCGTACGGATACGATGTGCCCTGACATGGCGCCTCGCGTTCTCATAGCACGCCCTGATCACCTCGGGGATGTTCTCCTGACTCTGCCGGCAGCGACGGCGCTTCGCGCAGCCTTTCCCGGAACTCACCTAGCGTTCCTCCTGTCCACGGCAACCGCAGACGTGGCTCGCCGCTGCCCCGATATCGACGAAACCTTGGCCCTACCCTTTCCGCCACTGGGTACGGTGACTGCTGGAAATGACTGGGACGATCTAGTTCGTGCCACCGCGAGCGCTTTGCGGGATCGCTTCGACCTTGTCATTTTGTGCCGCCCCGAAGACCCGTGGTCCGGGACTTTGGCGTACCTGGCGGAGATTCCCATCCGAGTTGGCTACGCGATGCCCGGAATGGAGTGTTTCCTGACTCATGCCATCCCGCTGCGCGAGGAACACCACGCCGTCATCCAGGCGCTCCGACTGGTTGAGGTGGCCGCCAGATGTCTTGGCCTGAGCGCAGTCGATCAAGGTGCGCTGGGTGCAGCTGTTCTCAGCCGGGCAACGGTGCCCTTTGTGCCTACCGAGGACGAAGAGGATTTAGTCCGACGCATCCGGTCGGAAGTGCTTTCTGCTGGACCGAGACCCATCGTGTTCCAACCGGGGTCGGGATGGCCGCTGAAGAACTGGACCCCGCAGCGGTGGGGACGGTTAGGAATCGAGATCCGGCATCGGTACGGGGTAACCTCCCTGGTGCCGGGCGGACCCGGAGAGGATACGCTGGTGCAAGCGATCGTGGACTGCAGCGATGGCTCGTGCTTCGGATTGGCAGGGCGGCTCCCGGTCGGGGCCTTGGCTGCATTGTACCGGCAGTCATCGCTCGTCGTTGGCATCGATAGCGGTCCACTTCATCTGGCCGCCATGGTCGGCGCCCGAGTCGTTGGGCTCTACGGACCCCTCTCTCCTGCGCAGTGGGGCCCGTGGTCCTCGCCAGAGCTGCACCGGCTCGTCCGGGTATCTCTTTCCTGTAGCCCCTGTGACTGCATCTTCGACCCGCCCTGTGGGATATCGCTGCATCCGCCGTGCATGAGTGGCATCACGGTGGACGCGGTGCTGGCTGCCGCTTCGGAGTTCCTAGGCTTTCATGGCCCAGGCTCTGCGGCCGATGGTGGATGAGTGTCGGTGGGAGCACCATAGGTACCCAGGGGTGTGAAGCTCTACACGGCGGAGTGGTACCACGGCTCCCGTGGCTGGAAGCTCTCCGATCCGGAGGCCTACCGGTACCTGGAGCGCTGCCAGGAGCTCAGGATCAATCCCATGACGTTAGTGTGGGTTTCGTAGGCTACAACGCTCGTCCGGGTCTCACACTCATCGAAACCGCTCAGAGTCTGGGATTTCTTGCTGATCTCGTTGGCACGTGGAAAGGAAAAGGATTCAACGTGGTCGCACTCCCAGTCTACGAATCTGACCCAATCCACGGCGGGAAACTGTTTCGCCTGATGCTCAATTCCACGCAGGAGACTCTGGAGTTCCACCCGATCGGTGGCCCGGTTCCTAACCGCGGCTACGAGAAGCAGCCTGACATCAATCTCTTTGGGTTGACGTATCTGCAGGAGATCAACGATGTAGAGACGGGTATGGAGCTGCACGTCGAGCCGGGCTTTTGGCTCAACGTGCCGAGCACAACCGTGCCTGAACTGCCCGCTACTGTGGTCCGCCAGGGGGTAATCCCCCACGGTAACTCGATGCTGGCGTTGGGCACTGCGCGGGAGGAGCCGTCGCGCCCAACGATCGGTGACGTCGACTCGACGCCCATCAGTCGGGAGGAAAAGCCCGAAGATCGTGATTTAGGGCATGAGTATATGGAGCCCTTTGAAAACTCGCCGTTACCCCCGGGCTTCAAACTGCCTTTTGTTAAGAATCCGAACCTGGCCCCACCATGTTGGTTGATCGACACGTCCTGCAGCGGCCCGCCCAGGGCGTCACGCGCGGCGGCGTGTCCGGCCGTCCAGCCCAGGATAATCACCCTAGGCTGTTGCGCCGGTTGAAGCGCACCGTCATGGCCGCCAAATCGACATCGGTGACCTCATAGCCGGCTGCCAGCCACGCTTTGGCCTGGACGCGGCCAGGCGAGTTGCCCCACCAGCTCCGTTGCGCGGACGCAGACTTCGGGAGCCCGCCGGGCACCATCTGGTGAATCTCGGAGAAGGCAATCTCAACATGATCACTGTCGCGGGCGGCGAGGTAGTGGAACAGCGGCCGGTACTTTCCGGTGACCGGAGCCGCCGCGCTGATCTGATCTGCCACTGGGGCCTGGCCAGCCGCTGGGACCTGAACTGCCGCTGGCGCTGGCGCCTGGCCGTTGGTGAGCGCCACGGGCGCCGGTGCCGCCGGCCGGTGCTCGGCGATGGTCAGCGGCGCAACGTCCGAAATTGCAGCGTCCGAAATCGCTGGGGCGGCCGTCGGCGGAACAGGGCCGAACACCTGCCGGCTGGCGGTTACCACCATCCGGCCGTACGCGCGGTTGCTCGCCGCGCCGATCGCCGCGCCGATGCCGAACGGCAGGATCTTGCTGATCGCCAGGATCCAGCGCTTGGTGACGTACCTCGCGACGAGCCATCGGCGGATTCGCTTGCCGCTAGAGGCCAACCCCGGTCCGCCGGTTCCGAAGACGATCGCGAGCAGCAGCATCCGCCGCCGTTCGGTGTCGTGCACCGGCATGCCGTGCACGTCGGCGACGGCCAGCGTGAACAGCGCAGTCGCCTCAAGTAACGCGGTCGACTCTGCGACGGTGAGCGCGAGGGCAACCGCCGGTCCGATCCTGGGCGCGGCAGCCGCCGCACCGACAGCAGCTCCGGTACTGGTCACCGTGGCCACGTACTTCTTCTCCAGGGCTGCCACGATCTCGCCCGGCGTGGCGTCGGGATGCCGCCGCCGTATCCGTTGCACGTGGTTGGCCACGACCGAGTGCTGGATCCGGATGGCCTTGTCAATCCCGTCGCTGCGCATGTCCGACCTCCAGTCCGCACCGGTGGCTGACTGGACGTTAGCGCGCTACTCAGCGTGAACCGGATCGGGAGCGCTCCAGCAGCCCATCAGACAAGCGGCGTAGCCAGGACCGCATTGCGGGGTCCTTGGCCTGTGGATCGGGCTGCGCCTCGTGGCTGCCCTGAAAGTAGCGCCCGCTCACTCCGTCTAGCTCTGGGTCGGTGATCAACCGTGCCACCGCCGCAACGCCCTCCTCGACAGTACTGGCTGGCAATTGCCCCGCCTCGTGAACCATCGCGGTGTCCATGAATGTCGCGGGATGCACCGCGTTGACGGACACCCCGGTGCCGGCCAGGTCGGCGGCCAGGTCGTAGCTGGCCATCACCTGCGCGAGCTTGGAGCGCCGGTAGGCGGTGACGCCGTCGTAGTCCTGCTCGGTGAAGGGATCGTCCAGATCGAGGGCGAGTTGCCCCGCGGAAGCGACCTGCACGATCCGCGACGGCGCGGACGCCGCCAACCTGCCGGCTAGCCGCTGCGCCAGCAGGTAGCCCGCCAAGTGGTTGACCGCGAAGCGCAGTTCGATGCCGTCCGCGCTGACCTCGCGCCCACCGCCGGGCGGCCCGTACCCCACCCCGGCGTTGTTGACCAGAGCGTGCAACTGTGGGTAGCGGTCCAGCACCTCGTCGGCCATCCGATCGACCTGCGCCAGGTCGGCGAGGTCGGCCTGGACGGTGTCCACCTCGTGGCCGGTTGCGTCGCGTATCTCCGCAAAAATTCGGGCGAGCCGCTCGGCGTCGCGACCATGCGCGATGACGGTGGCCCCCGCCTGAGCCAGCTGCGCCACCAGCGCCCGGCCCAACCCGCTGGTGGCGCCGGTGATCATTATGGTCTGCTTCTCGATTGGCTGCATCCATGCCTCCGCCCGTCGGTAAGTGTGTCGATCTGCAGCGGAGTACCCGCCCAGACGGTTCCGCACGCCGCGGCTGCTCCCCGAGTGTCGGCCTCGCTACGCTCCCCGATGTGGACCCGCTGCTGGCGGCGCGCCAATTCGTGGCTTTCGGGTTGTCGCACGGTGTTGCCGTCGTCGTGCTTGCCGTGGTCGCGGCGGCACTCGTGGTCCTGGGCCGGCGGTACCGCGGCACTCCGACCGAGCGGCGGTTGGACCGGGTGTTCGCGCTGGTGTTCGCCGCCTTCCTGGTGCTGGCGGAGGCTTACTGGGTGTGGCCCGGGCCGTTCGGGATCGGGTATTCGCTGCCACTGCAGCTATGCGACCTGGCGGCGATGGCCGCGGTCTGGGCGCTGTGGTCGCACTCCTCGACGGCGTTCGCGCTGGCCTACTTCTGGGGTCTCACGCTCACCGCGCAGGCCTTCGTCAGCCCGTCGCTGGACGGTCCGGACTTCCCGGCTCTGGAGTTCCTCTCCTTCTTCGGCTTGCACAGCCTGGTGGTGTGGGCGGCGATCTATCTGACCTGGGGGGTAGGGCTGCGCCCGGACTGGCGCAGCTACCGGGTCACGATGCTCGTTACGATCACCTGGGCGGTGCTGATGTTCGCCTTCAACCAACTCGCCGGAACCAACTACGGCTTCCTCAACGCCAAGCCACAGGCGAGTTCCCTGCTGGACGTCCTGGGCCCGTGGCCCTGGTACCTCATCTCCGAACTCGTCCTGATCGCCGCCGTCTGGGCCCTCATCACCTACCCCTGGGTACGGCGAACGAGCGGAGGCCAGGCTGGACGCCGAGCGGTCAGGCCCGTAGCTCGCTATCCGACGTGACCCCCGCACGCAAGACTTCGATCACTCGCCGGACCCGCGGATCGCGCTGCAGCTCCTCCAGGGTCATCGGCAGTGGCAGTCGCCAGTTCGGGTACTCGTCGACGGTGCCGGGCAGGTTGGGCTGTCGTACTTCGCCCACCACGTCGTAGGGAGACGCCAGCAGCAGCCGGCAGGGCGTGCGGGCCAGCAACGCGTGCATCGCCACCACGATGTCATCTTCGGTCTCCCCGTCCTCCAGCAGACCCTCCGTACGCAGCAGGTCGACGAGCTTCGCGCGGTCGGTCCGCGCCTGAGCCCACTCTGTGGCTTCGTCACCCAGCTGCCCCAGCTCGGCGCGCATCCGCACGTGCTCCCCGCGCAGGAAGCCGACCGCGGTGGGCAGGTCGTGGGTGGAGATGCTGGCGGCAGCGTAATCCCGCCAGTACCGCGGAGCTAGCAGCGGCGCACCCGGAGCGTGCTCGTCGCGGGCGAACCACAGCACCGCGCAGCCCAGCATCCGCTGTGCCGCCAGCGCCTCGGTGACCTCCGGTTCCACGGTGCCGAGGTCCTCGCCTACCACCACCGCGCCGGCCCGGTGCGCCTCCAGGGCCAGCGCCGCGAGCATGGCCGTGGCGTCGTAGTGCACGTAGGTACCCTGGTCCGGGGACGCTCCTGGCGGCACCCACCACAGCCGCCACAGACCGGCGACGTGGTCGATGCGCAGCCCATCGGCATACGCGAACGCGGCACGCAGCATCTCCCGGTATGCGGCGTACCCGGTGGCAGCCAGCCGGTCCGGGCGCCACGCCCGCAGCCCCCAGTTCTGTCCCTGATGACTGAATGCATCCGGTGGGGCGCCGACGGTAACCCCGGCGGCGAGGACGTCCTGCAGCGCCCAGGCGTCGGCGCCCTCCGGGTCCACCCCGACGGCGAGGTCGTGCACCAACCCGATGGCCATCCCGTGGGCGGCGTCCCTCGCGGCGGCCAGCTGCTCGGCGCATTGTTGTTGCACCCAGGCGTGAAAGGCCACCCGCTGGGGGTCCGCGCTCGCCGTCGCCGGGTGCCGCAGCTCAACGGGCCAGCGCGACCAGCGTGGGCCGTGCCGCTCAGCGAGCGCGGAGAACGTCGCGAACTCGCGCAACCCATCCGACATCACCGGGCATGGACCGCCGTCGGACCGCCAGAGCAGCTCCAGCGCAGCCCGCTTGGCCTGCCAGACGGCATCATGGTCGATCCGCTCGCCTCCCGACCTCACCCGCAGGGCGTCCGCCTCGGCCCGCAACGCTGGGTCCGCGCGGCAGTAGGCACCGATGTCGGTGATCCGCAGATACAGCGGGTTGACGAAGCGACGGCTGGACGGGCTGTAGGGCGACGGCTGAACGGGAGCGGTCGGGGTCATCGCGTGCAGCGGGTTGACCAGGACGGCGCCACCGTCGTGTGCGGTGGCCGTCCAGGCGATGAACTCGCGCAAGTCGCCGAGGTCCCCGATGCCCCACGACCTGGCGGAGTGCAGGGCGTAAAGCTGCAGCATCCAGCCCCAGGTGCGTGGCGGTTCGGGCAGGGCTGGGGGGGCCACCAGCACGGTGGTGTGCTGGTCGTCGCTGGTCAGCGAGTACCAGCCGGGGGCAAGACCGGCCGGGAGCGCCCCGCTGACCGGTATGTCGTTGCCGTACTCATCCCTGAGCACGCCGGCGTCGGGTATCTGCCGGCTCTGCCCCTGGCGCAGCACCACGGTGCCCGGCAGCCCGGGTGTGCGGGCCGCGACCAGCGCGTCCCGCACGTGCGCCGGGGTGTCCGCACAAACGCCGAGCAACGCGAGCACCCGGCGTACCACGTCGGGGTCGACGTCGACCCGCCGGCGCTGTCCGTCCCGGTACCAGGTTGCGACGCCGAGAGCAGCAGCGAGCTCCTCGAGTGTGGTATCCATGCCGACCTGATCCCACCATCGCCGGATCGTCGTCCGGTACTGCGTTCACCCCCTTCAGTGTATTTACTGCGTGTATCAATACGCTGAGTCACCATCACGGAGTGTTTCAGCAATCATCACTCTGATGTAGTAACCACATTGATGTTGTGCTCCGTATGCTGGCCGTTCCAAGCTTCAACAACGAGAGGGCGGGCAGTGGGCAGGGTGATCAGCTGGGTTCCGGACGACCCGCTCATGGTCGGAGTGGCTGTCACACGGTGACGTCATGAGTGCCACTGTCCCTCCCGAGCCCGGTCTGACGGTGGCCGGGCTCGCTCAGACTTGGGCTGTGGTGGCGAGCCGGTCCGCTTACTTGCCGATGTCGGGCGACGAGGTTGAACAGCTTCTGACGCGACTGATCAACCGGCTGGTGGCGGCGGTGGCGGGCGTACCGGTCGATGAGCGGGCGGCGATCGAGGTGGCGGCTGAGTTGGTCGCGCACGATCTCACCGGGTCGAGCAGTATCGGCCGCAGCATCGAGGTTCTCGGCGAGGGCCTGCCGCGGCTGGCGGAGCTGCACGTCGGCCGGGGCGACGCCGCCGTCGTGCGGGTGCTGGGGGCGTTGGCCGGCGGGTACGCCGGGGCGCTTCGGCAGCGCACCCTGGATGAGCAAAACCAGGTCACGCAGGCGCTGCTGCAGGCGAAGCTGGACGCTGAGCGTGACCTACAAGTCAGCGAGACACGGTTCCGGCGGATCTTCTCTGAGGCACCGGTGGGGATCGCGATCAGCGACCTCGACGGCACGGTGGTCGCCGCCAACCGCGCGTTCGCCGGCATGGTCGGCCGTACTCCGGACGATCTCATCGGCGCCGCGCTGCCGGAACTGTTGCACACCGAGGACGATCCGACGCTGGGTGCGGCCTACCAGAAGCTCGCCGGCGGCGAGTTGACCCGCGTCCGGGACCGGGGCCGGCTGACCGCCACTGGCGGCGAGGGCACCTGGGTCTTCCTCGCGGGTTTTCTGCTGCGTGACCCCGATGGGGTGGCGACCCACCACGTCGTCATCGCGGATGACGTCACCGAGCTACTCCTGCTGCAAAAGGAACTGTCCGCGCAAGCGCTGCACGACAGGCTGACCGGGCTGCCCAACGAGCACTACTTCATGTCCTATCTCCAGGACGTGCTGGAGGGCGCCGACCCGTCCGTTCAGGTCACGGTGTGCCGGGTCAATCTGGACGGTTTCTCGGTGATCAACGACGGGATCGGGCGCAGCGCCGGGGAACTGCTGTTGCGCTCGGTCGCGGGGCGATTGCAGGAACTCGTCATCGGCAAGCGGGCGATGGTGGCGCGGATGGGCGCCGACGATTTCGCGATCCTCCTCGAAGGCGACATGGACCGTCGCGCCCTCAGCCTGTTCGCCACGACCATCAACGCCCGGCTCTGCGAGCCGGTCTACATCGACGACCGGGGGATCTCGGTGTCGGCCGGCGTCGGCGTGGTGAGCCAGCCCGCCGGTGGGATCTCGGCGGGCGAGCTGATCCGCGCCGCGGACGCCACCTTGCGCCGGGCCAAGCGGACCGGTCGCGGACAGTGGGATCTCTACGACGCGGAACATGATGACCGGCAGCGGGAGCGCTCCCATCTCGCCGCCGAGATCCCCGGGGCCTGGGAGTGCGGCGAGATCGACGTGGAGTACCAACCAGTGTGCCGGCTGGACGGTGGGCGGATCGTCGCGCTGCAGGCGTTGCTGCGCTGGGACCGGGCCGACGGGGCGGTGCTGGGCCATTCCGAGTGCCTTGCGCTGGCCGAGCAGACCGGGCTGGTGGTCTCCCTCGGGAACTGGATCGTGGAGAAGACCTGCAGCGTGCATATCCAAGTGTTGGCCCGCTGCCGCGAGCTAGCGCCGCTGTTGCGGGTCGACCTCACCGCGCAGCTGAGCCAGGACCCCGATCTGGTCGGGGTGGTGCGCGGCGCGCTGTTGGCCACCGGCCTGCGGGCGGAGCAACTCCGGGTGGGGGTGCCACTAGCGGCCGTCGCGCGTGGCCGTGGTGACGTGCTGGACAACGTGGACACGTTGGCCGGGCTGGGTGCTGAGGTGGTGCTGCTCGGTGCCGCGGCCGGTTCCGGGTACATGGCCTATCTCGAGGATCTCCCGGTGGGAGCGGTAGAGATCGCTCCGGAAATCGTCGCCCGGATCGCCCGGCGACCCGGGGACGACTCGGTGGTCGCCCGAGCGGTCCGCGACGCCATCCCTCTGGTGCACAGCACCGGCGCGACCGTGATCGTCCCCGGAGTGGACACCCCGGAGCAGGCGCAATGGTGGCGCAGCGCCGGAGCGGACACCGCCTGGGGAGCCCACTTCGGCCCACCCGTGCCGCATTTCATCGATCACTGTTGATCCCTGGTACCGAACCGCGCGCGCAGCCAGGCTCGCGTCGCCTCCCGGTACTCGCCGGCGTTCTTGTGCAACGTTATGGCGTGCCCTGACTCCGGCAGGACGTAGGTGGACAGCTCAGCGGCCGGACCGAAGTACAGCGCCTCCTCTTTCCGCAACGCCTCCGCACTCGAACAGTCGCGGCCGAGAAAGCCGCAGAAAACGATATCCTTTTCGGCGACCGCCACCAGGACGGGAACGTCGATAAGGAGCGACGTGGGGCCTAGGAGGCCGAGTACCTCCCCGGTCGCTATCGCGGCGAGCGAGGCCTGGTCCTTGGTAGGTCCTTGGTGGTCTCGTCGGTCGCAATCACCTGAGGGTCGGCGTTTCTGGTCCAATAGCTCAACGCCTGGCGTTGTCCCGGCTTGGTGGTGATGTATCCCGGATCACTGCCGTTCTTGTCAAGTCGCGGGTCCAACGTCACCGGATGCACGCCCGTGGCAAAGATCTTGGCTAAATTCACCAGCGGCTGCTGGTGGGTCGCGCCGGTCAGGATCACCCCATCGACGTCGTGGTACGTGGCTGCTTCCAGGGCCGCGACGCCCGAGCCCAGCGAGTGTCCGACCAGGATGACGTGGTCGAAGCGCACCCCGCCGACTCGGCCGGCGCGCAGGTGGCCGACGACCTGGTGGATCGCTGCCGCCTCGACGCTGCTTAGCCAACCAGGAACCAAACAAACACTCTGTGTAACCACGGCTCTGCTGTACGGCCTCACGTGTGTCGCGCATGGTGATCATGGGTAACTGGTTGGGATGCATCGTCACCGCCCGCTTCGGGTGCACGGGCTTGCCGCACCAGGGGACGCTGCCGCCGGTAGAAATCGCCATTCGAGTTGGCCAGACCGTTGCCGGACAGCGGGCGTAACTTGTCGAACGCCGCCCACCTCCACACACTGTCACCGCGACCCTCAACGGGGGTGCGATGCCCATGATCGCGTTGCTGGGCGATGGCTGGCGATCCCCGTGATCGCCTAAGCTGTCCCCGAGCCGACTGAGGATGGCGAGGAACCGATGGCTGGAAACCCGGATTGGGTGCCGTACGGCATCGACACGACCGTGCCCAATGCGGCTCGAGTGTACGATTATTTTCTGGATGGTGCTCATAACTTCGCGGTTGACCGCGTCATGGCGGACAAGATTCAACAGGTCATGCCAGCGGTACGGGACGCCGCCCGGATCAACCGATCCTTCTTGCGCAGAGCCGTTCTCTTCATGGTCGACTCCGGGATCCGCCAGTTCCTCGACATCGGCTCTGGCATCCCGACCGTCGGCAATATGCACGAGATCGCCCAGCGAGCCGATCCCGAGTGCCGGATCATTTACGTCGACAAGGAATCGGTCGCGGTCGCGCACAGCGAACTGCTGCTGAAGAGCAACGACCGGGCCGCAGCGATCCAGGCGAACCTGCGCGACGTCGAGGACGTCCTCGGCCATCCGGAGACTAAGCGCCTGCTGGACCTCGATCAACCGATCGGCATGCTGATGCTGGCGCTGCTGCACTTCGTCCCGGATTCCTGGGACCCGGTGGGCATTCTGGCTCGATACCGGGACAGGCTCGCGCCCGGCAGCTACCTTGCGCTCTCCCATGTCACGGCCGACGACAACCCCGCTGGGCTGACCGAGACAGTTCAGCTTTACCAGAACACCCCGGAACCGCTGTACCTCCGCAGCCACGACGAGGTGCTGCGCATGTTCGCCGGGTTCGAGCTGGTCGAACCGGGACTAGTTGGCTGCGCTGTCTGGCGGCCCTCGGGACCCGGTGACATCTCCGACAGCGCCAAGATGAACACGTTCTCCGACGGGGGTGTGGGCCGCAAGCCGTGACTGGCCGTGCATGGTCTCGTGGGGGTCGGGACCCGGTCGGGACCAGCACTCTCAAGATCAAAAATTCGAAAGGGCCCAACACGGTACAATCAGCAACTATAGCGCGTGTCTCATCTGATTGAGAGCTGGTTGTCGCAGGTGTGGCGAAGCTGAGGAAGGCACAGAATGGCTGGCCTGGCGTTCATAGCGGACGGTGAGTCGGCGAGGGCGGCGCGGGGCCAGGTTCTTGCCGGAGTGGCTGTCAGACGGTGACATTGTGAGTGCCGCTCCCGTCCACGAGCCCGGCCTGACGGTGGCTGGGCTCGCTCAGACTTGGGCTGCGGTGACGAGCCGGAGCACCTACCTGCCGATGTCAGGGGAGGAGGTCGAGCAGCTCCTGACGCGACTGATCAACCGGCTGGCGGCGGTGGTGGCTGGCGTGCCGGTCGATGAGCGGGTGGCGATGGAGGTGGCGGCCGAGCTGGTCGCGCACGATCTCACCGGGTCGAGCAGTATCGGCCGCAGCATTGAGGTCCTCAACGACGGCCTGCCACGGTTGGCGGAGCTGCAGCACGTCGACCGGTGCGACGCCATCGTCTTGCGGGTGCTGGGGGCGCTGGCCAGCGGGTACGCCGAGGCCCTCCGGCAGCGCACTCTCAACCAGCAAGACCAGGTCACGCAGGCGCTGCTCCGGGCGAAGCTGAAGGCTGAGCGTGAATTATTGGTCAGCGAGGCACGGTTCCGGCAGGTCTTCTCCGAGGCACCGGTGGGGATCGCGATCAGTGACCTCGACGGCACGGTGGTCGCCGCTAACCAGGCGTTTGCCGGTATGGTCGGCCGTGCCCCGGACGATCTCATTGGCGCCGCGCTGCCGGAACTGTTGCACGCCGGGGGAGACTCGACGCTCGGCGAGGCTTACCTTGAGCTCGCTAGTGGTGAGCTGACCCATTTCCGGCACCGGGGCCAGCTGACCGCCGCCAGCGGCGAGGTCGCTTGGACCTCCCTTGCGGGCTCGCTGCTGCGCGACCCCGATGGGGCGCCGACCCATCACGTCATCATCGCCGACGACATCACCGAGCTGCATCTGCTGCAAAAGGAACTGTCCGAGCAGGCGCTGCACGACAGGTTGACCGGCCTACCCAACGAGCATTACTTCGTGTCCCGCCTCCAGGATGTTCTTGACGTCGCTGATCCGTCGACCCGGGTCACGGTGTGCCGGGTGAACCTAGACAGTTTCTCGGTGATCAACGACGGGATCGGGCGCAGCGCCGGGGAACTGCTGTTGCGCTCGGTCGCGGGGCGGCTGCAGGAACTCGTCATCGGCGAGCGGGCGATGGTGGCGCGGATGGGCACCGACGATTTCGCAATCCTGATCGAGACCGGCATGGATGGCCGTGACCTCAGCCTGTTCGCCGCGACCATCAACATCCGGCTCTGCGAGCCGGTTTACATCGACGATCGGGGGATCGCGGTCTCGGCCGGCGTCGGCGTGGCGAGCCGGCTCGCCGGTGGGATGTCGGCGGGTGAGCTGATCCGCGCTGCGGACGCCACCTTGCGCCGGGCCAAGCGAACCGGTCGCGGACAGTGGGATCTCTACGACGCGCAGTATGACGCCCAGCAGCGGGAGCGCTACCAGCTGGCCGCCGGGATACCCGGTGCCTGGGAGAACGGTGAGATCGACGTGTGGTACCAGCCGGTGTGCCGGCTGGACAGTGCGCAGATCGTCGCGCTGCAAGCGTTGCTGCGCTGGGACCGCGCCGACGGGACGGTGCTGGGCCATTCCGAGTGCCTTGCGCTGGCCGAGCAGACCGGGCTGGTGGTCTCCCTCGGGAACTGGATCGTGGAGAAGACCTGCGCCGTGCAAAAAGACGTGTTGTTGCTCTGCCGGCAGGTGACAGCGCCGCTGATGCGGGTCGACCTCACCGCGCAGCTGAGCCAGGACCCCGATCTCATCGGGGTGGTGCGCGGTGCACTGTCCGCCACCGGGGTGCCGGTCGAGCAACTCCGGGTGGGGGTGCCGCTGACGGTCCTGGCGCGTGGCCGCGGCGACGTGGTGAACAACGTGGGTGTGCTGACTGAGCTGGGCGCCGAGGTGGTGCTGCTCGGTGCCGCGGCCGGTCCCGGGTGCATGACCTATCTCGAGGATCTCCCGGTGGGCGCGGTGGAGATCGCTCCGGAAATCGTCGCCCGGATCGCCCGGCGACCCGGGGACGACTCGGTGGTCGCCCGAGCGGTCCGCGACGCCATCTCTCTGGTACACAGCACCGGCGCGACCGTGATCGTTCCCGGAGTGGACACCCCGGAGCAGGCCCAGTGGTGGCGCAGCGCCGGAGCGGACACCGCTTGGGGAGCCCACTTCGGCCCACCCGTGCCGGGCCCCCAGCTGCACACCCTGCTAGCCGACCTCAAACCCCACCCCCTCCAGCTGCCACCTGGATGCTGATTCGCACTCTGGCGGGCGACACTGGTGTAGTGGACGATCCTGTGCGGCTCCGGATCCCGTTTCCGTGTCAGCACGAAGACTGCTTGCGCACGGCTGCGACCGTCGAGGTGAACCGCCGCGGGCAGCTCTACATCGACGAGGAGCAGGACATCATCTACCGGATCTTCCCCGATGCCCAGGGCACGATCCGGGTCACCGGTTTCCTGCCGTACACGAGTTTCTCCACCCAGGTCACCGACCTTGCGATGACCGCCGGTGCGGTACGCGCCGTCGACGCGGCTGCACTGCACGCCGTGGACCGGACCTGGGTCCCGTTTTACTGCCGCCAGTGCGACCGCTCGTTCTGCGGCGAGCACTGGAATCTCAAGCCCACTTTCGACTGGGGTTTCGACTACTACTCGGGCACCTGCCCGGTTGGGCACCCCCACTTCATCGACCACTGCTGATCTCACGAGCGCGGCACGCGCTGGTCCTGGGCCAGTGCCGTGAACAGCTTCGCGGCTTGCTCCCGGTTCCACAGCACCCCTGAAGAGCCGTCGCTGACCGGCCCGAAGCCGGCAATCGGCACCGTCATGGTCACCGCGTCGCCACCGGACAGCGAACGCATCGCCCAACCGAGCCTAGCCAGGTGCCAGACGTGGTCGCCGCCGTCGACGGTGACCACGTCTGGGGCGTCGGCCGCCAGTGGGCCGGCGCGGAAGGGGTTGAGCAGCACCGCCGGGCTGCTCGCCCGGGCGATTAAGGCGCCGAGGAACTCCCGCTGGCGCACTACCCGGTCCAGGTCGCCGCGCGGCGACTGCCGGGTCCGCACGTAGCCCAATGCCTGCGGCCCGTCGAGTACCTGGCAGCCGGCGGGGATGTTCAGCCCGGCCAGCGGGTCGGAGATCGGCTCGGTGGGACAGAGTTGCACGCCGCCGATGTCGTCCACGAGACGGGCAAAGCCGCCGAACCCGATCTCCGCATAGTGATCCACGTGCACCCCGGTGACCTTCTCCACGGTCTGCACCAGCAGGGTGGGTCCGCCGAGCGCGAAGGTGGTGTTGAGCTTGAGGCGGCCCCGGCCGGGGACCGGCACCGAGGAGTCCCGCGGCAGGCTCACCAGCGTGGGCAGGTTGCCGCTGGTCAGCGCCGGGATGTGCAATAACATGATGGTGTCGGTGCGCCCGCCGCCCGCGCCCGCCTCATCGCCGGTAGCCAGCCGGGCTACCTGGTCGGGGGTCAGGCCGGCCCGGCTGTCCGATCCGACGATCAGCCAGTTGGTGCCGGCGGTACCTGCGAGCCGTTGAGGGTAACCGGCCAGCGCCTCGGTCCGCTGCAGCGACTGATCGACGTACCCGGCGAGGCCGAGGATCACCAGCAGCAGCACGCCGAAGATCACGCCCAGGATGCGACCGGGACGCCGGCGGCGTCGACGCGCGACGGGTGGTCCGGGTCGACCCGCGGCGGGCGGGGGCCGGCCGGCACGGGGGTTCTGCGGAGGCATGTAGTCGTGGGGGGGGCG
>DASYIL010000204.1:0-11131 GCA_035997545.1 Pseudonocardiaceae bacterium
GTTCTGGATGCAGTCGTCATGCACGGCTGCATCCAGAACGCCGGAAGGGCGGGGTCAGGCGAGGCCTAGGTGGCGGGCGATGAGAATGCGTTGGATCTCGCTGGTGCCTTCGCCGATCTCCAGGACCTTGGCGTCCCGGTAGAAGCGGCCCACCGGGTATTCGTTCATGAACCCGTACCCGCCGAAGACCTGGGTGGCGTCCCGGGCATTGTCCATCGCCGCGTTGGATGAGACCAGCTTGGCGATCGCGGCCTCCTTCTTGAACGGCTGGCCGCGCAGCATCTTCGCGGCCGCGGCGTAGTAGGCCAGCCGGGCGGTGTGTACCCGCACCTCCATGTCGGCGATCTTGAACTGGATCGCCTGGTAGCTGCCGATGGCGCGGCCGAAGGCGTGCCGTTGCCGGGCGTAGGACACGCACTCGTCGATGCAGCCCTGGGCCAGGCCGACGCCCAGCGCGGCGATCGCGATGCGGCCCTCGTCGAGGATGGAAAGGAACTGCGCGTAACCACGGCCGCGCTCACCAAGCAGGTTGCCCTGCGGCACCCGGCAGTCGTCGAAGAACAGTTCGCGGGTATCCGAGCAGCTCCAGCCGACCTTGGAGTAGCACTCGGAGACCGTGAAGCCGGGGTGCCGAGCCGGGACCATGATGGCGGAGATCTCCTTGCGACCGCCGCTGACGCCGGTGATCGCGGTGACGGTAACCATGGACGTGATGTCAGTGCCCGAGTTGGTGATGAAGGACTTCGAGCCGTTGATCACCCACTCACCGCCGTCGCCCCGAGCGGTGGTGCGGGTAGCGCCCGCGTCGGAGCCACCGCCGGGCTCGGTGAGACCGAAGGCCGCGAGCTTGCGCCCCGTGCACAGCTCCGGGAGCCACCGCTGCTTCTGTTCCTCGCTGCCGAACCGGAAGATGGGCATCGCGCCCAGCGACACGCTGTCCTCCAGCGTGATGGCCACCGACGAGTCCACCCGCGCGAGTTCCTCCAGCGCCAGGCACAGCGCGAAGTAGTCGCCGCCCATCCCGCCGTACTCCTCGGGGAAGGGCAGCCCGAACAACCCCATCGCACCCATCTTCGCCACCAGCGCATACGGGAACTCACCGCGCTGGTAGAGGTCCCCGATAACGGGGGCGACCTCCTTGCGAGCGAATTCCTCCACAGTGGCCCGCAACGCCGCATGCTCCGCACTCAGCTCCACAAACATCAAGCCTCCCTGTGGACAACCCGTGAGTGGCGATGCGAGCTATGACTCGCATCGCCACTCACGGGGCAACGACCAGCAGCACCGCGTCGCGCTCGACGGTGCCTCCGGGGTGGACGTACAGCTTGCGAACCACCCCGTCGATCGGCGCGGTGAGCACGTGTTCCATCTTCATCGCCTCGACGACGAGCAGCCGGGCGCCCGCGGTGACCTGCTGCCCTTCGGTGACGTCGACCACGGTGACGGTGCCCGGCATCGGAGCACGCACCGGGCCGGCACCCGCAACCTCACGGCCGGCACGCCCCGCGGCGTCAACCTCGGGCAGCGCCCAGCTGTGCCCGTCCCGGCCCAGCCACACCATGCCGTTGTCGGGCGCGCAGGTGTAGCGGCGGGTGATCCCGTCCAGGGTGACAACCAAGTCCCCGCCATCCCACCAGGCTGATGCAGGAACCGGCACGCCCACCCCGACTGCGACCTCGGCGGCGGTGGCCCGCCCGCGGGTGCGAACCTCGACCGGGTCGGGCTCGATCAGGTCGGATCGGGCGACCAGCACCCGCCACCGCGTCCAGGCTGGCTCGCCGACCCGCCAGCCACCGGGCAGCGCGAACGGATCCACCACCGGCCCGGTGGGCTCCAATGCAAGCAGCGCGAGTAACCCGCCCGCGGCGAGTACGTCGTCGGGCGGTGCCTCGTCGACCCAGTCATCCGCCTGGCGCTGCACCAGCCCGGTGTCCAGTCGACCGGCCCGCACGTCGGCATCGGCCAGCAGCGCACGCAGGAACCCCGTGTTGGTGCCCAAGCCCAGGATGCTGGTGTGCGCCAATGCGGCGTCTAGCCGGCGCAGCGCAGTGTCCCGATCGGGGCCATGCGCGATGACCTTGGCCAGCAGCGGGTCGTAGTCACTGCCGATCACGCCTCCCGGTACCAGCCCGGAGTCGACCCGCACCCCAGACCCTGCAGGTTCGGACAGGTGCAGGATCCGCCCACCGGTGGGCAGGAAGCCACGCGAAGGGTCTTCGGCGTAGATCCGCGCCTGGACCGCGTGGCCGTCGAGGAGCACGTCCTTCTGGCGTAGTACCAGCGGCTGTCCAGTGGCCACTCGAAGCTGCAGCTCGACCAGATCCAGCCCGGTGACCAGCTCGGTGACCGGATGCTCGACCTGCAGCCGGGTGTTCATCTCCAGGAAGAAGAACTGATCGGGCGCATCGGCCGACACGATGAATTCCACGGTGCCGGCGCCGGTATATCCGACAGCTCGCGCGATGTCGACCGCGGCAAGGCCCATCCGGGCCCGGGTCCCGGCGTCCAGCAGTACCGAGGGCGCCTCTTCGATGATCTTCTGGTGCCGCCGCTGCAGGCTGCACTCGCGCTCGCCGAGGTGCACCGCGCCGCCGTGCGCGTCGGCCAGCACCTGGATCTCGATATGCCGCGGGGTGGGGACCAGCTGCTCGACGAGCAGGGTGTCGTCACCGAAGGCTCCCCGGGCCTCCCGGCGGGCGCCCGCGATGGCCTCGGGCAGGTCTTCAGCCCGGTGCACTACCCGCATGCCCTTGCCGCCGCCACCCGCGGACGGCTTGAGCAACACTGGGTAGCCGATCTCCTCGGCGGTAGCGGCCAGCCCGTCATCGTCCACACGGCGGCCGTCGCTGCCGGGCACCACGGGGACGCCCGCGGCTGCCACGGTCTGCTTGGCCCGGATCTTGTCACCCATCGCCTCGATGGCGCCAGCAGGCGGGCCGACGAATACTAGGCCGACGTCACTGCAGGCCCGGGCGAAGGCGGCGTTTTCCGAGAGGAACCCGTAACCAGGGTGCACGGCCTGGGCCCCGGTGCGCGCGGCGGCGTCCAGGATGGAGCCGATGGACAGGTAGGACAGCGCCGGCGGCGCGGGGCCGAGCCGGACGGCGATGTCGGCATCGCGGACGTGCCGGGCGTCGGCGTCGGCGTCGCTGTACACGGCCACTGAGCGGATACCCATTGCGCGCAGCGTGCGGATCACCCGGACCGCGATCTCGCCCCGGTTGGCAATCAGCACCGTCTCGAACATCACGAGGCCTGCTTGCAGGCCGAGCCATTCATCCGTGAGGCCTGCTTGCAGGGCCGAACCATCATCACTGCCTCACATCCGAAAGATGCCGAAGCGGCTGGGTTCAAGCGGCGCGTTGGCGGCGGCGGACAGCGCGAGCCCGAGCACCATCCGGGTGTCCACCGGGTCGATCACCCCGTCGTCCCACAGGCGAGCCGTGGAGTAGTAGGGGTGGCCTTGATGCTCGTACTGAGCACGTATGCGGTCCTTGAAGGCCACCTCGGGTTCCGGGTCGGCCGCGCCCCGGACAGTGGCGAGCACCATGGCGGCCTGTTCCCCGCCCATCACCGAGATCCGCGCATTGGGCCACATGAACAGAAACCGCGGCGAGTAGGCCCGGCCGCACATCGAATAGTTCCCCGCGCCGAACGAGCCGCCGATGATGACCGTCAGCTTGGGCACCCGGGTAGTCGCGACCGCGGTCACCATTTTGGCGCCATGCTTGGCGATCCCGCCGGCCTCGTACTCCCGGCCCACCATGAAACCGGAGACATTTTGCAGGAACACCAGCGGCACGCCACGCTGATCGCACAATTCGATGAAATGCGCACCCTTGAGCGCCGACTCGCTGAACAGGATCCCATTGTTGGCCAAGATCCCCACCGGGTGGCCGTGCAGCCGGGCGAAACCGGTGACCAACGTGGCACCGTACTCAGCCTTGAACTCGTGGAAACGGGAGCCGTCGACAATACGGGCGATCACCTCGCGGACGTCATAAGGGGTGCGCGAATCCACCGGCACCACACCGTAGATCCCATCCAGGACGGGCTCCTCGGTGGCGACCACCTCCCATGGCCGGGTCGGGCGGGGTCCGAGGGTCTCGACGATGGAGCGGACGATCTGCAGCGCGTGCGCGTCGTCGACCGCGAGGTGGTCGGTCACGCCCGAGACGCGGGAGTGCAGGTCCCCCCCGCCGAGTTCCTCGGCGCTGACCACCTCACCGGTGGCCGCCTTCACCAGCGGCGGGCCGCCCAGGAAGATCGTGCCCTGATTGCGGACGATCACCGCCTCGTCGCTCATCGCCGGCACGTAGGCGCCACCCGCGGTGCAGGAGCCCAGTACCGCGGCGATCTGCGGGATGCCCCGCGCGGACATCGTCGCCTGGTTGTAGAAGATCCGGCCAAAGTGTTCCCGGTCGGGGAACACCTCGTCCTGCGCGGGCAGGTAGGCGCCGCCGGAGTCGACGAGGTAAAGGCACGGCAGGCGATTGTGCAATGCCACCTCCTGCGCGCGCAGGTGCTTCTTGACTGTCATCGGGTAGTACGTGCCGCCCTTGACGGTGGCGTCGTTGGCCACGATCACGCACTCCCGGCCGGCCACCCGCCCGATCCCGGTGATGATCCCCGCGGCCGGGGCCTCGTCGCCGTACATGCCGGTGGCCGCGAGCGGGGACAACTCCAAGAACGGCGAGGACGGGTCGACCAGCGAGTCGACGCGGTCGCGGGGCAGCAGCTTGCCGCGCGCCACGTGCCGTTGTCTGGCGTGGGCCGGTCCGCCCAGCCGGGCTGCCGCGAGCCGCTCGCGCAGGTCGGCCACCAGCGCGGCGTGTGCCTGCGCGTTGCGCTCGGAGACCGCCGGATTCACCGCACCGGCCAGGGCGTCCACCGTCGCTCCCCTCGCCAGACCGCCGCGCCGCGCAGCGGCCAGCCACCACATGGTTCCAGAAGACGGTCTCGGTGGGCTTGCACACCGCCAAGAGGTTCCACTTGGCGGCCTGTATCGATCAGGCGACGTCTCCCAGGTGCTCCGGGCGCCTCCCACGGCCCACACCGGTGTCGTGCCACCAACGACGCAGGCAGTTGCCGCACTGCACCCAGACCAAGTTGACGTCGGAATCAAGAAGGTACAGCGCGGTATTGTCGCCGCAGTAGGTGCAGGGCAGCCACACGCGGCGGCCGAGGTCTGCTTGTGGGTCGAGCATCATCTCATCGCCTCAGGGGTGTCGGGTAGCACGCCGGCGGCGATAAGCAGGTCGTAGGCGGCTTGCTGGTCGGGGTCAAGGTGGGCGTAGAGCATTCGATGGGCTTCGGCTTCGCCGGTATAGATCTCCGTCGGGTCCCAGTGCCAGCCGACGGCGTCCAGGACGGCAGCGAGGCGTGTGGCTTCGTGCACGGTGAGATCAATGTTGAACGGGACGAGGCTGGCCACAGCGCACCTCCGGGGTCTGATCGGGTGAATGGTTCTGGCGTCGACACTGAGATCACCGACCTGGTCATCCCTGGCGTCATACAGGTACAGAGCGACGAGGCCACTCCCTGCGTACAAATCAGGTTCGGAAATTCAGAAATGGCGATCAGCCGGAGCCGACGCTGGGCGCTGGCTGTGCTCAGGCCGCCGGCCGCGCAGTACCGACCGAGGCCAGCTCGACGATGGCCGTGTCGGGCCGGGCGGCGTTGAAGGCGTAGGTGCCGGCTGCGTGGCTAAGACATCGTGTGGCGTCGGCGGCGAGGGCCTCGGCCTGCTGCAGGTGCGGTGTGACGGTGCCCCAGGCCGCCCAGCGGTCCCGGGCGGCCGCGGTGAGCTCGCCGAGGTGGCGGGCGATCCGCGCCAGGTCGCAGACCAGCGTCAGGGTCTCCTCGCCAGTGACGGTCATCGGCAAGGCAGCAGCAGTGGCCAGCGCCGCCGCTGCCGCTTCAATCGGGGAATTGATCGTGTTTTCCATGACATCGCCATCCGAAGTTCGGCTCAGGCTGTGCACTACAACAGAGTCGGTATCGTGGCTGTCTGATACACCGTTACACCCGGGATCTAGGCGATAGCCGCCACGCTCGCGTCGAGGATGCGGATGGCGAGTTCGCGGAAGTCGTCGTACACCCGTTGGGTGGCCTGGCCACGCCCACCGAACGCGCCGTCAGCCGACTTCAGGGAAACATCGGCTTCCTCGCCTCCTGGGCGAGGTGTCCGACATCGACGAGCACCAGGTCGGCGCAGTGCCGATCGGCGGCTGAAGGGACGAGGAAGGGACGCCGCCGGGTGCCAGGTGTTGTTCCCCTGATGAGCCAGCGATGTATCACGGAGCAGTTCCAAGTCTTCGTCATATCAGACTGCTGCGCAGGCAGCGGCGTGTACGCTCCCAGCCCACCGGCCGCGAGCACGTTGAGGGAGGTGGCCTGATGCGATTCCCGAACCCTGTCGCCGTCACCTGCCTGAGCTGCGGGCAGCCAACCGTCATGGCCGAGACCCCCTCGGCGCGGTGCGAGTGCACTGCGGCACCTGGCGCTGGCAGTGCGACACCCCTGGCACCAGCACCGAGCACAGCAAAGGGTACGCGGTGCCGACAATTGGTCTGACCACGCTGGACACGGCTAGGGAGCAGAAGTTGGCGGCATGAGGCCCCTCCGTCGTCCCCGCACTGCGCCGCGAAATGGCCGCCTACCGGCTCCCACCGGGAGAGGAGGCGCCCCGGCGCAGCCTCGACGAGCTGGCTCGTGAGGTGGAGGAGACAGTCCGGCTACAGCACCAGGTGGACCTGGCCGGGCTGGGAATGACACTGCCGGGCTTGCTGGAAGAACTCCGTGCCACCACACATATCCTGAGCGGCAGCGCGCGCGAGCGGACCTTCTGGCTGCTGGGTGATGTGTACTGCGCGACGTGGCAGGTCGTCTACCCGGCTCGGATCTTTCGCGCGCCGTGTCTTCGCACATTTCGGTGCGAAGAAGGCTATGCGGCGGTTGTGGCGGTGCGGGCTCAGATGGCGGATGCGCGCACGGCCGCGAGCGCGGAGGCCGTCTCTGTGACGAGCACGGCGCCGGGCAGCTGAACCGCCACATGCCATGGCAGTTCGGCCAGAACGTCCGTGACGGTCAGCCGGGAACCCAGCAGCCCACCGGTGATCGCCGCGACCGTGTCGGTGTCGCCGCCCATCCCGACTGCTTGAAGAAGGCCGTCACGCAATGACGATGCCCGTATCGTGCAGGCCAGGGCCGCGGTCACCGTCTCGGCCGGATCGAGGCTGATGCCGTGCGCGGGTGGCTGCCAGGTCGCGGCGGCCAGCGACGCGAGCATGACACCCAGCCGATCGCTCGCGCCGCATACAGATCTCGCCAAGGTCTCCTCCTCGATCGCGATGTCGAGCAGCAGCTGGCCGGATGCACCTTCCACCGCCCACGAGGCGCATGCCGCGACCACGCACGCCGCCGTCAGCGCGTCCGGGGCAGGATGGGTGGCCCGGGTCAGCTCGATCGTGAGGTGTCGACGCCGATCCGGATCGCCCAGCGGGATAGCCCAGCCGACCGGCAATGCCCGCATCGGCGCGCCATTGGTGGTCCCGCCGATGGTCGGGAGCTCACCGGTCGCCCGGAAGTGCTTGATCGCGCCGGTAGTAGAGGGCCCGAGTCCGCGGATCGATCCAGCCTGAGCGGCCAGCGTCTGCAAAAACACGCGCGCATCTGCGACGCCGCTGCGGTCGGCGAGGTGCTGGGCAACCAGCAACGTCAATGCGGTGTCGTCAGAGGTCGCGCCACGCTCCCATCCCTCGCGGGCAGGCAACGCCTCGATCTCTGCTGTGCTGGCGTCTGCGGGCGGGAACTGCTCCCACGGTAATCCGAGCGCGTCCCCACAGGCATAGGCGGTCACCGCGCCCGCGATCCGGTCCGCCAGCGGGTAGGCGACCACCGTATACAGGTGCCGTAGCAGCCCATATCCGCGGGACTGGATCGACGCCCGGGCTGCGGCGCCCCGCTCGACGCTTTCCCGTTCCCTGCCACTGGCCGCAGCGGCAGCCGACAAGGTCACCTGTGCATGGGTGATGTCGTAGTGCGCCTGCGATGCGGTGAAGACGTCGTAGGCGACGGTCGCCAGCTGGTAGCCGGCTTCGCCATCCCCGTCACGCAGCGCCAGTTCGGCGCGTGAATGGGAGATCTTCACGCGTTCCAGCGTCTCGCCAAGATCGGTTGCGAGACGCTCCGCCTCGACAAATAGGGCCAGTCCACCCTCCCGGTCGCCGAGGGTGATCCGGCAGCGGCCGAGCGCGTGCAGGCTGCGTAGGGCGCCGCGGGCGTCGGCGATCTCGCGCCGCAACCGTAGCGCCTCGCCGTGCAGGCGCTCTGCACCGACCCAGTCTCCACGCGCCTCGGCAACGTTCCCGAGATTGCCCAGCAGCACGGTCTGCAGGCTGACGTGACGTTCGTCGTCCGGCATTCCCGTGATGAGCGAGAGAGCCTGCGTGAACAAGGTATCGCCGCGGGTGATGTCGCCGCTGAAGAACGCGATCGCGCCGAGCTCGCCCAGGCGCCGGGCACGCTGAGGTGTCGAACCGGACTGTTCGGCCTCGGTGTCCATCGCAACTCCCCTGTTCTCTGTGGAGTCTCCCGCCAGACCTGTCCGGAGTCACAGGCAGGGCGCCGTGACACCCGCCCCGTCATGGTCTTCAGAGGCGATAGCGCATCCACTGGTCGGCCACCACGGCAAGTCTCTTCTTCAAGGGCTGCGGGTCAGCTTGGGCGATCTCGACCCACACCCTCACGCTTGCTTCCACGAAGGCATCGATGTCCTTTTCGGGCGTCAGCCCCCACGAAGGGGTTAGCTGTGCCCATGCTTCGGCTTCCTCTGGTGTGTGGCCTGCAGCCATCAACCTGAGGATGAAGCAGGCTGGGTCGATCCAAGCCGCTCCACGCGTCGGCCACGCCCAGTCGATGATGCATGCGGTGTCGTTTATAGGACGTTGAGCGGGTTGAAGTCGGTGTGCAGCAGAGCCTCGCCCTGCAGCGCTGATGTGTCGTCCATATATGGAGCCCAGCGTTGTTCGGCCCGTTTGAGCGGTAGATCTGGGCACGTAACTTCACCGAGTAGTCGAATCGCTTCTGCGACCTTCGGAAGATCGTCCGATCCAGCTGAGTAATCGGCGTGTTGACCCTCGACGTACTCCAAGGCGAGAACATTCCACCCATTTGTCTCAATGTGCCACAGCAGCCGAGGCGAGACCTGTAGGACATACGGGTTGATCATCGCTTCCATTTGCTGCGTCCAGACTCGTGGATGGTCGCTGCGCAGACCCTTGACGAAGACCTTGTCGGTGGAGGTATGCAGTACCGCAGCGATCTCGGAGTTAAGACCTTCCGACACTGCCTGCGCCCACAGTACAGTACCAGCCTGTTCCTGGATGGCGTTGCGGATGCCTTCGGAGAGGTCTTCCCAATGGGTATGCGACATTAACACAGTATTCCCGTTCATGCTGAGTGAAGGGCCGCGCTGAGCCGGAGCAGGTGCGAGGAACGGCCCTTCGCCGGAGATGCTCAGTACGGCTGGTCGTCGCCAGCATTGCAGCTACACTTCGATGACTCGACGAGTTCATCCAGTCCTCGACGAAGACGATCTCGTCGGTCTCGACGGGCCGCGGTGCGATCTCCACCGGGACAGGTGCCATGTTCCCCACCTCCCTTATCAGTGTTGGCAGTACACGGACAGTGGTGCCTTCGCCTTGCGGTACAGCGTCACGAGCGGCATGCACGTGCCGCATGCGCCGCTCAGGGTGCAGCCGGTGTAGCCACCCTGGCGAAAGCAGCAGGGAGTCGGCGATCGCGGCGAGGCGGCTCAGCCCCTCGACACCTTCCTCCATCAGCGAGATCTGGGGATCCCGGCCCACCTTGCAGATGCTGACCAGGCCGTGCGGGTCCACATGAAAGAAGGCGTGGCCGGCGTTGCAGCCGGTGAACGGCTTGCGCTTGCGCAGGTGCTCGACGGACTGAGCGGGCATACTCTCCGGACCGCCGTAAATCGTCGGAGCCATATTGGAGAAGACATGGTGAGGCAACGCATAGCTCTCTGCCAGGGCGATCATCTGATCGACCTCGTGAGCGTTGCGCCGCGCGACGATCAAGTTGAGGTTGATCGGAAGCCCGGCATCGCGTGCGGCGGCCAGGCCCTTGGTGAATGCCGCGAAGGATCCGCGTCGCCGGGTGAGACCGTCGTAACTTTCGGCGGTCGCACCGTACACGCTGAGGGTTAGACGATACGGCCGGCGCGTGGTAAGAAGTTCGAGGATCTTCCTGCTCGGCAGACGCGACCCATTCGACGAGATGTTGATCATCATGCCGAGTTGGTAGGCCAGCTCGTAGACCTCGGGGAAGAGCTTGTCGATCAGCGGTTCACCGCCCGTGAGCTGGAGCCACAACACTCCCGCCTCGCGCATGATGCGGAGCAACCGCTCCCGCTCCGGCCACGAGAGCCTGGAGAACGTCTTCAAGCCGAGGTAGCAGTGTTCGCAGTCGTAATTACAGCCGAGATTGAGTTCGTAGGAGGCACGGCCGTACCCGTACGGGGACTGCGTTCGGACGATGACCGCATCGTTGACCACTCGTCCGGAGATCTCAAGGTTCCAGGCAAGGTGGGCTGCGTCGACCAACCATGCCGGGCAGACGCCACCAGCGGCCTCAATCTTCCCAAGCTGTAGGTACTTGCTGTGAGGGATCTTCAGCCCGTTGGGGCTGCCTGGACGAAGTACGAGGTACTCGCCCATGAACAGGCTGGCAACGAGTTCGTGCACGGGTCACCTCCTTCACCTGATCAACCATCCAGAAATTCTCGCGGCTGCTCCAGGTATAGACTCACCACCGGGACCGCCGCGCACCGGCACGATCGTCTCCACCACCATTCACGCGGTGTTCGGCAGTACCGGCACCGCCCCTTGCCATCCACCGTGTGCCGGTCAAGCAGTGCCAGGCACAGCAGCGCCAGCCGCACGCACTCGTCGTGTGGTACCTGTTTGGCCGTGGCGACCATCTGTTTCAGTCGCTCCCGCAGCACCCGATGCCGCACCTCGTACACGTTGCTCACAGATCCCGGTGATAGACCGTGCCCGCACTGCCGTTCACATTCTGATCAGCGGCGATTGCAACCTCGCCGTTA
>DASYIL010000205.1:0-11617 GCA_035997545.1 Pseudonocardiaceae bacterium
ACCAGGACATTCCACCACATCGATCATGCAAAGTCCATCATTTTTACTGGCTACATTTCGGCGTGTCCGGACCCGTCCAGAACCGTTTTCCGCAGGTAGGGCAGACGATCAGACCATCAAGATCAAGTAAGCTCGGACTAGAGAACGACACGCCGGGGTTAGGACAGGCGGGCGTGGCCTGTCCGGATCAGGCGGGACACCAGCCCAGCGCCGATCTCATCCACGGTCATCGCGAGCAGCTGATGGTCCCGCCACGCGCCATCGACCTCCAGGTAAGACTGCAGCAGCCCCTCGTCGCGGAACCCGAGCTTGGCCAGCACCCGTAGACTCGCCGCGTTCTCCGGGCGCACGGTTGCCTCGACCCGGTGCAGCCCGACGGGTCCGAACGCGTGATCCACCGCCAACGCGACCGCGCCGGTCGCGACACCACCCCCGGCGACGCCCGACTCCACCCAGTAACCGACCCAGGCCGAGCGCAGCGCGCCACGCACCACGTTGCCGAGCGTGATCTGACCGACGAGTAGCCCATCCAATGTGATGGAGAAAGGCAGGGCTTGGCCCCGCCGGGCCGTCGCGCGCAGCCCGCTGCAGAGCACGGGCCACACCATGGTGGTGAAGCGGTCCGCCCAGCTGCCTTCCCCCTCCGGTTCCCAGGGGCGCAGGTAGGCCTCGTCGCGCAGCCGCAACCGGCTCCACGTCGAGCCATCGCGAAGCCGCACCGGGCGCAACTCGACCTGGCCCGCGGCGACCCGCACCGGGCCGAGCCGAGCCGGCCAGCCAGGATGCCGACCCTCCGGCCGGTCATTGAGCCCGAACGTGAACACGGTGCGTCACCCGCGCTGGGCCAGGAAACTCACCGCCACCTCCTCGCCGACCGACACCTCAATGGTGTCAGCGTCGACAAGGATCAGGCAGTTCGCCTCAGCAAGCGAGGTCAGCAGATGGGCACCGGAGGTACCGAGGGGTTGCACCAGGTACTCGCCGGTGTCGGGATCGCGCAGCAACTGGCCGCGGAGGAACCCGCAACGACCCGCAGTGGACGTCACCGGGGATAGCAGCCGGGCGGTGATAGTGCGACGGTGGGGATTGCGTTTGCCCAGCGCGAGCCGGATCAGCGGCCGCACCAGCACCTCGAACACCACCAGCGCGCTGATCGGATTGCTCGGCAGCAGGAAGGTGGGCACCGAGTCGGGGCCGAGCCGGCCGAAGCCCTGCACCGAACCGGGGTGCATGGCTACCCGCCCCACCTCCAGCGAGCCGAGCTCGGCCAGCACGCCGTGAATCTCGTCACCCGTGGACCCACCGACCGCGCCGGTCACCACCACGATCTCCGAGAGCAGCAGCCTGCCCTCCACCGCGTCGCGCAGCCGGGGCGGATCGCTGGGCACAATACCGACGCGGTGCACCTCGGCACCGGCATCGCGGGCGGCCGCGGCCAGCGCGTATGAGTTGACGTCGTAGAGCTGCCCGGCGCCTGGCGTGCGATCGACGTCGACCAGCTCATCGCCGACCGACAGGACCGACAGCCGGGGTCGCGGGTGCACCCGCACCTTGGCCCGTCCCACCGCGGCGAGCAGTCCCACCTGCGCCGAGCCGATCACCGCACCCGGACGCACCGCGACGTCGCCGGTCTGCACATCCTCCCCGGCGCGGCGCACGTAAGCCCGGGAAGGGACCGTGCGCACCACGGTGACCCGGGCCGCATGCGCCACTCCATTCTCGGTGTGCGCCAGCGGGACGACCGCATCGGCCAGAGCGGGCAGCGCCGAGCCGGTGGCCACCCGGACCGCCTGGCCGGGCTGCAGCCGCATCGGCTGCCGCGACCCGGCAGTGATCTCGCCGACCACCGGCAAGGTGACCGGGACCCCCGTGAGGTCCACGCTGCGCACCGCGTACCCGTCGACCGCCGCCTGGTCAAAGCCGGGTAGCGCCCGCTGTGCCACAACTTCCTCGGCGCACAGCATCCCCTGTGCTTCAAAGATCGCCACCCGCACCGGTGCTGGACGCACTGCTGCGTCCAACACCCGGCCGAGCTGCTCGTCCAGCGACCTCACGCGCTCTCCTACTCCACCCTCTCGCGCAGCCATGTCAGCAGGCCAGGGCCGATATCGGGATCAGCGAGCGCGAAGTCCACCGAAGCCCGAAGCAACCCCGCCGGGGTACCCAGATCGTGGCGCTCACCGCGATGCACCACGACGTGCACCGGATGGCCCTCGTCGATCAGCAGCGCGACGGCGTCGGTGAGCTGTAGCTCGCCGCCGGCGCCGGGGTTGATCCGGTGCAGCGCGTCGAACACCGCGCGGTCCAGCAGGTACCGGCCGGCCGCGGCCAGTGTGGACGGTGCCTGGTCGGGCGCCGGCTTCTCCACCATCCCGCGCACCCGCTTGACGTCGGCGTCGTTAGTGACGTCACTGACGTCGAACACCCCGTATGCAGAGATTTGGTCCCGCGGGACGTCGAAGGCGCACAGCACACTGCCGCCGTACCGCTGGCGGATCGCAACCATCCTGGTCAACACCCCGGTGGGCAGCACGAAGTCGTCAGGCAGCAGGACGGCCACGGCATCGTCGGACTCGGTCAGCAACGGCTCGGCGCAGCCCACCGCGTGCCCCAGACCCATCGGTTTGCGCTGCAGCGCGACCTCGATCCGGATCAGCCCGGGGGCCCGGCGCACCTTGGCCAGCAGGGCGTCCTTATTACGCCCGCGTAGTTCGGCTTCCAGATCCGCGCTGGGGTCGAAGTGCGCCGCCACGGACTCCTTACCCGGTGAGACAACGAGCACGAGTCGGTCGGCACCGGCCTGCGCCGCTTCCGCCGCGATGTACTCGATCGCTGGCGTATCGACCACCGGCAGCAGCTCCTTGGGCACGGACTTGGTCGTCGGCAGGAACCGGGTACCGAGCCCGGCGGCCGGCACGATTGCGGTGCGGAACGCACGGTGCCCGGGGGTGGCGCGAATCGGGGCGCTCATGGTGGATGACCTTATCGGCCCGTGGTAGCGCAGCTATGGTGGAGCTCTGTGACCGCTAAGGATATCGCCAAGTCGGAGTTGCGGCGCCGGTTGTCCGCGGCTCGCAGGGCGGTGCCGGCGGCGGCGCAGGAGGCGGAGGCGGCCGCCCTGGCTGCAGCGCCGCTGCGTCAATGGTTCGACCCTGCAAGCAGGTCTCAGTCGCTAGGCCTGCCCGGCACGGTCTGCGCCTACTGGCCGGTGAGTGCCGAGCCAGGTTCGCCCGCGTTGCTCGACGGCCTGGTGCGCCGCGCCTGCCGAGTGTTGCTGCCCGTGGTCGGCCGGTTAGGACCACTGGACTGGGCGGAGTACACCGGCGCGGAGTCGCTTCGGGCCGGGCCGCTGGGGCTGCGCGAGCCCGCCGGGCCGCGGCTAGGCTGCGCGGCGATCGCCACCGCGGTCCTGGTGCTGGTGCCGGCAATGGCCGTCGACCGGCACGGGGTACGACTCGGCCGCGGCGGCGGGCACTACGACCGGACGCTGCCGCTGGCGACTCCGGGCACCCCGCTGGTGGCCATCGTTCGGGACGACGAGGTGCTCGCCGCACTGCCAGCGCAACCGCACGACGTCCCCGTCACCGCAGCACTGACCCCTGGGCGCGGTCTGATCCCGCTCAACCGACTCTGAGCTGCCGCGACGGGCTCGCGCTGCTGGCCTACGTCGCCGAGCTGCACCGGCCGCTCACCCGTTCCCGCCGCATCAGCACGGAGCGTGTTTCACGACCGGATCTCGTAGCTGACGTCGGGGTACTCGGCGACCAGGTGCAGCCGTCCGCCTGAACCTGCGTCAGGCCCTGACCGGTACGCAGCTCGGCCAGGCGCCGCGGCGGGGGCAGCTCGGTCGGCTCGGTCGAAGCCTGGCGCAGGCGGTCGATCCAGCTCGGCCAAAGCAGTGACGTGCCGCACATGGAATGCGCGGCGCACAACTCGCGCACGGTCTCGGCGAGCGTGCCATACGGCCCTCGAGGATCGCTGCTGCGAGCGGCGCCCAGTCGGCAAGATCGCCACGGTCGAGCAGATCGTCAATCGCCGCCCGCCCCAACCAGTCGACCGGAAGTGCCGGGCTCGTAGTCGAGGTGACGGTGTCTCACGGTCGGTGCGACGCCCTCGAGGCGGCATCGAGAATGCCGACGGCCAGCTCGCCACAGGCTCCCGCTCGGCGATCAAGACCGGTGGCGAAGGGGTCCCGGTGCAAGCGGTACGGCGAGATCTGCTCGGCGGGACGCGATGGCCCCAGTCTCCAGAGGCTCCGTACAACCGGCCACGGCGGCGGTCTTGCTATCATAGTACTGGCACTCTCGTGCGTAGAGTGCCAGTACGTGGAGGCGAGACGTGCCGACCTATTCCTACGCGTGCACCGCGTGTGAGCATCACTTCGACACCGTGCAGAAGTTCACCGACCCGTCGCTGACCGACTGCCCCGAGTGCTCCGGTCGACTGCGCAAACTGTTCTCGTCGGTGGGCATCGTTTTCAAGGGAAGCGGCTTCTACCGCAACGACAGCCGTGCCAGCGCGGCCGAGTCCAGCTCCAACGGCAAGTCTGAGTCTGGTTCAAACACCAAGTCCACGTCGGGGTCCAAGCCGGATTCCGAGTCAGGGTCTACTTCCGACTCGAAGTCCGGGTCCGCCTCGGCGCCCTCGACCTCATCCTCGTCCGCCTCCAGTCCAGCAGCAGCCGCATCCTGACCCAGGGTGTGCCTCGCAGCACACGAAACGGTCGAATAACCAGATCTTGGGTGTTCTCAGCGCCCCGGACTCGACAGCAGAGCCGTTCGGCCCACAAGGCACACCCTCCGCGCCGACCGCGTCGTCCGCCGCCCGGTCCAGCGCGGTAGTCCTCGAGCCCACCCGGACGATGGCAGGACCGGTGGAGATGATGACCGACCCCCGGCATCCTGGATAAGCAGGCAAAATCATCCCTCAGGCAGCTCCCCCGACTGACCACTCATCAAAGCGTGTTGACTCGTCCGTGCGTAGCGGATACTGCTCGCAGTTTTGTTCGAGATTTGAATGGTAATATTTTCATCGACTTCCTCAACGGTGCGGGCGTGTTGCCGTTGGGGCATGGTCATCCGGAGCTGGTTCAGGAGGTGGTCGGGCAGCTCGGCGCGTTCATTCATGGTCTGGATTTCCCGACGCCGGCCAAGGATGCATTCACCGAGGCGCAGTTCGGCTCTTCGGCGACAGCTCCTCTATCGTTTACTACCTGCGCTACCTCGGGTACAACCTCGCCCGAGTCGATCAAACAGGCTCGAACTTCGGTAATGACCTCAAGCACGACACCCCTACCTGAGCTCTGTCGGTACTGGCACGATGGTCTCCGATGGCGTATCGATCATCAATGCCAACTTCTCCAGCACATCCCTCCGCCTGTCCCCAGTGTCACTGGGGCCGGGCAGCTTCTTCGGAATTAACATCGCCTACCCCCTCGGAAGGCAAGACCAGCGACAACTGCCTGCTCGCGACCAAAGCCATGGACCCGATCGACGGGCAACTCCGGGAGGGCGTCGGACTTCTAGGCTCACCGTGCTTCGAGATTCCACGATCAGCCCAGGCCAGTGCCACCCTCGATCACCCCACCAACGGCGCCGAGCTGCGCCGCCTTACCGCCAAAAACAAGTGCAACCTGGCCACCATCGGGCTGTACCTGGTCTTGCGATGGCGTGGGACATCACCTGAGAGTTGTCCCCACCCACCCGGTTGTCCACAGCCGGGGCGGTCCGGTCTGTAGCTGCGGCCCGATTTTGCCTAGCGTCACAATCATCAACGTGACGACAGGATCGGAGGCGAGAAATGGGACGATGGCGACACCCGAGGCGATACCCCAGCAATCCACGCACGTTGGCGCCGCTGCTGCGGGAGCGCTGGGATGTGCTGTGGCGTGGATCCGGGTTCGGCCGGACGCTGCTGCTGCGCCGGGTGGCCGCTGCGGTGCTCGTCGGGCTCGCCGCGGTGCTGGCACTGGCCCCGGGGTCGGCCGGCGTCGCGGTAGTGGTTGCGACCCGGGACCTGGCTCCGGGCACCGTGCTCGAAGCAACCGAGGTGACACTGCGCGAGCTACCCCCGCAGGTGGTACCCGACGGTGCCGCCCATACCCCGGGCGTTGTGCTAGGCCGGACGTTGGCCGCACCGGTCCGGCGTGGTGAGCCCCTGACCGATGTGCGGCTGGCCGGGTCCGAACTCGCCCAAACGGTCTCAACGGACCCCGACGCGGTGAGCGTCCCGCTGCGGCTTGCGGATCCAGACGTCGCCACGCTGCTGCATCCCGGCGCCGCGGTAGACGTGGTGACCGTCGGCGAACGGCAGGACGAGCCGGTGGTACTGGCCCATGGCGCCCGAGTCCTCGCAGTGCTGGACACAGGCACCCGGACCGGAGCGCGTGACGGCCGGCTGGTGCTGGTCGCCCTCGCCGCCGCGGCCGCGACCCGGGTCGCGGCCGCCTCGATTTCCCATGCCCTAACCGTCACGGTTCGCTGAGATCGTGGTGCGGAGGGCGGTTTGCCCCGCAGCCGCCGACAGCACTCATCGTGCTCATCGTCCCCCTGTTCGGTGCCGATGACTTCCCGCTATTCCGTTCCAGTGCCAGGATGGTGTTCCTCGGCTGACGAGTGGAAGGGCGCCGAATATGAGTGTCGTGGACAAGTTCAAGGACATGATGGGTCAGGCCATCGACAAGGCCGGTCCTCTCGTGGAGATGGCCATGGAGAAGGCCGCCCCGTACGCCGCGCAAGCCAAGGAGAAGGCCGGCCCGATCGTCGAGCAGGCCAGGGAGAAGGCCGGCCCCCTCGTCGAGCAGGCCATCGAGAGGGCTGGCCCGTTCGCCGAGAAGGTCGCGGAAAGGGCCGGTCCGATCGTGGACCAGGCCAGGGAGAAGGCCGCTCCCTACGTCGAGAAGGCCGTCCCCTTCGCGGTCAAGGGCGTCGAGGCCGCGGTCTCCACCGTGGACAAGGCCACTGGCGGGCGTTACCACGACCGGATCGAGAACGTGAGCCAACTGGTCGAAGATGCGCTGAACCGAAACGGCAAAGTCAACGGCTAGTACTGAACCGCCGCGTGGAGCCCACCACGGTGACCCGTTCGGGCCCGCCGTGGTGGCCCAGATCGAGGCGTCCAGTCAATCCTCGGGCCAGGACAACTCGTCGATCACCCGTCCGACCAGCGGCGTCAGCGTGGCCATCCCGTCGCGGACCGCCGCCCGCGATGGCGCCAGGTTGACCACCAGGGTGCTACCCGACACACCGGCCATCCCGCGGGACAGGCCGGCGTCCACGGCGCCGGCAGCGAGCCCGGAGGCGCGGATGGCTTCGGCGATGCCCGGTACCGGGCGGTCCAGTACGCCGGCCGTGGCGTCCGGGGTGACGTCCCGCGGGGACACACCGGTACCGCCGACGGTCACCACCAGGTCCACGCCACCGATCACCGCGGTGTTCAGAGCGTTACGGATATCCACCGACTCTCCGGCCACCACGACCGAACCGTCGACAACGAAGCCGGCCTCCTCGAGCAGCTCGGTGACCAGCGGCCCAGTGGTGTCCTCATGCTCACCGTGCGCCACCCGGTCATCGACGATCACGACGAGGGCCCGCCCCAGGTTGCGCACGCTGCGTTCCATGACGAGCACCGTAGCCGGGCGCCGTCTGAGCCGAGAACCAGGTGTGGCGATCACCGGACCTCGACCTGTTGGCTGCCCAGGGTGGCCTCGACCTCACGGGTCGCTCCGGCCGAGTTCTTGACGGTGATCTTGACCGGGGAATCCGGTGCGTACGAGCGGATCGCCGCGACCAGCGCGTCCCCGCTGTCGATCACCCGGTCGTTCAACTTGATGATCTTCTCGCCTGGCTGGATCCCGGCGGCAGCGGCGGCACCACCGGGCGTGACCTCCCGGATCGCCGCTTCGCCGTCCTCCGACCGCCCGCCGGGAACGATCACCCCAAGGATGGCCTGAGTTGCCCGACCGGTGCGGACGAGTTCGTTGGCGATCCGCTTGGCCTGGTCGATCGGGATTGCAAAGCCCAGCCCGATTGAGCCGGCCTGTCCACCCGGGGAGCCGAGCGAGGCGATGGCGGTGTTAATGCCGATCACGCGACCCTGCATGTCAGCCAGCGGGCCACCGGAGTTGCCAGGATTGATCGCGGCATCGGTCTGGATCGCATCGAGCACGCTGTCCTGACCGCTGCCCTCGCCGCCGGCCCGCACCGGACGGTTCAGCGCGCTGACGATACCGCTGGTCACAGTGCCGGACAGGCCCAGCGGCGAACCGATCGCCACCACTTCCTGCCCGACCTGGACAGCGCCGGAGACCCCCAGCTGGGACGGGGTCAGATTGTTGACGCCTTGCGCGCGCACTACCGCAAGGTCGAAAGTGGGCGCCCGACCGACGATCTCGACCGGCGCCGAGCGGCCGTCCTGCAATACCGCGACGACCCGACCGCCGTCCCCGGCCGCTTGCACGACGTGGTTGTTGGTGAGGATCAGTCCGTCGGAGCTGAGCACGATCCCGCTGCCCTCGCCAGACACCTGTTGGCCACGCACCCGGAGCTGAACCACGCTGGGTGTCACCTTCTGCGCCACCTGCGCGACCGAGCCGGCCGGCAGGTTCGCGACTGGAAAGGCTCCCGGCGCGGGCTGGTCCAGCGCGCTGATGACGCCCCCGTTGTCCGCCAACCGAAAACCGACGACGCCACCGACGCCTCCGGCGACCAAGCCCACGACCAGCGCCAGCACCGCGGCTCCCAGTAGGGGCCTGGCGCGGCGCTGGCTCGGTGCGCTTGGCGGCGGTATACCGATCGGGGCGGTGGGCGGTGGCATCCCGGCGGCCGGCGCAGGCCAGACGTCGGTGGGAGCGTTGTCGTAGGGCGGCGAAGCACCGTAGGGCCGGTTCCAGCCCTGCCCGGGCTGCCAGGAGGAGGGTTGGCTGGGTGCCGGCCAGGAGGGATCGGGATGCCCACCCGGCTGGTCGGGTCGCTCCGACCCGGGCACGGGCCGTTCGGGGTCGCCGGGCTGCTGCGGTCGCGGCGTCTCGTCGGTCATGGCTCTAGGGTGTCCTGATTTTCTGAGACGTGCATGAGAGTCCCCTGGTGGTGTCATGTGGATGGCCGGCCGGGCAGCTCGAGAGTCATCAGCGCGCCGCCCGCCGGGCTTCGGGTGGCGCGCACCGTACCGCCATGGCGAACGGCGACCTGCGCCACGATGGCCAGCCCCAGCCCCGAACCGGGCAGGGTGCGGGCGGTCTTCGAGCGGTAGAACCGCTCGAAGATATAGGGCAGGTCGACCTCGTCGATCCCCGATCCGGCATCGGCCACGTCCACTTCGGCCGTCCCGTGGCCCGTCGGCGTCAGCCGCACGGCCACCGTCGCGTCGGTAGGGCTCCACTTGGCCGCGTTGTCGAGCAAGTTGAGCACGGCGCGCTCCAATGCGTTGGCGTCACCGAGCAGGCTCCACGGCGCCAGGTCGACCTCGAAGCGGACCCCGGGCGCCCGGCGGCCCGCCCTGGCCAGCGCCCGCTCCACCACCTCCGACAGCTCCACCGGCTCGTGCACCACCTGCGGGGCGTCCTCGCGGGCCAGCTCGACGATGTCCCCGACCAGCGTGGACAGCTCTTCCACCTGGGCGCGCACATCATCGGAGATCTCCTTACGGTCCTGCGCGGACAGCGAAGGAGCCTCCGGGCGGTCGGAGGCGGCCAGCAGCTCCAGGTTGGTACGCAACGACGTGAGCGGGGTGCGCAGCTCATGCCCGGCATCGGCGACCAGCCTGCGTTGGCGCTCCTGCGACTCTGCCACCGCGCTGAGCATGCTGTTGAAGCTGCCGGTGAGCCGGGCGAGCTCATCGTCGCCGGAGATCGCGATCGGGCGCAGGTCGCCGGTACGAGCGACCCGCTCGGTCGCTTCGGTCAGCCGCTGCACCGGCCGCAGCCCCCCCTGGGCCACCGCGGTGCCCGCGGCCGCGGCCAGCAGCACGCCAGCCCCCCCGACCAGGATGAACACCAGACCGAGCCGGGACAACGTGTTCCGTGTGGAGTCCAGCCGCTGAGCCACCACCAGGGCGCCCGATCCCGCTGGCACGGCCGCAATCCGCAGGTCACGCGCCGGGTCGGTGCGCAGCGACTGGGGCTGACGCCCTTGCGCCACGGCGAGCTCGTTAGGGCCAAGCTCCAGGTTGCCGCCCACCACGTAACGGCCAGTGCGGCCATCGAGCAGGCCGACCCTGATATCGGCCGCGCTGAAGAAACTTTCCGGTATGCCACCGAGCTGATCGGCGGTGGCCAGGGTATTGCGCAGCGAATCGGCGCGCTGCAGCAGTGTGGTGTCGAGCTGGTCAAAGAGACTGGTGCGGACCGTGAAGAAGCCGGCAAGCGACACCAGCGCGACGGCACTGCCGACGCAGACCGCAGCGAGCGCGGTGACCCTGGTGCGCAGCGACATCCGCCGAGTCCCGAAGTCCGGGTCGGCCGCTTGGGTCACGGAGGCGTTTCCCGCAACGCGTAACCCACCCCCCGCACGGTGTGGATCAATCTCGGCTCGCCGGCCGCCTCGGTCTTGCGCCGCAGGTACCCGACATAGACCTCCAGGGCGTTGCCAGAGGTGGGGAAATCGTAGCCCCAGACGTCCTCCAGGATGCGCCCGCGGGTGAGCACCTGCCGGGGGTATCGCATGAACAGCTCCAGCAGACTGAACTCGGTGCGGGTGAGGCTGATCCAACGCTCACCCCGAGCGACCTCGCGGGTGCCCTGGTCGAGGACGAGGTCGGCAAAGGACAGTGTATGGCTGGCGCCAGCCCCATTGTCGGGCGGGGACCTGCGCAGCAGCGCGCGCAACCGAGCGAGCAGCTCCTCCAGCGCAAACGGTTTGGGCAGGTAATCGTCCGCGCCAGCATCCAGGCCGGCGACCCGATCGGAGACTGCATCCCGAGCGGTCAGCACGAGAATGGGCAGGTCGTCGCCGGTGCCGCGGAGCCGCCGGCACACTTCCAGGCCGTCCACCCTGGGCATCATCACGTCGAGCACCATCGCGTCCGGCCGCTGCGTGGCTAGCACATCCATGGCCTGCTGGCCGTCCCCGGCGAGCTGCACGGTGTAGCCGTTGAACTGCAACGACCGGCGCAGCGACTCCCGAACCGCCCGGTCGTCATCGACCACGAGGATGCGCATGGGGCCAGTGTGGACCCCTAGCCTGAGAGCGGCCTTAGACAGCCGCCCGTCGAAGAGCACCCTGCGGGCGGCCAGGCTCGTTGCCACGCTCGCGCTGCTCTGGGGCTCCGGATTCTTCTGGATCAAACTCTCGCTCGGCGGATTCACCCCGACACAACTCACATTCGGGCGGCTCGCCCTCGGCACGCTCGCCCTGTGGCCGATCGTGCTCATCCGCCGGCTGGCCCGGCCACGTGGCCGGATGATATGGGCTCACCTGGCGCTATCCGCACTGACCGCGAACGCCTTGCCGTACACGCTGTTCGCCATCGCACAGCAGACCGTCTCGTCCAGTCTCGCGGGCATCATCAACAGGGATGACAACTCCGCTGTGGACGGTCGTTATCGCTTTCATGGTAGGCGTTGACCGACCCGTCACCCGTCGGCGGCTACTCGGCCTAGCGCTCGGGTTCGCCGGCGCCA
>DASYIL010000206.1:0-3785 GCA_035997545.1 Pseudonocardiaceae bacterium
TGATTGATGACTTCCTGGTCGTCCGGGATCGACTGTTGGAGAGGTGATGTATCCGGCTAGAGGACGGGCCCTGGCTCCCATTAGTCTCCGATCTGCCTTGTCGGGCGGGCCGTTCCGGGCTGAAAATGGGGGTTGGCTGTCCGCTGACGTCGTTTCTCCTTGATCGGGTTGAGGTCGTCCATTAGTCGGGCGCTGGGAGCTGTGTCATGGGCTGTTCAGTGTTGCTTCGAGCACGCGGATCAGATTCGCCTGACCCCTTGGCAGCTCCTGCGGGCAGCCGCCCGGTTGTTGGTGTGCCACGGCAAGGGGGAGGGTGTTGTGTTGCAGGAAGATCCGCAGGGTGAGGAGATCGTGGCCCGGGTGGCGGCGCTGGATATCGGTAAGGCCGAGCTGGTCTGCTGTGTTCGGGTGCCGCATGAGGCCAAGCCAGGGCGGCGGTTGCAGGAGGTGGCGACCTACTCCACGATGACTCGCTCGCTGCTGGCGATGTCGGATCATCTGCGGTGTTTGGGAGTGAGCCGGGTGGTGATGGAGGCTACCTCGGATTATTGGAAACCGGTGTTCTATTTGCTGGAGGCCCAGGGGCTGGACCCCTGGCTGGTCAACGCCCGCGACGTTAAGCACCTACCGGGCCGGCCCAAGACCGACAAGCTCGACGCGGTGTGGCTGTGCAAGGTCGCCGAGCGGCAGATGATCCGCCCGAGTTTCGTGCCGCCGCCCGAGATCCGCCGGTTGCGTGATGTCACTCGGTATCGGATCGATCTGGTGGGGGTACGGACCGCGGAGAAGCAGCGGGCGGAAAAACTGCTGGAAGACGCCCAGATCAAGCTCTCGGTGGTAGCCAGCGACATCTTCGGAGTCTCGGGGCGGCAGATGATGGCCGCGCTGATCGGTGGACAGACCAATCCCAAGGCGTTAGCGCAGTTGGCGCGGGGCCGGATGCGCGCCAAACTCGACGCGTTGGAGGAGGCCTTCACCGGGCATTTCACCGACCACCACGCCTTACTGCTGACCAAGATGCTGGCCCGGGTCGACGCGCTGGACACCGACATCGCCGAGCTCGACGCCGCGATCGAGGAGATAATCGCCCCTTTCGCCCCCACGGTGGAGCGCCTCGATGAGATCCCCGGGGTCGGGACCACCGCCGCGCGCGTGATCATCGCCGAGGTCGGAATGGACATGTCCCGGTTCCCCACCGCTGCCCACCTAGCCTCCTGGGCCCGCTTCGCCCCCGGCGTCAAGGAATCAGCCGGCCGCAAGAAAGGCAGCCACACCACCGGGCACGGCAACCGCTACCTGGCCCGCGCACTTGGCGAGGCCGCCGTAGCCGCCGGCAAGACCGGCACCTTCCTGGGCGAACGCTACCGGCGCATCGCACGGCGCCGCGGCAAAAAGAGAGCCATCGTCGCCATCGGGCGCTCCATCTTGGTCATCATCTGGCACCTGCTATCAGATCCCCAGGCCCGCTTCCACGACCTGGGTCCCGACTTCTACGACAACCGCATCGGCCCGGAACGCAAAAAACGTAACCACATCCACCAACTCGAAGCACTGGGCTACAAGGTCACCCTCGAACCCGCCGCCTGACCACAGCTTCCCCCGTCCCCGGCTCCACAACACCGCGACACCAAGCCGGTAGTCCCGCTCGCCCGTTCCCGACTTGATTTTCGGATCAGGACAAATAATCCCGGCGTACTGCCTAGGGACTGCGCAGCGCGTTTCCGCGCGAGACTACCTGGAGCCTCGGACTGCCCACCACCGCGATATCTCCGTCGAGGTCCGTACGCAGCACCGAGGCACCTTTCTCCGCCAGTGTGTCCAGCACGTGCTGGCTGGGATGACCATAACTGTTGTGTGCCCCGACACTGACAATTGCCACTCGCGGTCGAACCGTGGCAAGGAACTCTTCGGCGTTGAAGCGCGAGCCGTGATGCGGAACCTTCAGCACATCAGCCCGTAAATCTGTCCGGGTGACCAGCAGATCTGCCTGAGCATCGAGCTCGACGTCCCCGGTGAGCAATACCCGACCGGCGGAAGTGTTCGCCCGCAGCACAACCGAGGTGTTGTTCACCGCGGTGCCGTCGACCTCGGCCTGGTGATCACCAACCGGCGGCGGATCCCGCAGTGGGGCGAGCACATCGAGACCCAGACCAGGCCAGGACAGCCGCTGTCCAGCGGTGAGCGCGACCACCGGCACCCGGGCCACCGCTGCGGCGCGCAGCACCTCGGCCAACGCCCACGGTGGGCTTCGTCCGGGACCCAACGCGACGGCGCTGACCGCCCGGCCGCGAAGGGCGCCGACCAGGCCGCCGATGTGGTCGGCGTGCAAATGGCTGAGGACAATCAAGGCGAGCCGCCGGACACCCAGGCGGTCGAGGCAGGCCGATACTGGTGCTGGGTCGGGCCCCGTATCGACGAGAATCGCCCGACCAGGCTCGGCGGTGGCCAGCACGACGGCGTCGCCTTGGCCGACGTCGCAGGCCACCATTGCCCAGCCGGTCGCTGGCCAGCCGGGCGCCACAAACCTCGTCGGCACCAGCACAACCAGGGCGCCCACCAGCCCGGCCGCTGCAAGAACTCGCAGCCGGTGCGCTTGCATGGCAACCAGCCCTACCGCGACGATCAATGCCAGCAGCAGCGCACCACAGACCCCGTCGGGCCACCGCAATACCCCGTCGGGCACTGCGGCTCCCTGCTGACCGACCCCCACGAGCCAGCTCACCGCCGGTCCAGCCAGATGCACCACGACAACAGCCGCACCCGGGTGCAGCACCGCCACTACCGCGGCGAGCACACCCAGTACCGTCGCTGGCGCCACCGCCGGGGTGGCCAGCAAGTTGGTCAGTATCGCCACCAGGCTCACCTGACCGGACAGCCCTGCCACCACCGGCGCAGTGATCACGTGGGCGGCGGCGGGCACCGCAAGCGCCTCGGCGATCCCCGCTGGAACCCCGTACCGCCGCAACGCCGCCGACCAGCCCGGGGCCAGCAGTACCAACGCGCCAGTGGCCAGCACGGAGAGCGCAAACCCGGGATCGTTGCCGAGCGACGGATCGACCAGTAGCAGGACAAGGACAGCACCGCACAGTGCTGGAACAGCCGAGCGGCGACGGCCGAGCACTAGTGCCAGCAGCATGACGCCACCCATCACGGCGGCGCGCAGCACGCTCGGCGACGGGCGGCACAGCACCACAAACCCGACCAGGGCGAGTCCAGCCAGCAGCACCGCCGTCCGTGGTCCCAGCCCGCCCAGCCGGGCAAGCCCGAGGACGACCCCGCACAAGATCGCTACGTTGGTACCCGACACCGCGATGAGATGAGTGAGCCCAGCGGCGCGAAACTCCGCCTCGACAGCGGGAACCATCGCCGATGTGTCGCCCACTGCCAGCGCAGGGAGAAGGCCGGCCGGCTCCGGATCAAGCACCCTGGCCGCGAGTCGCAGCCCGGACCGCAGCCGCTCGGCGACTTTTTGGACTGCGGATGGCGCCGACAGTACCTCCGGCTCACCTCGCACCCGCAGCACGGCCACCGTCAGGTCGGACCGGTTGGCAGCGGCGAGCAGGCCGGTGGTCCGCACTCGCTGGCCAGGCAACAGGCCGACCCAGCCGTGCGCCGGTGCCAGCAGAATCACCCGGCCGCCGGTGCGCCACTGCTGGCCAGCCACCACGGCGGCCTCCAGTTCCGCGTGTATGACCACCTGCTGGACCTGCGGCCGCCGGCCGCCGTAGCCCGGGGAGGCGACCGCTCGTGGGTCGTCGCGCAGGTGCACCACCAGGGTCGCCGCC
>DASYIL010000207.1:0-49819 GCA_035997545.1 Pseudonocardiaceae bacterium
GCGCGAGTTCAGACGCCGGAGGGTGGGAGCGACGTGGCTGAGGTCCGGCGTCTATGCGCAGCCGCTGATCGCCGCATCCGGTCAAGGCAACGTGCACCGACACGGTCCCGCCCGCGAACTGCAGCTCAGCGCGCGTGGACGCGTCGGCACCTCCTGGCCCACGACGGAGCTCAGCGCCGAGCACGGTGGGTATCTCCCAGTCGAACACCTCGAGTACGGCCGCCATGGCATAGCACCCGAGATCCAGCAGTGCTCCGCCACCGAGCACCGGGGCCAGGCGGTAGTTGCCGGGGCTTGGTTCCGGTCCCTCAAACACTATGTCCACCCGTCGCACCCCGGCAGGCGCAACGTGTCCGAGGATGCCTCGCAGCTCGCGCATGCGGGGGTGCCACCGGACCCACATCGCCTCTACCAGCAGCTTGCCCGTCGACGCAGCGAGGTCGGCCATATCGGCCACCTCCGACGCGGTCATGGCCAGGGGCTTCTCGCAGAGCACGTGCTTGCCAGCCGACAGGGCGTCGGCGCACCACTTCATATGCGCGCTGTTGTGCAGGCTGACGTAGACCACGTCGACCTGGGGGTCTTGCCGTACCTGCTCGTAGCTTGAGCAGGCGATCTCCGCACCGAGCGCCCGCGTGCGCGCCATGTCGGTGGACGCCGCGGCTCGCACCAGGGAACCAGCGACCGTGTGCAGGGCAGGCCCCACTGAGTCGGTGGCGATTCCCCCGGCTCCGATGAGGCCCCAGCCCACTGTGCCGACCGGTGGCTGCGCTGGCCGCTGCGAACTGGGGCGACCCGGCCCAGTGAGGTGGCCGTTCACTTGTTCCCCGATCGCTTGTTCCCCGATCGCGCGGTGGCTGCCGTGCTCGACGCGGCGCGAGACCGCCTCGCGCCCACGGCCACCCCGGTCAGGGCCGTGGGTAGGGACGTCAGCGACGACGCCAGCCCCACTCCGGCCGGGTCCCACCAAGAAACCCACGTAGGCGACCGTGGTCACAGTCGAGACTGCAGCTCCCCGCCTCTCGGGTCCTGCCCACGCACCAGCGAGGCTGATGACCGTGGGGGCGCAGACGGAGGTACCCAGCCCGGCCACCGCGATGCCCACGAGCCCGATCCACGGGGTGTCTGCCGTGGCAGCCACCAGTGTCCCGACACCGGCCATCAGGGCTCCCGCGCTGAGCAGCCGGACGGGGTCGAAGCGCCGCGCCAGGGCGTTGCCAGCGAAGCGTCCCGACGCGGCGGCAGAAGCGAACACCGCCGGGGCCGTAGAACTCAACCCGGCACTAGCGTTGAGCGTGGTCTCCATGTGCACGGCACCCCAGCTTTGCCACGCGTTTTCCACGAGGTACGCCAAGGCGCCCGGGCACCCGAAGACGATCAGGGGCATTGCCGGACGCCACGTCCTCCCACCCCCCGCGGCGCCAAGGGTTCCGGAACGGGACAGGTAGCGCCGTCGCCGGATTCGTCCCGGGTGCGGAGCCCGCCGGGTGCCAGTGCGAACACGACGATGACGGCGATCAGGACGAACACCGCTCCGAGCACCAGGCGCGGGCCCGCGCCCGCAGCGCAGCCGTGCTCAGGCTGGCCACGACCACGCAGACAGAGAACCAGGCGTGCGCGAGGTTCATTATGGGGCGCTGCGAGCGGATTTCGGCGTGCACACCAGCGGCGTTGATCGCCACATCGGTCGCCCCTGAGACGGCGCCCAGCAGGAACAGGGCCGCCCCCAGCGCCACGGGGGAGCTGACGAAAGCGGGCAGGACACCCACCGCGAACGCCGCCATCACCACGGGCAGCACTCCGGCACCGAGGCGGTCGACGAGGCGACCGGTCAGCCGCATGGACAACAGTGCTCCGAGCCCGATCATCAGCAGCGCCGTGCCCAGCTCACCGTCGATCGAACCCGAGCTGACCTGCACCGCGGGCAGCACAGCACCCCAGGCCCCCCAGAACAGCCCGAACGCCATGAACCCGCCGAGCGCCCGTCTGCGGTCGAGCACCGCATCCGTCACCGCACGCCACCTCCACACCCCGGCGGCACAGTCCGGCCCACCGGCGCAAACTCGGCACCGATCAGAAGCACGGCCGGCTCACCGCAACACAGACTCGTACACGCGGAGATAGTCCGGGAGCTGGCGGGAGAACAGGAAGCGCTCCGCAACGTCCTCATGGGCTCGTCGGGCTAACCTGGCGCGCAGCTCGTCATCGTCGGCCAAGGCACCGACCGCAGCCGCGAAGGCAGTCAGGTCGTGGGAGTCGGTCACCAGGAGCCCGGTGTCACCGTCCCGCAGCTGCGACGGGATGCCACCCACCGCAGCAGCGACGACCGGCTTGCTCTTCCACTTCGCCTCGGTCACCGTCAGCCCGAAGCCCTCGCACAAACTCTTCTGTGAGATCAAGTCCGCCCACTGCTGCACCGCGTTGACGATGAAGGCGGTGCCTTCCAGGTCAGAACCCGACGTCCGCACCAGGTGCACCCGGCTGCGCACGTCCTCCTCAGCGCCGAGCAGGTGCGCCATAGCCGCGTCGAACACCGCCTGCCCACCGGGATCATCGGCGACCGCCGTCGGGTCCGGACCCAGCAGAACCAGGTGCAGGTCAGGATGCGAGCGGGCCACCGACGTGGTGAAGGACTCGAGTACGCCCAGTACACCCTTGGTCTCGTCCCAGCGCGACACCTGCAGAAGCACGGGCGATCCCGGCGGCACCGCAGCCGCCCACCAGCCGCAGTCGGTTGACGTGCCACACCATGCGTCCTTCGAGCCGCGGCAAACGCCGTTGGCAGGGCCTGCGCCACCCCCCGTCCTCTATAGCTAGGCGCTGCTCGCCACCGGGGTAGTCTGTCGCGGCAATCTCCTGGACCGTGGGTTCCTTCACCAGTTTCTCCCTTCAGGTGCGGTCGCGGGCCACAGTGCGCGCAGGATCTCAGCGGCACTCCCTACCCCCTCGTCCCGCGGGATCAGCAGATCTTCGTGCTCGACGTAGACCGGTCCGGAGAACCCTTCGTCGAGGAGCGCGCTGATGATGTCTCTCCACGGCAACAACCCCCCAGCCCATCGACCGAAAGCGGATGGGTGGGTGGGGACCGCAGTGCGACCACCCGTCCGGTACTCGACGCTCGGGTGTCTCCTCCCAGCACTGCAGGTCCTTCACGTGCACCGCTCCCAGAGCCGGGCCCCACCCCCGCACACTTCGGACCGGATCCCACCCGATGGCGGCGAAGTTGGCCTGGTCGATGCACAGCCGGAACACGTCGGCGTGGTCAGCGAGTTCATCGACAAGCTGGCGCGCGGTGATCGGGTCATACACGGCTTGTCGCACGTGCGGCTCCAGGCTGAGCGTGAGCCCGGCATCCCGGCACAGGTCCAGGTACAGCACCGCCGCGTCGGCGAGCGCCCGCACGCTGTTGGACCGGTGCTGCGTAGAACCACGCCAGTCCAACCACAGCGCGTAGTCCGGACTGCCGAAATAGAGCCGCACCTGCTCGGCTCCGGTGCGCGCCGCCAAGGAAACCGTCGCGCGCGCACAACGATCGGCATGGACCAGCTTCTCCTCCCGGCTGCCTGCGCACACCGGATCGGTGTGGCTGCCGTGTGGCCCGAGCAGCAGCTGCGTGTCCCTACTGTTACTGACGCACCGCACGGTGAGCCTCCTGGCCTTCAACGCCTGTGCCACCCGGTCGCCGTGCGCCTCCCCACCCAGGTCGTCCACCCCGGAGTTGAGGGCCAGGGTGGAGTCAGTCGGCAGGTCGAGAAAGTCGACTGGCAGGGCGGCCACGGCGTCGAGCATCGAGTCGAGGTTCAGGTCACCGAATACGGCAGCGCAGAGCCCGATCTGCGTCGTCATCGCCCGTGCTCCTGATCAATGTCAAACTCATGGATGAACGCGCTGCTGGCTGCGGACACCAGCCGGTCTGCTCGGGTACGGACGGAGTCCAGGGCGTCGGCGATGCTGCACACGGGCGACGGGGCGACGGTGACGGGCTGCGCGCCGCACTCTTGGCGGACGACTTCTGCGACCAGCTCGGCGAACTGCGGGCACCCGGTGAACACCCCACCGGTGAGCAGGGTGGGCGCTCCCGGAGGCAATGCGGCCGCGCGGCGCGCGGCAAGCAGGCCCTGGCAGAGGTTCCTGGCCGCTGCCGACACCACCTCCCAGGCTGCGCCGTCACCATCGAGCCAACTGTCTGTCACCACCCCCGCCAGGTCTGCCACCACCCGCTTTGGGTCGGGCGCCGCAGCTAGCTCCGACGGACGCGGGATTGAGGCTGCCGAACTCCCTCACCTGCCGGTGCGAGTCAATCTGAGCGAGCACCCGCGAACCGGAACCGCCTGCATCAACAGCGACGAACACCATGGGGCCTCACATCCGCTGAGGCGCGGGACGCGACCACGTCTCGACAAGACCGTCGTGGATCGAACGCGGGCGCAGCTGCGGGTCCAGCGCGCTGGCCGTCTCCTGTAGGCAGCTGTAGCGCGGGCGGCTCGCCCACCGGGTGGCCCGCCTGTCCACGGGCACCACCCTGCTCGGGTCCGCACCCGCCACCCGGTAGGCCTCCCGCGCGAACTCAAACCGGCTGCACGTTTCTCGTCCAGCGACGTGCACGAGCGGTGGGGCGTCGGCGGCGTGGCTAGCGATGCGTGCTACCGCATCTCCGGCGTCGTCGACGAAGACTGGGGTGAACGACTGGTCAACCGGAGCTCCCGAAACAGATGCGCGGTCTGCTCGGCGTAAAGCGCGCCCACGTTATCATCGGTAATGAGTGCGATGCTGGAGTGCGTCAACATGCCGCACACGGCATCGACCGCTGAGGGCAGGTTGTCGACGATGGTGACCGGGTAGAGGTACCGACGCACCGATCTGCCCTCGATCACCTCGAGCGGGTCTGGAATGGGGAACTCGTCGAGAACGATGTGCAGTCCTACGTCGGACATTCGCTTGCCTTTCCTGGTGTCCGGAGTGGACACTGACGTGGCCGTCACGGCGAGTGCTTCGGGCATGACAGCCCCTAGAAGAGGATCGATGTCTTGAGACGCCCCGGGGACCCGTAGGAGGCGAAGGCGTCGACCACGTCTGTCTCGTGGTCGAAGCGCACCGTCTCAGTGACCAGGGCACCGGTGTCGATGAGTCCCCTGTGCAGGAGGTCGAGGGCCATCTCCAGCACGCGGGCGGTGCGGCGCATGGGGAACAACCCGACGTCGAAGGCTGCGGCCCGCACGGTGAGGCCCTTGGCGAGCACGGGCCAGGTGTTGATCTGCTGAGGCAGGCTCGTCGATCCGTAAATGGTGTACGTTCCGCCGGCGCGCAGCATGTCCATGGCTTCGGTGCGGATACCCGAGCCCCGCCCCGATGTGGCGATGTGCGGAAGCGCGTCGAAGACGTAGTCGGCGAAACCCAGACCCGGGTCGGTCGGTCGCGCGGCCCCGTCGAGATCGACTGGCTGCGCGGTCTCGTCGGCCCCGTATCTGGTAGCAAGTGCCAACCGCTGGGGGTCGACGTCCATAGCAATGATGGTTCCCGCCGCCAGCAACCTACGTAGCACCTGGATGCTGAGCAGGCCGGCAGGCCCACACCCGAGCACCACGACCAGGTCACCGGGCTTGGGCGGGCAGCTCAGCAAGGACCGCAGGACCGAGGTCAGCGGCTCGGCCAACGTAGCAGTGTTGGCAGGCATCCCGCTGGGAACGTGGGCTACCGCAGCGTGCGAGGCGTCCCGGAAGCCGCGCTGGACGAACCAGTTCTGCTCTTCAAGGGCCACACCGGCGAGCAGTGGTGTGATCATCCGGTACTCGGCGAGCCCGAAGAAGTCGATCTGACCCCAGTAGGTCAGCCGGTCTCCCACTGACACCCGGGGATCGCTCCGCTCCCCGACCTCCACCACGGTCCCCACCACTTCGTGGCCGGGTATGAGCGGCCAGGACACCGGGGTGAGGTGCCCGCGGTAATAGGAGATGTCCGTCGAGCACACAGACACCGCCTCGATCTTGAGAATGGCGTCGTCCGCTCCGCACACCGGGTCCACGGTGGTCGCGCGGCCGAGCATCTCGACGTCCTGCAAAATGTAGCTATGCACGACCTCAACTTCCTGTCCCTGACGGCTTCGATCGACGCAGTGTTCAAATACGCGACGAGTCACGTAGGGCATGCCACGTCCCCTTCGGACAAGCCTTTCTGAAACGAGTCACTCTCCATGGCGCGCCTTCGGGCTCACTGAAGAGTTCAAGACGACATAAGCGACGGAGCTAACCGCCAGTTTCAGTTTCCGGTCTCCGCGCACCTGACCGTCTGATCCCGTTCAGGATGCAGACTGCACCAAACAGAGCACGAATTACTGCAGTCTGCATCCTGAACGGGATCAGACGGTCAGGTGCGGACGGTTAAGCCGACCTTCTGGAACTCTTTGAGTTCTGAGTAGCCGGTTTTGGCCATGGCGCGGCGCAGCGCGCCGAACAGGTTCACCTCACCGGCGGGATCGCAGGAGGGGCCGAACAGCAGCGTATCGATGCCGATCGAGCCCTGCGGCACATCGATGACGTGGCTGCGGGGCAGCGACGGGTGCGCCGCAGCGGCAGTCCAGTACAACCCGTTGCCGGGAGCCTCGGCGGCACCCGCCAGCGGTTCACCGAGCATCACCGCGTCCGCCCCGCAGGCGATCGCCTTAGCTATGTCGCCGCTGGTGCGCATCCCGCCGTCGGCGATCACGTGCACGTACCGTCCACCGGTCTCGTCCAGGTAATCCCGCCGGGCGGCGGCGGCATCGGCGACCGCGGTGGCCATCGGGACACCGATGCCGAGCACGTCGCCGGTGGAGGTGCTCGCACCCGCCCCATGGCCCACGATCACACCGGCGGCACCGGTGCGCATCAGGTGCATCGCGGTGCGGTAGTCGCCCACTCCCCCGGCGATCACCGGGACGTCCATCAACGCGATGAACTCCACGAGGTTGAGCGGTTCAGCAGCGCGGGAGACATGTTCAGCCGAGACGATGGTGCCCTGCACGACGAGAATTTCGACGCCGGCAGCGAGCAGGTCAGGGGCGAGGTTGCGGGCGTGCTGCGGGCTGACTCGGGCGGCCACCGTCACACCGGACTCGGCCACTTGGCCGATCGCCTCGGTGAGCAGGTCGATCCGGATCGGGGCCGAGTGCCACTGCTGCAACAGCCGCACCGCGGCGGCCTCGTCGGACTCGTCCATCGCGGAGGTGAGCTTGAACAGCAGCTTGTCGACGTTCGGGTGACGAGCCCACAGCCCCTCGGCATTGAGCACCCCCAGCCCGCCGAGCTGACCGATCCGGATCGCCATCGCCGGTGACACGATCGCGTCGGTGGGGTGGGTGACCAGGGGGATGTCGAAGCGGTAGGCGTCGATCTGCCAGATGGTGGACACGTCCCGGGAGGAGCGGGTGCGCCGCGAGGGCACGATCTCAACGTCGTCAAAAGCATAGGCCCGCCGCGCGGTGCGGCCCATGCCGATCTCCACCAGGTCTCGCATCTCAGTGGACCGCGTAGTTCGGGGCCTCCACCGTCATGGTGATGTCGTGTGGGTGGCTCTCCCTGATACCGGCCGCCGTGATCTGCACCAGCTGCGCGCCCTGCAACGCGGGGATCGTCGCGGCACCGGCGTAGCCCATCGCCGCTCGCAGGCCACCGACCAACTGGTGGGCCACCAGCGACAGCGGCCCGCGGAAGGGGACCCGCCCCTCGATGCCCTCGGGCACCAGCTTGTCATCGGACAGCACATCGTCGGCGAAGTAGCGGTCCCTGGAGTACGACCGCCCGGCACCACGCGAGGTCATGGCGCCCATCGAGCCCATCCCACGGTAGGTCTTGAACTGCTTGCCGTCGACCAGGATCAGGTCGCCCGGCGCCTCGGCGGTACCCCCGAGCAGGCTGCCTAGCATCACGCTGCTGGCCCCGGCGACGATGGCCTTGGCGATGTCCCCGGAGTACTGGATACCGCCGTCACCGATCACCGGAACACCCGCGGGGCGACACGCCCGGTCCGCCTCGAAGATCGCGCTGATCTGCGGCACGCCCACCCCGGCCACCACCCGGGTGGTGCAGATCGAGCCGGGACCCACCCCGACCTTCACCGCGTCCGCGCCAGCGTCGATCAGCGCCTGCGCCCCGGCCCGGGTTGCCACGTTGCCGCCGATGACGTCGACGGTGCTGCCCACCTCGGCTTTGAGCGTGCTGATCATCTCCAGCACCCCACGGGAGTGCCCGTGCGCGGTGTCCACGACGAGCACGTCGACGCCGGCCTCGACCAGCAACGCGGCCCGCTGCTTGGCGTCCTCGCCGACCCCGATCGCGGCCCCCACCAGCAGCCGCCCGTCAGGATCCTTGGTGGCCAGCGGGTACTTTTCGGTCTTCACGAAGTCCTTGACCGTGATCAAACCGCGCAGCTTTCCGTGCCCGTCGACGATCGGCAGTTTCTCGATCTTGTGGCGGCGCAGCAGGCCCAGTGCCGCGTCCGCGGTGACCCCCACCTGCGCCGTGATCAGCGGCGGCTTGGTCATCACGTCGGCGACCCGCTTGTCATGGTCGACCTCGAAGCGCATGTCCCGGTTGGTGATGATGCCGACCAGCACCCCGTCCGAGTCGGTGACGGGCACGCCGGAGATCCGATATCTGGCGCACAGCGCGTCCACTTCGGCGAGGTTGTTCTCCGGCAGGCAGGTCACCGGGTCGGTCACCATTCCCGCCTCGGACCGCTTGACCAACTCGACCTTCGCGGCCTGCTCGTCGGCCGGCAGGTTGCGGTGCAGTACCCCCATCCCGCCGTGACGGGCCATCGCGATGGCCATCCGCGCCTCGGTCACGGTGTCCATCGCTGAGGAGACCAGCGGCACCCGCAGCGTGATGTTGCGAGACAGCCTGGTCGACGTATCGACCTCCGCGGGCACCACGTCGGACTCGGCGGGCAGCAGCAGGACATCATCGAAGGTCAGACCGAGCAGCGCGAACTTCGACGGGAAGTCGGGTGCGGTGAGCTCGCTGGTCATGCGCAGGGACGACCTTCCTGGCAGTGGGGACATCTGGGGTCGGTTGGGGGGTCGATTCATGGTATCCGGCACAGCACCATCCGCCGGGCGGGTACGGTGCCAGCCGTGGCGCACGAATCACTTCCCCCCGACCCGTTCGCTGGTGATCCTGAGGACCCGGCCCTGGCACTGGAGGCCTTGGATGACCCCGAGGACGACCTCGAGGAGCCGCTGGACGACGAGGAACGGGCGGGGCTGCTCGCCGACCTGAGCGACCTGGCCGTCTACGAGGCCCTGCTGACTCCTCGCGGAGTACGAGGGATCGTGGTGGACTGCCCCGATTGTGCCGATCACCACTACCACGACTGGCACTTGCTACGGGCCAGCCTGCAGCAGCTTCTCGAGGTCGGCCGGATGCGCCCGCACGAGCCCGCGTACGACCCGGACCCGGCTGGCTACGTGAGCTGGGAGTACTGCCGTGGGTACGCCGACGCGGTCCTCGACGGGGACGGCGACTGACCTGGCATCAGCCAGGCGGGCTGGGCGCATCCGGCCCGCCAGCACCGCCACCCGAGGGCGGATTGGTGTACGGTGTAGATGGATCCGGCACCCTTTCGTCCCGCAGGGACGTTGGACCAGGTCCTTCGTCCGGACCAGTGGGACCGGCTCCCGATGCTGTGCTGGGCTCGGGCGTCGGACTGGGCTCGGGCGTTGAGGGCGTCGGACTGGGCTGCGGCGTCGGACTGGACCGGGGCGTCGGACTTGACCGGGGCGTCGGACTGGGCTGCGGCGTCGGACTGGACCGGGGCGTTGGAGCCGGCTCGGGCGTCGGAGTGGGCGCCACAGTCCTCGCTGACGAGCCCGGGTCCGAGGGCCCCGTCGACGACCCTTTCTTGGGCGAGCCAGGCTGCTCATCCAGCATCTTCTCAAGGTCCTGCTGGCGGGCAATGAGATCGGTGCGGCCCTCGGCGTCGCTAATCGCCGGGAGCCGCTGCTGAACCTGTTGCAGCTTTGCCCTCGCCTGCTCGGGCTTGCCCTGTCGAAACGCCCTCTCGGCCTCTTTGAGCTCGGTCCGGACGAAGGCCGCAGCCTCCACTGAGCGGGAGTACTCGGGGTAGAGCACCTGGGTCACGCCCCACAGCTGGTCGCCAGGGTGCGCGGACTTGGCGACCAGGCCCACTGAGGAGAACGCAATCACCAGCACTGCCGCGGCCGCCGCGGCCGAACCGAACACAGGTTTGCGGCGGCGGGTCGGCCGGCGAGCGGCGTTGATCACCGCCAAGGCGGTGTCGGTGTCAACCAGCACGCGGTTGGAGTCGGCGTGGATCTCGCGACGCCAGGCCGCCAGGACGCGCGTCAACTCCCTGTCGGTGTCGCCCGGCGTGTGATTGGCACCGCCGAGCATGTCCAGCAGCGCATCGTCGGCCTGGACGGCGGCCAGATCAGCGGGCGTCTCACGGGGATCCCCGTTGGGGTAGCCGGCACGTGGGTAATTGTCGCGACCGGACATCTCAAGACACCCCCTCGGACGTCAATACGTTGCGCAGCCGACCCAGCGCCCGGTGCTGCGCCACCCGAACCGCGCCGGGAGTCGACCCGACGGCCTCAGCGGTCTCCTCCGCCGAGAGCCCCACCACGACCCGCAGGACGAGAATCTCGCGCTGCTTGTCCGGCAGCATGTCCAGCAGCTTGTTCATCTGCTCGGCCAGCTCAACCTGCATCGCCTGCTGCTCCGGACCGTCGGTCGGTTCCGGGGAATCGGGGACCTCCGGGACCGGTTCGGTGCGATTGCGCGCCGCCGACCGGTGAGCGTCGGCCACCTTGTGCGCAGCGATGCCATACACGAAGGCAAGAAATGGCCGGCCCTGGTCGCGGTAACTGGGCAGGGCGGTGAGCACCGCGAGACACACCTCCTGGGCTACATCATCCGCCGAAGCGAACGTCTTCTCCTGGCTACCGACGCGGGCGCGGCAGTACCGCAGCACGAGAGGACGAATCCAGCTGAGCACACTCTCGACGGCATCTCGCTCACCGTCGACAGCAGCACCAACAAGGACGTTGAGGTCGTCCCCCACTAAGGTCATCGCAGAATGCAGCCCTGCCGTTACGACTCGGGACCAGCCGGGCTGGACGCCGGCCGGCGGTGGCCATTCCGCTGTCCCGGCCACACTCATCACCTTCCCGAGACCACGGCACCTCAGGGGGGAACCGTAGTAGGCGCAAGATCGGGTGCGTTACGCGGTATCGCTGCGGCGTGCACGGGACGCCTGCACGGGACGACAGCAAAGGGGGCCGATGGCGATGCCACCGGCCCCGCGGGCAGGAACACTCAGGCGACCAGACCGCGCCGGAAGCCGTGTGCGACGGCCTGAGCCCGGTCCCGAACGCCGAGCTTGCGGAACAGCCTCCGGGCGTGCGTCTTGACAGTGTCCTCGGACAGGTACAGTTCACGCCCGATCTGCCCGTTGCTCTTGCCCTGGCTCATCCCGCGCAGCACCTGTAATTCTCGCTCGGTGAGCTGCACGCCCGGGTCGGACGGGGGTCGTGGGGCCGGCACCGACGTGCTGGCCAGCGTGTGCGCCAACGCCGCGACAAGTTCCGGACGCGACGCGTCCCAGCGCAGATAACCGCGGGCGCCGCCCGCGATCGCCGCGGCGATGCTGCCTGCGTCGTCCGGGGCCCCGAAAACGATCACGTTGGCCTGCGGATGTGCCGACACCAGCCGGCGGGTGGCCTCCACACCGGTCGGTACGGCACGCTGGGTCCCTACCAGGACGACGTCCACCGGCTGCCGAGAATAGCGAGCTAGCAACTCATCGCCGTGCGCCACGCAGTCAATCCGGGCGACGCCTGGGACCGCGGACATCACTCGAGTGAGTCCCTCGCGGACGCTTCGCCGGTCGTCGCAGATGAGAACCGCGGTCACGGGAGGGCTCCTTTCCTGCAGCCAAGTGATGTGCCCACCTCCCTTATCGGTCGCGCGGAGCCGGAACTTGACACGATCTGATGGATTTCCATCAAGGGCCGGAGCCGCACCGCTCCCACGGCTGTCGTCACCGCGCGGAGCAACGCTCACTCTACCGAGTGTGAGCGGATCACGGCAGTACCGCACGCACGGATGATTCGGGCATCGCGGGCTACCTCATATCACAGCGACGACCCTCGCGCCTAGTCCGTGCAGGTGCGAGAGCCGTCGCTGCATCACTGCATCACAGAGTTACTGCGCCAGCGCACTCCGGAGTGTCGGGTGGCTCACATGCCCGGGCCATGCCCGTGGCCGTGACCGTGTCCCTGACCGGCTGCGGGTGCCGGCTCCGGCTTGTCTACCACCGCGCTCTCGGTGGTGATCACCATCCGGGCGATCGAGGCGGCGTTGACGATCGCCGACCGGGTCACCTTCACCGGGTCGACGATTCCCGCGGCAACCAGATCGCAGTAGGTCTCGGCCTCGGCGTCGAAGCCGTGACCCCACTCCATCTCCCGAACCTTGGCGACCACCACGGAACCTTCGTAGCCCGCGTTATTGGCGATCCAGGCCACCGGGGCGGCGCTGGCAGCCCACACGATGGCGACGCCGGTGGCCTCGTCGCCGTGCAGGCCGAGGTCGCCGACCGACTGGACGGTGTGCACCAGCGCAACCCCGCCGCCGGGCACGATGCCCTCCTCGGCCGCCGCCCGCGCGGCCGACACGGCGTCCTCGATCCGGGACTTGCGCTCCTTGAGCTCGGTCTCGGTAGCCGCCCCGACCTTGATCACCGCGACGCCACCGACGAGCTTGGCAAGCCGTTCCTGGAGCTTCTCACGGTCCCACTCGGAGTCGGTGTCCTCGATCTCGCGACGAAGCTGCGCGGCGCGGGCGTCGACCTCTGCCGGATCGCCGGCGCCGTCGACGATGGTGGTGTCGTCCTTGGTCACCACGATCCGCCGGGCCCGGCCGAGCACCTCGAGCCCGACCTCGGACAGCGCGAGGCCGACCTCGGAGTTGATCACCTGGGCACCAGTGACGACAGCGAGGTCGTCCATGAACGCCTTGCGGCGGTCACCGAAGAACGGTGCCTTCACCGCTACCACCGATAGCGTCTTGCGGATCGCGTTGATCACTAGAGTGGACAGCGCCTCACCTTCGACATCCTCGGCTACGATGAGTAGCGGCCGGCCAGCCTGACTGATCTCCTCCAGCAGCGGCAACAGGTCCTGGATCGAGGAGATCTTGTCACGGTGCAGCAGGATGTTGGCATCCTGCAGCACCGTCTCCATCCGCTCGGCATCGTTGACGAAGTAGGGCGAGATGTAGCCCTTGTCGAAGGCGACGCCCTCAGTAATCTCCAGCTCGGTGGCCATCGTGGAGGACTCCTCCACGGTGATCACGCCGTCGTTGCCCACCTTGGTCATCGCCTCGCCGATCATCGCGCCGATCTTCGGATCACGCGAGGACACTGTGGCGACCTGGGTGATCGCGTCCTGACCTTGCACCGGCGTTGCCTTGGCCAGCAGCGCGTTGGAGACCGCCTCGGCGGCCGCCGCAATGCCGTGGCCGAGCGCGGTGGGATTGGCCCCAGCAGCTACGTTGCGCAGCCCCAACCGGACCATCGCCTGCGCCAGCACGGTGGCGGTAGTGGTGCCGTCACCAGCAACATCGTTGGTCTTGGTCGCCACGCTTTTGGCTAGCTGAGCGCCCAGGTTCTCGTAGGGATCGGACAGCTCGATCTCCCGGGCGATCGTCACCCCGTCGTTGGTGATCGACGGGCCGCCGAACTTCTTGGCCAGCACCACGTGCCGGCCGCGCGGGCCGAGAGTGATCTTGACCGCGTCGGCGAGCTGGTCGACTCCGCGCTCCAGCGCGCGCCGCGCAGTCTCGTCAAACGTGATCTGCTTGGGCATTGCCTGCCTTCCTCACAGTTGGACTAGGCCACGGCGTTAGCCGGGACCCGATGCGGGACCGCCCCGCTGACCCCGGGAGGGGCCGCGGGGCGGTCTCGGCAATCTCCGCGGTCGTCTGGTGACGACCGCGGTGGTGACGCGATGGTCGAACCGTCAGTTGAGGCGACGGTCGGACCGGTCAGTTGATGACCGCGAGCACGTCGCGGGCGGAGAGAATCAGGTACTCCTCGCCGTTGTGCTTGATCTCAGTGCCGCCGTACTTGCTGTAGAGGACGACATCACCGACGTTCACATCCACCGGGATGCGGTTGCCTTTGTCGTCGACCCGACCCGGGCCCACAGCCAAGACCTTGCCCTCCTGGGGCTTCTCCTTGGCAGTGTCCGGGATAACGATGCCGGACGCGGTCGTCGTCTCGGCCTCATTGGCCTGAACGACGATCTTGTCCTCGAGCGGCTTGATGTTCACGCTCGCCACAGTGTGACCTCCACTTTCTGGGGTCTTCGAAGAGCTGGCAGGGTTGTCTGGTGCTGGCTACGGCCACCTCGCCGTCGCGGGTGTCGAGGTGGCCCGGGCCATTTCTGGCACTCTGGTAGGCAGAGTGCCAGTTGGCAGACTACTGCGCCGAGTGCCAGCGCTCAACTAGGCTGACCGTGATATTCCGATCCCCGTCCCCTGCGGTCGCCGCCTTCAAGTACCACTAGCCGGGGGCCCACGGTGCTGTTAACCGCAACCAACCAGGGAGGTGGTGATCGGGAGGCCCGGGTCGGCGGGGATGTCAAGCTGCGACGGGGACGCGCCAGCGGCGAGCAGGTGCGCCCCGAGCGCAGCCACCATGGCTCCGTTGTCGGTGCACAGTCGTGGCCGGGGAACCCGCAGCCGCAGCCCGGCCGCCGTGCAGCGTTGCTGCGCCAGCGCGCGCAACCGGGAGTTTGCGGCCACCCCACCGCCGATGAGCAGGGTGTCGATGCCCCGGTCGATCGCGGCCCGGATCGCCTTGGCAGTGAGCACGTCTACCACGGCCTCCTGGAAGGCCGCAGCGACATCGGCTACCGGCACGGTGATCCCTTGGCGCTGCAGCCCCTCGACGTGCCGGGCGACTGCGGTCTTGAGCCCGGAGAAGGAGAAGTCGTAGCGCGAGTCGCCGGGGCCGGTCAGGCCACGGGGGAATCGGACACTGCCCGGATCCCCGTCCCGGGCAGCCCGGTCGATGAACGGCCCGCCAGGAAAGCCCAACCCCAGTAGTCGCGCCACCTTATCGAACGCCTCCCCGGCGGCATCGTCGACGGTGGCGCCCAGCGGGTGCAACGGCGTCATCAGCGACGAGACCTGCAGCAAGCTGGAGTGCCCACCGGATACCAGCAGGGCCAGCGCTGGGGGTAGCGGACCGTGCTCCAGGGTGTCCACAGCAATATGCGCGGTGAGGTGGTTGACCCCGTACAGCGGGACGTCCCACGCTGCCGCGTACGCCTTGGCCGCCGCCACGCCGATCAGCAGCGCGCCGGCCAGTCCCGGGCCCGCGGTGACCGCCACCGCGTCCACATCGGACGACCTGACACCGGCAACCCCCAGCGCACGCTGCACCGTTGGCACCATCGCCTGCAGGTGAGCGCGGGACGCCACCTCGGGAACCACACCGCCGAACCGGACGTGCTCGTCCACACTGGACGCGATCTCGTCGGCAAGCAGGATGACCGTCCCGTCGCACGACAACCGTACAACGCCCACCCCGGTCTCGTCGCAGGACGTCTCGATACCCAGAACTATCCCAGTCACCAGGGGGCCCTCCTGCGCATGGTGAACGCGTCGGCCCCGCTGGGCCGGTAGTAGCCGCGGCGAGTGCCAATCACGACGAACCCCTCGCTGCGATACAACTGGATCGCTGGCTCGTTGTTGGTGCGCACCTCAAGAAACACCATGGCCCCAGCGGCATGGTCGAGCATGGCCCGCAACAACGCGCGCCCGATTCCCCGCCCATGGTGTACCGGGTCCACCGCGAGGGTGTGAATCTCCGCCTCACCACCGGTACGGGCGAGACCCGCGTAGCCGAGCAGCGAGCCGTTTTCCCGCGCGGCGAGATAGTGATGACCCGCGGCGAGCGCCTCGAGAAATACCTCCGGGCGCCACGGGTCGTCGCCGTCGAACAGCAGTTGCTCCAGTTCGCTGCAGCGCCACGTGTCGGCGGCCAGCATCGGTCCAATCAGCACGGTCATACCGGAAGCACTCGCTTGACCGGGCCGGGTTCGAGCGCGTCAGGACGGCGCAGGTACAGCGGGGTGAGCGGGCCTGGCGGCGTGTGCGCCCGCACAGCTGCCGCCACTACGCCGACCAGTCCGGCCGGATCCGGGTACCGCGGCGACACCACCGGCGGCCTCAGGTGCGACATCACCTGGGGCCCCAGCGCGTCGGCGGCACCGGCGACCCGCGCCACGCCGGCCAGCGGCACGTCAAGCGGGCGATCCACATGGGGACCGTCGATCCGTGCACCGGTCTCGTCGTAGCGCGCCCAGTAGACCTCCCGGCGCCGGGCGTCGGTGACCACCAGCAGCGGAGTGCCGATACCCGCCCGGTAAGCGATCGCGTCCAGGCTGCACACGGGATGGGCCGGGATACCCAGGGCATCGCCCAGCGCCGCTGCGGTGACCATCCCAACCCGCAGCCCGGTGAATGGGCCCGGACCCGCCCCGCATACCACCGCGTCCAGGTCGCGGATCCGCATCGCGGCGGCCGCGAGCACCGCGCACACCGATGGCATGAGCAGCTCGCCGTGCGCCCGGGCGTCGACGGTGACCCGCTCGGCGAGGACCGTCGGGGGGCCCGCAGCGGGCAGTCGCAGCAGCCCGGCGGTGACCGCGGGGGTCGCGGTGTCCAGAGCCAACACCAGCACGAATGAGCAGCTTACGGATCCGGCGTTTCGGGCACCGCCGGGCACACCCGCGACGTCACACCGTGCGACATCACACCGTGCGGCAACAACCTGGCCGGACCGCACAGCTCGGCGACCCTGCTTTCATCAGCCCGTGGCTGCAGCCGGATCAGCAGATGCTCGTCGGCCAGCCGCTCAGCCATGCCCTCGCCCCACTCCACGACCACGGCGGCCGCGAGGAGGTCGGTGTCCAGGTCGAGGTCGTCCAGCTCAGAGATTCCGCCGAGCCGGTAAGCGTCGACGTGCACCAGTGGCACCCCTCGTCCCCCTGGCGCAGCCGGGTGCTCACGGGCGATGACGAAGGTCGGCGACGTCACCGGCCCGCGGACCCCCAGGCCGGCGCCGATGCCGCGGGCCAGCACCGTCTTGCCCGCGCCCAGCGGCCCGGACAGCACCACCACGTCGCCTGGGCGCAGGCGCTCGCCCACGGCCCGTCCGAGGCACTCGGTGTCCGTCGGGCCGGCCAGCTCCAGCACCAGAGTCATGCTCCTGTCCGGTTGCCTGGCAGCGCCCCGCCACATTGGGAGATCAGGTCCAGCAGGTGCTTGTTGACGCGCTCCGGCTGCTCCAGCATCGTCACGTGCCCCGCCCGCTCCACCTGCACCAGTTCAACGTCGGTAAGCAGCGCCGCAATGGCCTCAGAGTGCTGGTACTGAATCACCCGGTCACCGTCGGCACCGAGCACCAGCGCCTTGGCGTACTGCAGACCGGCCAGCGCGGCGTACCGGTTGTGCGCCCCGAAAAGGGCCAGGAAGTCGGTCATGACTTCGAATGAGGTGGGTCTCATCATCGTGTCCATCAGTTCGACCACCGCCGGATTAACCGTCTCGTCGCCGAAGGAGAACTTGCGGATCAGGCTCCAGATCAGATTGCGGCAGATATCGCGCCCGCGGTCGACCGCGCGCGCGCTGGGCTCCCAGCGGGACAGCCGCCTGGCTACCGGCATGATCGGGTTTCGCCGGGACAGGATCGGCCGAGGCAAGCCCGACCGGCCGATGTCCCCGGCGCTGGTGTTGAGGAAAGCGACCCCGCGGATGCGCTCGGCGAACAGCTCAGGGCGGTCCTCGGCCAACGCCATGATTGTCATACCACCCAGGGAGTGCCCGATCAGCACGACCCGCCCGTCGGGTGCGGCCGCGCGGATCACCGCGTGCAGGTCACGGCCGAGCTGCTCGAGGGTACACGCACGATGGGGCGAGTGACCGGAGCGGCCGTGGCTGCGGTGGTCGTAGAGCACCTGGCGGACCCGGGGCGCGGTGGAATGCGCCAGGTCGTGTCGCTGGAACAGCCAGCATCGCCGGTCCAGAGTGACGCCGTGGATCAGGACGACGGTGAACTCGGGCGCTCCTCCATCAGCCGGGTCGACCTCCTCTACCGACAGTTCCACCCCGTCGTCGGCCATCACGGTGTATTCGCGGTCCGGGGGGAGCACAGCCGGGAACCCGTTAGGGAGTTCCGCAGCGTGGCTCCGCAGCTCGGCGATGCGGTGATGGTGCGCAGCCCCGGCCACCAGCGCGGTGGTAACCGCCGTGCCCAGCACACCGCCGGCCACCCAGCTGGCAGTCTTCACCGCCGACTTCATCGGGCCACTCGCGTCAGAGTCGGATGGCGACCGCGCACCATCCGGGTCAACCGGGGGCGCACCATCCCCGCGACCACCTCGTAGTGAATGGTGCCCAGCTTGTCGGCCCACTCTGCCGCGGTAGGCGCGCCGTTCTCGCCGGTGCCGAAGAAGACCACCTCAGCGCCCACCACCACCGGGTCGTCCCCGCAGTCGACCATCACCTGGTCCATGCACACCCTCCCCACCACCGGGCGGCGGCGCCCGGCCAGCCAGACATCGAGCCGGCCGGTGAGCGCCCTCGGCACGCCGTCGGCGTAACCGGCGGGGACCAGTGCCAGGGTGGTTTCCCGATCGGTATGCCAGACGTGCCCGTATGACACGCCCTCACCGGCCGGGACGCGTTTGAGCAACGCGACCTGCGAGCGCAGCGTCATCGCTGGCACGAGGTCATCACCCACCCCGGGTACCGGCGAGAGCCCGTAGACGGCGATGCCCGGACGGACCATGTCATAGTGCAGCTCAGGCCGAGTCAGTGTTGCCGCTGAGTTTGCCAGATGTCGCAGCGGCCGCAACCCGGCGTTCCGCGCCACCTGGTAAGCCTGCTCGAAGTACCGCACCTGCTGCTCGATGATCGGGTGCCCGGGATCGTCGGCATGGGCGAGGTGCGACCAGATCCCCACGACCTCGACGCCCCGGGTAGCCGCAGCGGCGCGGACCAGGCCGGGCCATTCGCCGCGGTAGGCGCCGCCGCGGGTCAGCCCGGTGTCGATCTTGAGGTGTATCCGGGCGGTGCGGCCCGTTGTTGCGGCGGCGGCAGCTGCGGCGTCGAGCTGGCCGGTGGAGTAGACGCCGAGGTCGACATCGGCCGCGACACCGGCGGCGAGGTCCTCGCCAGGAGCATGCAGCCAGGCCAGCACGGGAGCGTCGATCCCGACGTAGCGCAGGGCGAGCGCCTCGTCAACGCTGCACACCCCTAGCGCACTGGCCCCCGCCTGCAGCGCGGCGGCGGCGACGTCGACCGCGCCATGGCCGTACCCGTCGGCCTTGACCACCGCCATGGTGGCGGCGCCGGATGCGGCGGCGCACCCGGCGAGGATCCCGACGTTGTGCCGGACCGCATCGAGATCGATCACCAGTTCGACTCGTGGCCGGCCGCACGCGTCCTGCACCCAGGTCATCCTCGCATCCCGGCCACCGACCGGAGAGCGCGAATCGCGTCGGTCAGGGCCGCCTGGATCGCCGAGGCGGGCACCGGCGCGCTGCTGTGCGTGCCGCCCCGGGCGGCGAGTGCGGCGGCGAACTCATGGGCGTGCACCGCGGCAGCCGCCGCCACGGCCGGTTCCAGACCGGCGGCAAGCAACGCGCCGAGCACGCCGGTGAGGACGTCGCCGGAACCCGCGGTGGCCGGCCACGACGAGCGGGCCGGGTTTACCAGTACCCGACCGTCGGGGGCCGCGATGATGGTGGTGTTGCCCTTGAGCACCAGCACGGCATCCAACCGGCCCGCGGCGTCTCGGGCGGCCGCGACCCGGTCAGTGCCGGGTAGCTTGCCGGTGAGCCGCTCGAACTCACGGTCGTGCGGGGTGAGCACCAGCGGGGTGTCCGGGTCGCGGCTGTCCGCCAGCTCGGGGTGGCCGGCTAACAGGGTGATCGCATCGGCGTCGGCCACCACTGGCACCCCTGCGGCCAGCACGTGGGCCAGTACCTGGCGGGCAGCGGCGCCGGTACCCAATCCCGGTCCGACCGCCCAGGCCTGCACCTGCCCGGCGTCGGACACCGACCCGGTGGCCACCACCTCTGGCCAGCGCCCGCGTACCGCGTCGGCAGCGGTACCTGCGAAGCGGACCATGCCCGATGTCGCCAGCACCGCAGCGCCCGCGCAGAGCACCGCCGCCCCTGGGTAGTCCGCTGAGCCGGCTGCGATCCCCACGACACCCTGGCTGTACTTGTCGCTGGTCGGCCCCGGCACCGGCCACCGTGCACCGATCTCGGCGGCACTGAGCACCCGCAGATCGGGCTCGCCCAGCTCGTCGAACAACCCAATGTCCACCAGGTGTACCGGACCGCAGCGCCACGGGGCGAGCAGGTGCACCGGCTTACGGGCGCCGAACGTGACAGTCTCGGTGGCGGTGACCGCGGGTCCGTCCGCGGTGCCGGTGTCCGGGTCGACTCCGGACGGCGAGTCCACCGCGATGATCGGTACCCGGACCGCCTCCACCAGCCGGGCGGCCGCCGGACGCAACCCGCCGCGGCCGGACAGCCCGACGATCCCGTCGAGCACAAGGTGCGTGCGGTCTGGCAGGTGGTCGGCGATCCGCCCGCCGGCGCGGCGCAGCGCGGCCAGGCCCTGCGGGTGCACGCGATCCGGGGACAGCAGGACAGCGGCGACTGCCACCCCGCGGCGGCGTAGGTATGCCCCGGCCCACAGCGCGTCCCCGCCGTTGTTTCCCGCCCCGACCAGTAGCGTGACGTGCTGGCCGGACACCCCGCCGGTCCGCTCGGACAGCGCTGCCGCAGTCCGGGTGGCCAGCCCGAACGCCGCGCGACGCATCAGGGCGTCTGCTGGGACACGGGCGAGCAGCGCGTCCTCCGCGGCCCGTACCCGCGCCACAGTCCAGGCACCCTGTGAGTGGCGATGCGAGTTATCACCCGGATTGCCACTCACAGGGTCGAAGGCCCTCATTCGACGGTGACGGATTTGGCGAGGTTGCGTGGCTTGTCCACGTCGTAGCCGCGTTGTCGGGCGATCTCTGCGGCGAGCACCTGAAGCGGCACGGTGGATACCAGCGGCTGTAGCAGGGTGGGCACCGCGGGCACCTCCAGCAGATGCGATGCGTAGGGCCGCACCGTCTCGTCGCCCTCCTCGGCGATGACGATGGTCCGCGCGCCGCGGGCCCGGATCTCCTGGATATTGGACAGCAGCTTGGCGTGCAGTACGGCCCGGCCCTTGGGCGAGGGCATCACCACGACCACCGGCAGACCCTCCTCGAGCAGCGCAATCGGGCCGTGCTTAAGCTCGCCCGCGGCGAAGCCCTCCGCGTGCATGTAGGCGAGCTCCTTGAGCTTGAGCGCCCCCTCCAGGGCTACCGGGAAACCGACATGGCGGCCGAGGAACAGCACCACCTTGGAGCCCGCGAGTTCGCAGCCCAGCGCGCGCACCTGGTCCACCGTGCCCAGCACCTGCTGCACCGCTGCGGGCATGGCCTCCAGCTCGGCGAACTCGCGGGCGACCTCGTCGGAGTACTTGGTGCCGCGAGCCTGCGCCAGCGCCAGTCCGACCAGGGAGTTGGCCACGATCTGAGCGAGGACCGTCTTGGTGGCGGCCACCCCGATCTCCGGCCCGGCATGGGTGTAGAGCACCGCGTCGGACTCCCGGGGGATCTGCGCCCCGTTGGTGTTGCAGATCGCCAGCACCCGGGCCTTCTGCTCCTTGGCGTGCCGCACTGCCTCCAAGGTGTCCATCGTCTCCCCGGACTGCGAGATCGCGACGACGAGGGTGGAGCGGTCCAGCACCGGGTCGCGGTAGCGGAATTCGCTGGCCAGCTCCACCTCCACCGGCAACCGGCACCAGTGCTCGATGGCGTACTTGGCGACCATGCCCGAGTGGTAGGCAGTCCCGCAGGCGACCACGAAGACCTTGTCGACGTCGCGCAGCTCCTGGATGTCCATCCGCTGCTCGTCCAGCACGATCCGGCCGTCGATAAAGTGCCCGCGCAAAGTATCGCCAATGGCGGTGGGTTGTTCCTGAATCTCCTTGAGCATGAAGTAGTCGTGGCCGCCCTTCTCCGCCGCAGACAGGTTCCAGTCGACGTGAAAGGGCCTGCCGTGCGCGGGGGCGCCGTGGAAATCAGTGATCTCGTACCCGCCGCGGGTGATCGTCACCACCTGGTCCTGGCCAAGTTCGACGGCGTTGCGGGTGTGTTCGATGAACGCCGAGATGTCGGAGGCGACGAAGTGCTCGCCAACGCCCACCCCCACCACCAGCGGCGACGAGCGGCGCGCCGCGACGATCAGATCGGGTTCGTCGGCGTGGGTGACGACGAGGGTGAACGCCCCGTGCAGCCGCCGGCACACCGCGCGCACCGCGGCGGGTAGGTCACCGCAGCGCGCGTACTCCGCAGCGATCAAATGCGCGGCGGTCTCGGTATCGGTGTCGCTGGACAGTTCCACCCCGGCGCGCTCCAGCTCAGCGCGCAGCTGGGCGTGGTTCTCGATGATCCCGTTGTGCACCACGGCAAGCCGACCGGCGGTGTCTGAGTGGGGGTGAGCGTTGCGGTCGGTCGGCGCACCGTGGGTGGCCCAGCGGGTGTGTCCCATCCCGACGGTGCCGGTGAAGGCCTCCCGCCCAGTGGTGTTGAGCTCGCCGATCAGGTTGGCTAGCGCCCCGGCCTTGCGAGCCACCGCCAGCGTGCCGGCACCATCGAGCACCGCGACTCCGGCCGAGTCGTACCCGCGGTACTCCAACCGACCCAGACCCTGCAGAACGACGTCGAGGGCGCCTCGATGCCCCACGTAACCCACGATTCCGCACATGTGCGTCACGGTAGCCGAGGGCGGCCACGCTCCCCCCCTGGGCAAGTTTGTCGCCGATCGGGCATCTGAGCCCGACGTGAGCTTCAGAGTCCGATACCGTCCGGGCTCATGGCACGCACCGACCCAGCAGTCCGGCGTACGGCTGAGGAACTGTCTCGGCCAGGTCCGCATGGGGTGCTGCGCGGTGACCTAGCACTGGTCGGCATGCCCGGCGTGGTGTTTACTCCGCAGTCCGGGCTCGGACTGCCTGCGGTCGCGTTCGGGCACGGTTGGCTGCAGCCGACGTCACGCTACGAGGAGTTGCTGCGCCACCTGGCCTCCTGGGGGATGGTCGCGGCGGCGCCGGCCACGCAGTCCGGCGCGCTGCCGTCGTACCGGCAGTTCGCCGTCGATCTGCGCGCGGCGCTGGACGTTTGCGTCGAGGTGCCGCTGGGTGACAGTGAGATCAGTGTCGATCCCGGCAAGCTCGGACTGGTCGGGCACGGCATGGGCGGCGGCTGCGCGGTGCTCGCCGCGGCAGCCGACGACCGTTGCCGCGCGGTGGCCACCTTGGCGCTAGCCGAGACCATGCCGTCAGCGGTGGCCGCCGCACGCGGCTGCACCATGCCCGGCCTGCACCTGGCAGCAGGCAAGGATCGGGTGGCCCCGCCGGTCGGGCATGCGCAGCCGGTGGCCAAGGCGTGGGGGGGTCCGGTACAACTGCGAACGCTGCCCAAGGCGAGCCACCTCGGCTTCCTGCAGGGCAAGCACTGGACAAGCCTGCTAGTCGACGGCAGCCCTGAATACAGCACCCGGCGACTGTCCCGCGCCCTAGTCACCGCATTCCTCCTACACCATCTCACCAACACCCCCGACTACGACGCGCTGCTGGAAGAACCCTGACTCGCCGCGTTCTGGGGACAGAACGCAGTAATTCCGGTCAGACCTGGGCGACTACTGCAGCGATGCGGTGAGCGATGGTTTCCGCGGTGGGGTGGGTGGGGGCTTCGACCATTACTCGCACCAGGGGCTCGGTGCCCGACGGGCGCAGTAGCACGCGGCCGGTCTCGCCCAGTTCGACCTCCGCAACGGCGATGGCGTCGAGCACCGCAGGTGCCGCCGCGACCGCTGCCCTGTCCGCCACCGCGACGTTGACCAGCACCTGCGGCAACCGGGTCAGCACGCCGGCCAGATCAGCCAGGCTCTGTCCAGAGGTAACCATTCGGGCCATCAGGCGCAACGCGGTGAGCAGCCCGTCTCCCGTCGTGGCATACCCCGGCAACACCACGTGCCCGGACTGCTCGCCGCCCAACGAGAACCCGCCCGACCACAGCGCCTCGAGCACGTACCGGTCCCCCACCGGGGTGGTCCGCACCGCAACCCCGTGCTCGCGCATTGCCAAGTGCAGCCCCAGGTTGCTCATCACGGTAGTGACCAGGGTGTCGGAGACCAGCTCGCCGCTGTCCCTCATGGCCAGCGCGAGGATGGCCATGATCTGGTCACCGTCCACCACGTCACCGGCGGCGTCCACGGCCAGGCAACGGTCCGCGTCACCGTCGTGCGCGATACCAATCGCGGCGCCGTGCGTCAGCACCACCTTGCGCAGCTGGTCGGGATGAGTGCACCCGCAGCCGTCGTTGATATTGAGGCCATTGGGCTCGGCGTGCAGCGCCACCACGTCGGCACCGGCCCGGCGGTAGACCTCGGGAGCGATGACGGACGCCGCGCCGTGGGCGCAATCGACCACCACGCGGACCCCCTCCAGCGGGTTCGGGGTGGCCAGCAACAAGTGATCCACGTAGCGCCCGGCCGCCTCCGGCACGTCGCGCACCCGGCCGATCCGGGCGCCGACGGGACGCTCGGAGTCGCAGCCGTGCATCTCAGCGGTGATCTCGTCCTCCACCGCGTCGGGCAGCTTGTGTCCACCAGCGGCGAAGAGCTTGATGCCGTTGTCCGGCATCGGGTTGTGCGAGGCGGAGATCATGACGCCGAGGTCTGCGGAGAACTCAGCCACCAGGTGGGCGACCGCCGGGGTGGGCAGCACCCCAACCCGGCGGACGTCGGCGCCCGCTGACGTCAGACCCGCGGTGACAGCCGCCTCCAGCATCTCACCGCTGGCTCGTGGGTCCCGGCCCACGACAGCGACCGGGCGGTGCCTGAGGCCATGCTGGGATAGCACCCGGGCCGCCGCCCCAGACACGGCCAGCGCCAGCTCCGGCGTGAGCTCACGATTGGCCAGCCCGCGCACCCCGTCGGTGCCGAACAAGCGCCGCGTCACCGCTTCGAGTACTACGGCTTCGAGTACTAGCGCTTCGAGTACTGGGGCGCCTTGCGCGCCTTCTTCAGACCGTACTTCTTGCGTTCCGTGGACCGAGCGTCACGGGTGAGGAAGCCCGCTTTCTTCAGCGCCGGGCGGTCATCGACATTCAGCTCGATCAGCGCCCTGGCAATGCCCAGCCGCAGCGCACCGGCTTGGCCGGAGGTACCGCCGCCGTGGAGGTTGCCGATCACGTCGTAGGCCTCGGGCTTGTTGACCGTGACGAGGGGCTCCCGCACCAGCTGCTGGTGCACCTTGTTCGGGAAGTATTGCTCTAAGCTCTTGCCGTTGAGCGTGAAGGTACCGGTGCCGGGCACCAGCCGCACCCGCACGACCGCTTCTTTGCGGCGACCAACAGTCTGCGCTGATCTGTCGTCAATCACCGGCGCCAGCATCGCGGCGGCAGTCTGCTCGATTTGTTGCTGCGGGATCTGCGGGGTGGTCACGACGGTTGTCGGGTCCTCACTGGAGGTGGTCACTGGGCGAGAAGTCGTCACTGGGCGACCTGGGTGATCTGGAACGGCTGCGGGCGCTGGGCGGCGTGGGGATGCTCCGACGCCGCGTAGACCTTGAGCTTGCGGGCCATCGCCCGACCCAAGGTGTTCTTCGGGAGCATCCCCTTGACAGCCCGCTCCACAAGCCGCTCAGGCTGGGTGGCGAGCATCTCGGTGAACGAGCGTCGTTTGAGCCCGCCGGGGTGGCCGCTGTGCCGGTAGACGAATTTGTGGTCACCCTTGTTGCCCGACAGCGCCACCCGGCCAGCGTTGACGATCACGACGAAGTCGCCGGTGTCGAGGTGCGGGGCATAGGTGGGCTTGTGCTTGCCGCGCAGCAACGTGGCCACCTGACTGGCGAGGCGACCGAGCACCACGTCCGTGGCGTCGATGACATGCCAGGCGCGCTCAACCTCGCCAGGCTTGGGACTGTACGTGCGCACGGATCTACCTCGTCATCGCAGTTCGTCAGGGGTGCCGGTGCGGCTTGTCACACCCGCGGGCGTGACAACACGACAAGAGCCGCGCGCCTCCGCACAACAACGGATGACGATACCGGCCGCGCGCAACACGGTTGCAACGGGGTCGGCGCCCGGCAGGTACCGCCCCCGGACAGCTACGCCCACCGGCCTTTGTTGGCTGCCTCGCCAGCCTGGTAATTCTCGTTCGACGTGCCCAGCGCCACCCCGATCTGGTTCAGCACCTGGTTCAGATCGGCCGCCGACCGATCCCACGTCGCCTGGTGGGCCTGGTAAGCAGCCGACGCTTCGCCGGTCCAGGTCTCCACCATTGGCTGCAGGAACCGCTTGAGGTCCTCCATCTCCCGGCTGATATTCGTCCACGTCGTCCGGATCGAACTCCGCGCGTTCTCGAGCTCGCCGAACGTGACCAGGATCTCGCTCACGTGTCTATCTCCTTGATATTTGAAGTGGTAACGGTCGGCCGGCGGACTCAGTCGCCCAGCACCTGGCTGATCCGCGAGTAGGTCTGGTTCTCGGCCTCGTCGGCCTGGGCGTAGGTGGCGCCGGATCCCCGGATCTGCTCACCGATGCTGTTGAGGGCCTCGTTGAGAGCGCGAGCGTCGTTGTCCCAGCGCTGCATCAGCAGTTGGAAGGCGGTCGCCGCCTGACCCTTCCACGCGCCGGCCAGCGGTGCCAGCTGGTTGCGCAAGGCCGTCAGCTGACTCTGCACGCTCTGGTTCACCTCGGCGACGTGGTTTGCCGCCGCCGTCATCTGCTCGAACTCAGCGCCGAACTGCTGTGCCATCTGCTGCGGTCCCCTCTGTATCGTTCAATGTGGGTTGTTCAATCTGGGGTTGGTGAGATCTGACGACAGTGGGACGCCACACTGCCAGATCCGGTTCCGATCCGTGACTACTTGGTAGCAGAACGTTGCAAGCGCGAACGCCGCGACCCCGAGGTAGCTCACCGTCGACCCGGGCGGTGGCGGGTCAGCAGGTACCGGGTGCTCACCACGAAGACCAGGGTGAGCAGGACGAGCATGGCGAGATCGAACAGCCACACCCCGACGGCGGGCTCCCACAGCGGGTCGAAGGTGGCGCCGGCCGGGGGCGGGAAGCCGCCGGTGCTGGCACCCATCGCGAACCCCCAACGGGCGGGCACCAGCCAGGCCAGCGGCTCCAGGGGCGGCCCCCCGTGCACCGGGAACAGCATCCCGGACAGCACCAGCTGCAGCAGCAGGATCACCACCAGCAGCGGCATCCCGCGATCCGCGTTCGAGATCAGGGCCGACACCAGCAGGCCGAGCACCATGATCGAGATGGTCACCGCGACCAGCGCCACCACGACCTCGGCGATGCCGTCGTTGAACAGCACCGGAGCCGGGGGTGGCAGCGCCCTGAGCGTGCCCAGCACACCGAACAGCACCGCCTGCGCGGTCCCGATCAGGCCCAGAACCGCCAGCTTAGAGCCGAGGTAGGCGTCCAGCGACACCCCGACGGCCTGCTCTCTTCGGAAGATCGCCCGCTCCTTGACCAGCTCCCGGAACGCAGCCGAGAACCCCATGAACGCGCACCCGACCACCAGCACCAGCAGCAACTGCTGCGGGCCACCGGGGCTGGGACCGCTCGCCAGCTTGGCCGGCCAGGAGAGGCCCGCGCTGCCGGGTATGAGCCGCGCGAAGATGCTGAGCACCAGCGGCAGGACGGCCAGGAAGATCGCGTGGGCTCGGTCGGCGGCAATCACCGCAAGGTACCGACGGCAGAGCACCCAGAACTGGGCTCGGGTGGGCTGCTGGCGAGGTGCCAGCGGCGGCGGGCGGCTGCCCCCGGCTGGCCGCGCCGGCGACGGCTGACTGGCCGCGAGGTAGCGCGCACCCTCCGGCGAGTCGCGGAACCGTTGCGTCCAGTTCACGTTCTGCTCGCGGTCCAGCAGCAGGAACATGTCGGCGTAGTCCTGCTGCCCGAAGTAGCGCAGCGCCTCGCCCGGGGGGCCGAAGTACGCCAGCTGCCCACCGGAGGCCAGCACCAGCAGCCGATCGCACAGATCGAGCTGAGTGGGGGTGTGGGTGACTACCACGACGGTACGGCCGTCGTCGGCCAGCCCACGCAGGGTCCGCATGACCGACTTGTCCAGACCGGGGTCCAGCCCGGAGGTGGGCTCGTCGAGGAATAGCAGCGACGGCCGGGTCAGCAGCTCCAGGGCCACGCTGGTCCGCTTGCGCTGGCCGCCGGACAGCGTGCTGATCCGCTGGTCGGCCTGCCTAGACAGGCCGAGCTCGACGATCACCTCCTCAATCCGGCGATTCCGCTCGGCGGCCGGCGTGTCGGCGGGGAAGCGCAGCCGCGCGGCGTAGCGCAGCGCCCGGCGCACCGTCAGCTGGGGATGCAGGATGTCCTCCTGCGGCACCAGGCCGATACGCTGGCGTAGCTCATCGTAGGCCTGGTAGAGATCACGCCCCGCGTACTGCACCTGGCCACCGTCCGCTGGTCGCTGCCCAGTCAGGGCGCCGAGCAGCGTCGACTTGCCAGCGCCACTCGGGCCGACGACCGCCAGCAGGCTACGTTCCTCCAACGCGAAGCTCACGCCGTCCAGCAATCGCTTCCCCGACTTGGTGACGACCAGGTCGTCGGCCCGGAAGGTGACGTCGCCGCGGTCGGTGTACTCCACGAGGGTGTCCCCGACCAGCTGCAGCAGAGCGTGCCCGACGCCGACGACGTCGCGCTGGGAGACCGGGGCCTCAGTGACCCGCCTGCCGTTGACGAAGGTGCCGTTCCAGCTGCCGAGGTCGGCCACCTGCCACCCCGCGCCGTCCCGGCGCAGCTCGGCGTGGTGGCGGGACACCAGCAAGTCGGCCAGCACCACGTCACAGTCCGGCGCCCGACCAATGGTGATCTTCGTGGCGGAGACCGCGTGCACCGCGGAGGACGGCCGCTGCCACCACGCACCCCCGCCGTCGCCTGGCGCGCGCTGCGCCGGGACGATCGGCGGCGCGGCGCCCGTAACCGGCGGTGGCGCTGATGCCGCCACCGGTGCGGGCGGTGCGGTAGCGCGCCAGCCGCCCCACCCCCGCCATCCCGAGCCGGCCGAGCCGCCCTCCGGGTCCGGTGGGTCCGCAGACCCGCCGGCCAGCGCCGCCCCGACCGGGGTCTTGGTCCACCACTGGCCAGTCACCACGGGGGACACCGGCGTCGGGTTCGGTGGCTGCGGGTCCGGGACCACCGGGGTGGTCGACGAGGCCGGCCCGAGGACCGCGCGGGCGGCGGCCGCCAGCCGGGCGGCGGTCGAATAGCGCTGATCCGGGTCCTTGGCCATGCCGTGGGCCACCACGTCGTCGAAGCCCGCCGGCACTCCGGGCCGTACCTGCGACGGGAGCGGCGGCGGGGTGTGCAGGTGCGCGTTGATCGAGGCCAGCGGCGCCCCGCCCGTGAACGGCTTGCGCCCGGTCAGGCACTCGAACAGCAGGCAGGCCAGCGCATACACGTCGACCCGCCGGTCCGCCGGCCCGGTGCCGAACCGCTCCGGCGCCATGTAGTCCACCGTGCCTAACGCAGCACCGACGGCGGTGATCCCCGGGCCGGAGAGGCCCATGGCGTGGGCGATCCCGAAGTCGACCAGGTAGACGAAGTCCATCTCACCGAGGCTCTCGCTGCTGGCCACCAGCACGTTGGACGGCTTGACGTCGCGGTGCACCAGCCCGTCAGCGTGCGCGGCGTCGAGCGCCGCGGCCACCTGGCTGATCACGTTCACCGCGCTCGCCGGAGGCAGCGTGCCGCGCTTTGCCAGCACCGCCCCCAGATCGTCGCCCTCCACCAGGCGCATGTCGATGAACAGCCGCCCGTCGATCTCGCCGTAGCGGTGGATCGGGATCACATGCGGCTCGCGCAGCCGCGCGGCCAGCTCAGACTCGCGGCGGAACCGGGCGGTGAACTCGGCATCCGCGGCCAGGTGCGGGAGCAGGCACTTCAGCGCGACCACCCGGTTCTGGCTGGTGTCGAACGCCCGGTAGACCTCCCCCATGCCGCCGCGCCCAAGCAGACCCTCGATGCGGTACGGCCCGAATGCCGTCGTTGTCACCCGATCCTCCCCTGGCCCGCGTTCACGGTCGCCGCCGCGCGCGGTCGAGCAGGATGGGCAGCGCCACGACCGTCGTGAGGATCCAGCCGAGCGCGAACGCCGCCGCAGCGGCGCCGCTGTCGCCGAACGCAGCGGCCAGCACCAGCCCGACGACCAGACCGATCCCGATCGCACCCAGCACCGGCTCGGCATACCGACCGGAGCGGTCTGCGGGCCCGGCGGGGCCGGGCGCAGGCGTCGGGGCCGGCCGCAGCGGCACCGGGCGACCCGGTGCCGGTTGTTGCTGCCACCACCCGGCCTGGCTGGAACGGGCGCCGCGGGTCCGTGGCCAGTCTCGGCGGGCCGGTCCGGCCGGGATCGGCCCCGACACGCGCGGCGGCGGGATCCGCGGCGGGAGCGGCAACGGGCCGGTCCGCGCGACGGGCGGCAGCGCGGCACCCGGCGTCGAGAAGGCGCCGGCAGCTCCCCGGGTCCGCTCCCACCAGGGCGGCTGGGCGTAAAGCAGCTGCTCCAGGTCGCCGCTCGCCGACCACGTCGGCGCGCAGCAGGCCCGCAGTTGGCCGGCCAGCAGGTCGATCTGCGGGTCGTGCAGGCTCGCGACCTGCCGCCAGGCGGGCGTCTGGTAGGGCGGGTCGTAGTCCTGCCGGCGGAACAGCAGGTTCTCCCCGTTGTGCAGCTTCTTCCACGGGTCGATGCTCTTCGAGAGCGCCAGTAGCGAGGTGTAGACGACCAACCCGGGGAAGGTGTCCATCCACGGTCCCCAGACGCGCCCTGGGTGCTGGTAATTGCGATGGCCGGACTCGGTGGGCGGCGAGATGCCGGCGAACGGCTCGATCCAGGCGCAGTCGAAGTCGACCAGCCGCAGCGAGCCCTTGTGGTCGACAAGAACGTTGCCGTGCTGCAGGTCGCCGTGCGCGAACCGGGCGGCCTGCATGCGGTGCAACAGATCGCGCCAGGCACCGGCCAGCGAGCCGAGCGCGGCGGTGTCGTCCTTCTCGACGAGGTCCTCGACGTACTGGTCGAGGGTGCGGCCCTCCACCCATTCCATCCGGACCAGTGGCCACGCCCGGTCCTTGATCCTGATCGCGTCGTCGATCCAGCGCGACGTCGCCATGTGCTCGGCCAGCTGACGCGCGGTGAAGTAGGTGTTGAGCGCGTTGTAGCGCTCGCGGGTCGACGCGTCCTCCCTGGTGAAGAACCGCAGCGCCTGGTCAACCCCGCCGATCGTGGCCTTGAACACCACCGCCGTGCTCCCCTGGGCCGGTATCGGGATCTGCAGCAGCGGGTGCAGGGCGAACTGCGCCTGCTTCAGCTCGGTCCGGACAAACACGCGCTCGGGCTGCTGGACCGCCTTGATGTAGTCCTCGGGGCTCGGGTATTCCATCACAAGCACACCACGAGAAACGCGGGATCAGTTGCCACCACGTGCACGCGCAGCAACGTGACGTCATCGTTCTTCAGCTCGCCTGCCGCCCGGTGGTCGGTGACCAGTTGCGCGAACGTGGCGTCGTGGTCGAGCTCGCCGAGCACCGTCCAGAGCTGCCGCTCGTCGCGGCGGACTCGGCGCAGTATCCAGTGCGCGAACGCGTCGGTGGCCATGAACAACACGTCGCCCACCCGCAGCTGGCCGCGACCGAACGCGAGCTGGCGCATCATCTGGGCCAGCGCCGCCGGCTGGGTGTGCACCCCGTCGGGGCTAAGCCCGAACTCGTCCACCCCGATCGGCGGGAAATGCGCCAGCAGCCGCCGGTCGCGTACGTGGAAGAGCACCGTGTCACCGAGCGAGACGGCGTCCCAGCGCGGGGTCGGGCCGTCCAGGCCGGTCAGCTCGCAGCCGAGCAACGTCGCGAACGAGCCGTCCTGGCGGAACTTCTGCTCCTCGATCACGTTAGTGAACGTGGCAGGCGCCTCGGTCACCCAGCGTTGCTGCATCTGCGCGAACCAGCCATGCAGCGCCTCCGGGCTCAAGCCCGGCGCCTCGCGGAGCCCACCGTCGTCGTCCGCCCCGACGAACGAGGTGACCAGCTGCGCCACCCAGCGCAGCGAGTCGTACGCCTCGGTCGCCCCGTCGACGACGATGAACCTCGGATTGCGCCCGTGCGCCGGGTCGCCCTCGGTGCCGCCGGCGCCGTCTTCCCACTCCTGCGCCGTGCTGCCGTCCTTCTCCAGGGAGAAGTACACCGAGCGAACCTGCATCACGGCGCTGACCTCACCGGTCTCGGATCTCGGCGACCCGGGTGCCGATCTCGAGGAACTTGACCAGGGTGGGCAGCCCGGCGTTGAACACGAACCCGCGGGCGCCCTCGTCCACCTTCACCAGGCTGGCCCGCGCGTTGGCGACCATCGCCTTGGGCAGCGGGCTGCTGATCGCGAACAGCTCCGGGCCGGGGTCGGGCAGCTGCGCCGCGCTGGTGGGGAACAGCACCTCGGTAGCGGTGCTCGGCGAGAGGAAGATGTTCAGCAGTAGCGCAGGGCCGTCGCTGGTCTCGATCGTGGTCAGCCGGTTCGCCCAGTCGGCGAGTTCGGCGCCCTCGTGGGGACTGTCGGTGACCAGGCCGTCGGTAATGTTGATCACGATCGGCGGGAATGAGTGCGGGTGGGCGCTCGCCCAGTCGAAGACATGGCCGCCGGCCACCGCGATAGCCTGGCACATCGGCGTGCGGTAGCCGTGCATCGGCTCCACCCAGACCGGGACCTTCGCGCTCATGGCGTCGGCCGAGGGCTCCTCGCGGATCGCCAGCGGGCTGTTGAACAGCTGCGGGATTGGCACGATCGACTGCCCGGTCAGGGCCCCGCCCAGCGCGGACTCCACGCCCTCCCCGCCGGCAACCGGGCAGGCCCCGTAGCCGAACACGCCGACGTCGAAGTAGTGCCGGGCGTCGCCGCCGACTTCCTTAATCGACTTGAGGCACAGCTCAAGCAGGATCTTGTTGAGCGCCCGGGCCGCCCCGTCCGCGAGCGTCCCCCCGCTGCCCTGCCAGACCTGCTTCATCGAGTCCGAGCGGTCGAGCAGGAAGACGATGCAGCCGGGGTTGTCTCGGGAGAACGTCTGGTCGTACATGCAGCCCCTCCTGGATAGCGATCCTCAGCCGCGGCCGGTGCGAGCCTGGTCGTCGCGCCGGGGATCGGGTCGCCGCTGGCTGACCTTGATCGTCGTCGGCCATGGCGTGCCGGCCTGCCACTCCCAGCGGTGGTCGTCGACGCGGCACCGAAACGCATAGCCGGAGCCGGCCTGCGCCACGTCGATCCGGAACTCCCCGCACCGTGGGCACTGCACGATGCGCGCCGAGTCGACATAACTGGCCAGGTCCGGCGCCGGTGGAGGGGGGCCCGGCTCGGGGCGCGCCTGGTGCTGCGGCGACGACTGCCCCCACCACTGCCCGCCCGACGCGCCACCGGGGTCGACGGGCAGCACGACGTGGGCCGCGTCGACGGGCCCTCCCAGGGCCGGCGACCAACCGTCGCCTGCCCTGGGAGGGTGCGGCGACACCGGCGACACCGGCGACGGCGGTGGCGACACCGGCGCCCACTGCGGTGGCGGCGACACCGGCGCCCACTGCGGCTGCGGCGACACCGGCGCCCAGTGTTCGCCGCCACCGGGCGGCCCCGACGTGCCGCCCGGGTTAGGCACGTCTCGGAACCTCCCGCCGAACGGGTGCCCCCCGGCTCCGGCGCTGACCACCAGCGCGGACAGCCCGGCGCCGACCAGCATGATGACCGCCAGCGCGACGATCGGCAGGCTCGGGAAAATCAGCCACCCGAGCAGCCCGCCGATGACCGCGCCCAGCACGCTGAGCGCCACGATCAACAGCATCAACAGCTGGGAGCTGCCGACTCGGCGGGTCGTCATCGAGTTCTACCCAGGGTGAAGACGATGTCGTCTCCCGACGCCTTCACGCATTTCGTCCCCTGCTGGTCGGTGGTAGGCGGAGCGGTGACCATCCATCCTAGAGGCGGGTGCAGGCACACCAGCCGGTCCGCGACCTGCCTCGGCAGCACCCACTGCCCCATAGCGTCCAGCCAGCCCATCTCGGTGCCCTTGGCGCCGTCCGGCTCCCGGATCTCGACGAGGACCCCGGCGAACTCCTTGGGCACGCTGTTCGGGGTCGGCCCGTCGGCCATCGCGCGCACCGTGGCCCCCTTGACCAACTTCAGCACGATCTCCTTGTCCGGCGGGTTCGGGATCGGCGCGGTGCACGTGACCGGGTTAGGCTGGTCCACGATGTTCGTGGCCGGTTGGATGACCTTCCACGGCGCCGGCGGCTGGGGCTGGATACACACCAGGTGGTTGGCCACCGACTCGTCCGGGGTGTAGCTGCCCCGATTATCGATCTTGCCGCCGCCCACGTCCTGGTTCCTGCCATCCGGCTTGCGGATCCTGATCGACAGCTCGGCCAGCTCCGGCGGCAGCGGATCCACTCCGTCGGCGACAACTCTGATCACGGTCTGTGGCGGTGGGCCCAGCACCGCGCCGAAGAGCACCACGAAGGCGAACGAGATCAATCCCGCGTACAGCGGGGCGAGGAACGGGTGTCGCCACGAGAGAAACACGATCGCAGGTCCCCTCCTGTCGATCGACGCTGTGGGTGGGCCAGTCCCTCTCCGGCGCCCCTGGTCGGCGGCGGACAAAGGGTTCATACTGGGGGACTCGTTCCGGCCAGCCTCGACGTTACGCCTGGTCCCCGTGCATGCCCGCGATCAACGCCATGCTCGCCACCCGATAGCCGGACAGCAAACACCATGTGGGTGAACGCCGGGCTCACCCGCCATCAGTCCGGTGGCAGCCAGGCGACCTGGACGAGCTGCTGGCCAATCTTTCGGCCCACGAGGATGCCCCGACCGGGTGACATCGCCGATGGCTTGACGTTACCGAGCAGCGGGCCCTCGTCGGGGCTGCCGCTCATCACGATGCCGGGGGTGGACAGCTCCCGCAGCCGGGCGATCACCGGCTCGAACAGGGCCCGCGCGGCACCACCCGACCGCCGGGCGACGATCAGGTGCAACCCCACGTCCTTGGCTTGCGCCAGGAACTCCAGCAGCGGCGCGAGCGGGTTCGGGCCACCCTGGGTGGCCACCAGGTCGTAGTCGTCGACCAGGATGTACAGCTCGGGGCCTGACCACCAGGAGCGGTCCCGCAGCTGCTGCCGGGTGACGGAAGCACCGGGCAGGCGCTTGCGCATCGACCGTTCTACATCGTCGATGATCGGGGTCAGCACGTCGGCGGACATCCCGTACCCGATGACGTGCTCGGACTCCAGAAAGCCGAGCATGGTGCGGCGGTAGTCGACCATCACGATGCGGGCCTGGTCCGGAGTGCAGTGGTTCACGATGCCCCGGGCGATCGTCCGCAACAGGTTGGTCTTGCCCGACTCCCCGTCGGCGAAGCACAGAAAGTGTGGCTCGGCGGCGAAGTCAAGGTACACCGGGGCGAGCTCCGCCTCGTTGATCCCGATCGGGATCAGGTGCGGGTGCTGGGCTTGAAGCGCGGGCAGCTGTTCGTAGGGGATCCGCTCGGGCAGCAGCCGGACCCGTGGCCCGCGGCGGCCGTGCCACCCGTCGCGGATTCGCGCCACCGCGTCGACGACGCCGGCGCCGACGTCCTGCGCGCTGGTCACCGCGTCAATCCGGGGCAGCGCGGCGAGGAAGTGCAGTTTCTCCCGGGACAGCCCCCGCCCGGGCCGGTCCTGCGGCACGTTGACCGCCACCCGACGGTCGATATCGGATTCGCCTGGGTCACCGAGGCGCAGCTCGAAACGGGTGCCGAGCAGGTCCTTGAGCGCGGGCCGGATCTCCGCCCACCGGGTGGCGCCGATCATGACGTGCACCCCGTAGGACAGACCGAGGTTGGCTAGGTTGACGACGCGCACCTCCAGGTCGGTGACGTCGAACTCCTGGCGGAAGTTGTGCCACCCGTCGATCACGAGGAACACGTCGCCGAACGGGTCCTCGCGCAGCTGTTCTGTCTGACCTCCAGCTTGGCCGCGCTGCTTACGGGCTCGGAAGTCGGCCATCGAGTCGATGCTCAGCGAGCGGAACTGCTTCTCCCGGGCGGCGAGCAGGCCGGTCACCTCGGCGATGATGCGCCGGACCGTGTCGGGCTCCGCCCGCCCGGCCACCCCGCCGCTGTGCGGCAGGCCGTCCAGCGACGCCAGCGTGCCGCCGCCGAAGTCGATGCAGAAGAACTGCACCTCCTCGGCAGTGTGGGTCAGGGCCAACGACATCAGCATCGAGCGCAGCAGAGTGGATTTTCCGGACTGCGGGCCGCCGGTGACGACGGCGTGGCCCGCGGCACCGGAGAGGTCCGCCCAGAGCAGGTCGCGGCGCTGCTCGTAGGGCTTGTCCACGATCCCGACCGGGACCGCGAGCCGGCCGTTGCCGAAGAACCCATCCGGGGATAACCCGCGATCCTCGGTGATCGACAACGGCGGCAACAGCTGGTCAAGCGAGGGCGGCTGGTCCAAGGGCGGCAGCCACACCTCATGTGCCGGGGGACCCTGCCCACGCAGCCGGGACACCACAATGTCCAGCACGCTGGGCTCGGTGATGTTGCCCGCCGGCGGAGCCGGCAATCCGGCCGCCGGCGGCGCGGCACCCACCTCGTAGGAGCCGGACAACTCGGGTTCGGGGGGTAGGTCCACGTAGTCGGGTACGAACAGGCGCGGTCGGCGGTCCGAGGTGACCGTGACCGTGCTGGACATCGCGACGCCGCCGCCGGCGCGGTACGGGCCGGAGACGTAGGCGACCTTGAAGCGCTCCATCGACGTGGTGTCGAACTTCAGGTAACCCGACCCGGGCACCGGCGGCAGCTCGTAAGCGTCGGGCACGCCGAGCACCGCCCGAGACTCCCCAGCGGAGAAGGTCTTCAACCCGATCCGGTAGGACAGATGGGACTCCAGGCCACGCAGTTTGCCTTCCTCCAGGCGTTGCGAGGCCAGCAGCAGGTGCATCTGCAGGGACCGGCCCAACCGGCCGATCGCCACGAACAGGTCGATGAACTCCGGCTTCTGGGCGAGCAGCTCGGAGAACTCGTCGATCACGATGAACAGCGCCGGCAGCGGATCGAGGTCGGCGCCGTTTTCCCGGGCCTTCTCATAGTCCTTGACGTTGGCGAAGTTCCCCGCGGTGCGCAGCAGTTCCTGGCGGCGGTTCATCTCGCCGGCCAGCGCGTCCTGCATGCGGGTGACTTGGGTCAGGTCGTCGGCCAGGTTGGTGATCACCGCAGCGACGTGCGGCGCGTCCTCCATGCCCAGGAACGTCGCACCGCCCTTGAAGTCGACGAGCACGAGGTTGAGCACGGACGACGAGTGTGTGGCGATCAGGCCCAGCACGAGCGTGCGGAGGAACTCCGATTTCCCCGACCCCGTGGCCCCCACACACAGTCCATGCGGACCCATCCCCTCCTGAGCGGCCTCCTTGATGTCCAGCTCCACGGGCTGGCCGAACTCGCCGATCCCGATCGGCACCCGTAGCCGGTCCCGGATCGGGCGCGGTCGCCAGGCCTGGGTGACGTCGAAGCCCCGGGGATCCGCGGGCAGGCCGAGCAGCTCCAGCAGCCCAGAGTTTCCCAGCAGCGGCTCATCGACGCCCTCGGACTCCGGCCCGCCGATCCGGTATGGAGCCAGGGCGCGCGCCACCGCCTCGGCCTCCGCGACACCAAGCGAGTCAGGGGTGCCGAAGAACTCGATCCCGGCCGTTGCCCAGGCACCGATCGCCGAACTCTCGATCGCCAGCTGCAGCCCGCGGCGGGTGGCCAGGGCGCCCAGCGATTCCGAGAGGTCGAGCAGAGTGACCCCGGCCAGTCCCTCCTCCAGGATGATCTGCTCCGCTCCGGTGACCTCGCCACCGTCGATGACGATCACGATGTGCGGGCCGTCGCCGTGGGTCGGGGCGTTGCGGGCGAACCGTGGACGGTCCCGAAGCTGCTCGCCGAGCAGCTCCTCGATCTGGGCCAGCGAGGCGGCCATCATCCGCCTCGGCCCGGCGCCGTCGACCAGGCTCGGGTGCTGCACGTGCGGCAGCCACTTCGCCCACTCCCAGTTCGCCTTCGCCCGCCCGGCGGTGACCACGGCGATGAGCAGGTCCTCGGGCGTGTGGAAGGTGGCCAGTTGGGCCACCATCGAGCGGGCCAGTCCGCGCGAAGGAGCACGCTCGCCGCAGATCCCGATCGCGGCGAACCCGCGAATCGACAGCGAGATCGGCAGGTCGGGCACGATGGAATGGGCCCGGACGAACTGGCGCAGCGCCAGCATGGTGATCGGCTCCAGCTCGTCCACCGGACCGGTCTGCGGCGCCACCAGCCGGGTGGCCAGCCGCTGCGCGCCCCGGCAGATCCGGACGTGGCAGAAGTCCAAGTCACCGCCACGGCGCTCCCACATCCGCCGGCTGCTCGCGATCGACCACAGCGCGGCGGGATCGGGATGGCTCCACTCCAGCGCCGCGCGCTGCTCCTGGGCGGCTTCCCGGGCCCGCTGACGTATCTGGCTCAGGTAGCGCAGGTAGTCCTTGCGGTCCTCGTTCATCTCGGCCTTGGCCTGGCCCCGCCCACGGCCGCCGGCGAACATGCCGACCGTCGACACCAGCATCATGATCGGGAACAGCAGGAAAACCGGGTTGCTCTTGGCCTCCCCCGTGGTGAAAACGAACGCCACCATGCCCAGGACAGCCACGATCATCACGACCGGCAGGGTCTTCTGCACGATGTTGCCGGGGATGACCCTGGGCACCTCGGGCGGCGACTCCAGGTGGACCTCACCGCCGGGCATTTTCGGCGCGGCCAGCCGAGGTGACCGCCGGAACTGCACGGTGCTCACGCCAGGTCACCTCCGGGTCCACGCGTCGCGATCACCCAGTGGGCGACTGCGCGCACGAGGACGGTCACCCTAGCGCTTGCCCGAGCTGACGACTACTCTGTCGCGGCCCGGCGCCGCCGAACGTCATCCCCGTCCGGCGGCCGTGGACTTGCGTCTCCGCTCTCGTTAACGAGTATGCAACAATATCGTTCCAAATGTGCAACCTTCGCTTCTTAGCCTTACCGGACGCAGCGACGGAAAGGACCCACGACAGCACGACGAAACGGGCAAAAAGTACACACAACGAGAGGATGTGGGCGGATGAGCGGGTTGACCCACCAGGACCCCCTCAGCCGCGGGGCGCCAGGAGTTAGCCTAACTCCGGGAGGCTGGTGGACGCGGGCGACGATCAAGTTCGTGGAGATCGCCGGCTCTGACGTGATAGAGCCGCCGCAGTCGCCTCCAGGGCCAGGTTCGAGGTGATGATCCGGAGCCGGTCGCACACCGGCACAGACGCGGAGCGGGTGGTGGAGCCGCCGCGCGGCAGGTGGACAAGGGCAGGCTCTCCGCAGACGAGTGCGACGCTGCGCGTTGAGCCCGTGAGTGCGAGCGCGGCGACCAAGCGAACCGGGCAACTCGTGATCATCGGGGGTGCGGAGGACCGTGATGGCGGGGCCGTGATCCTCCGGCGATTCCGCGACCTGTGTGGCGGCGAGAACGCCCGGATTGCCGTCCTCGGGACTGCAACGAGGATCCCCGCCGAGGTCGGTGGCGACTACATCAAGGCGTTCCGTGCCATCGGCGTCGAGGAGGTCGTGTTCCTGCCTCTCGCGTCCCGGTACGAGGCGAACGCGACCAAGACGATCGAGATCCTCGACGGAGTCGACGGGGTCTTCTTCACTGGTGGCGACCAGCTGCGCATCGCCGCCATCGTCGGAGGGTCGCGCGTGGGCGGCTGGCTGCACCAGAAGTTCGAGCAGGGCCTGGTCATCGCCGGGACCAGCGCGGGGGCGGCGATGATGTCAAGCATCATGATCCAGGGTGGCCCCGACCCGATGCCCTCGAGGTCAGCCGTTTCGCTCGGGCCTGGGCTAGGGTTCCTTCCGGGCGTGGTCATCGACATGCACTTCACCGAACGCGGGAGGCTGCCTCGCCTCCTGGCCGCCATGGCTCGCTTTCCCCACGACCTCGGTATCGGCATCGATGAGGACACCGCACTGATCGTGGACGGCAATCGGTGCGAAGTCGTCGGAACCGGGGCGGTCACGATCGTCGACGCCGGCGAGGCGATGTCGATCGTCGGCCCGGACGGCGAGAGGCCCGTCGCGCTGACCGACGCGCTCATCCACGTACTGGTGAGCGGGTACGTGTTCGACTTCGCCACCCGGTCAGCAGAGATCACCGCGCGATCTGAGGTGGCGGGGAGGTTGTCCCAGGCGTCGTAAGAACGCGAGTTGCAGCCTTTTTAATAGCGGTCTTTTTACTCGTAAATAAATTACAAGTCCAATCGAGGTGAATTCCGGAAATTGGTATGTCGTCCGGCCAGCTTGATCGGTTCGGAAGGAATGGCCCAGCGGCATGGCTGCCGAAGATGATGAGGCTTTCTTGGCGATGCGGGCGCGTTTAGCGACCCTGTTGCCCCGATTGAATGAACGAGATCGCCGTGCGGCGATGGCAGCCGAGTCGACATCGTGGGGCCGCGGTGGAATCAGTGCGGTGCACCGAGCCACAGGTGCGTCGCGGACAACGATTCGACGCGGTATGGCCGAACTCATCGATGACGAGCCGGCCCAGCCTGGTCGCCGAGTCCGGGCGCCGGGAGCTGGTCGCAAGAAAGCCGAGGTCGCCGATCCGAAGCTGGTGGACGCGTTGGATTCCTTGGTCGAGCCGCAGGCTCGGGGTGATCCGGAATCGCCGTTGCGGTGGACCACGAAATCGACGCGCAACCTCGCCAGGGAACTGACTGCGATGGGCCACCGAGTCAGTCACTCCGTCGTGGCGAAGATCCTGGGTTCGCTCGGATACAGCCTGCAGGGAACCCGCAAGACATCGGACGGGCAACAACATCCCGACCGCGACGCCCAGTTCCGGTACATCAACGAACTGGCCAAGCAGTTCCTGGCCGGCGGCGACCCCGTGATCAGCGTCGATATAAGGAAAAAAGAGCTGGTCGAACGGTATGCGCAGGCCGGTAAGGAGTGGCAGCCGAAAGGAGAACTGGTCGAGGTGCCCACCTATGACCCCGAAGAGCCTGGCAAGGCTATCCCCTATGGACCTTATGGCCCCCATGGTGTCTACGACCTCGCCGACGACGACGCTTGGGTCGGTGTCGGCGTCGACCACGACACGTCGGTATTCGCCGTGGCCACCATCGAACAATGGTGGCACACGATGGGCAAGCACAAGTACCCCAACACACCGCGGATCCTCATCACGACCGACCGCGGCGGGTCGTACGGACACCGCCTCTGGCCGTGGAAGTTCGAACTCGCCCGGCTCGCCTCAGCAACCGGACTCGCCATCATCGTCTGCCACTACCCACCCGGCACCAGCAAATGGAACAAGATCGAACACCGACTCTTCTCCAGGATCGCCGACAACTGGCACGGACGACCACTCGAAATATATCAAACCATTGTCAATCTCATCGCCAACACCACGACCACGACGGACTTAGCCGTTCACTGCGAAATCGATTCCAACCGCGATCCCACCAAAATCAAAATCACCGATCAGCAGAATAAATCCAAAACCCTTGCTCGGCGCCAGTTTTATGTTGACTGGAATTACTCTATCCGACCGTCTGACCTCGATTCCCAGAGGTGGACTGAGCCCGCTCGTTGTGCTTCTGGGGTCCAGCTTCCGGGCTTTCGCCCGTGACGGGGTAGGCGCCAACCTGCGGATTCCTACGGAGCTGGCCGTCCGGCCGGGCGCCGGCCTGTGATCATGCCACATACCGTCACCGTCGAACGCGTGATCGTCGAAAACGGACTCGACGCCTAAATCGGTGGTTCCACTCAGAACACCGTGACCGGCGCCTCGTCGACGCCGACCTCGATGTTCCTATAAACTGGTGGAACGGCCGCAACCTGCACTGTGCTTTACCCTGCTGACCACGACACCGCCCATCCCGGGCCACCTCAACTCCCGGACCGGGCACCGAGGCTGATGGATAGAAAATGGATAGAAAATTTTTTTCCAGCCCCTTAATGGATAGAAAATTTTTTTCCAGCTCCTTATCGAGTGGCGGTCCTTTTGAGTGGCGGTCCTTCCCGCCAGCTCTGTCGTGCGGCAGGCTAGAGCGGAATCCCAACCCATCCCAAGCGAGAGGGAAGGACGCGCACCAACGATGTTACCGTCCGTAACGATGTCACCATCCGTAACGATGTCACCGTCCGTCGAGCAGCTTCTCCAGCCCGCTGCCACTCTTCCGGAACGTGAACCACCGCTGGAACAACCAGAAGGCCCGAGCGTGCCGCAACAACGCGATAAGCAGCTCGGCGCCACGATCGACCTGACCGCGGACGAGCCCGTTGTGACGCATCACACTCCTGAAATCGAGATCCTGCGAATCACGGTGTATCGGGGCCCCAACTACTGGTCGTACACCCCCGCCATCAACCTTCTCGTCGATCTCGGGCTGCTTGAGGAGTGGCCCACCGACCGGCTCCCGGGCTTCGCTGAGCACCTCCTCGAACTCGTCCCCGAGCTACGCACGCACGACTGTTCACTCGGGCGTCCCGGGGGCTTCCTCGAACGGCTTGAGGAGGGGACCTGGCTCGGCCACGTCGCTGAGCATGTGGCTCTCGCGCTCCAGGCACGCGCCGGTTTCCATGTCGGCCGGGGAAAGACGCGGTCGGCCGGTGAGCCAGGGCGCTACTACGTTATCTACAGCTACCAGAACGAATACGTCGGGCTGGCCGCCGGCAAGCTGGCCGTGCGCCTCGTGAACCACCTGGTCCAGCCGGAGCCCGGTTTCGACCCGAAGCAGGAGACGAGCAAACTGCTGGCCCTCGCCCGGCGGACGCGGTTGGGGCCGTCCACGCAGGCCATCGTGGGCGAGGCGGAACGCCGCGGCATCCCGTCGTTCCTCCTGGACGACCGGTCGCTGGTCCAGCTCGGCCACGGCGTGCATCAACGGCGCATCGTGGCGACAGTCCCTTCGTCGACGAGCGCGATCGCGGTCGACCTTGCGAGAGACAAGGAGCTCACGAAGCACCTCTTGCGGGGCGCGGGCGTCCCCGTACCGCGCTCGGAGGTCGTGCGAACGGCCGACGGTGCAGTGGCGGCAGCGGAGCAGATCGGCCACCCGGTCGTCGTGAAGCCGGTCGATGGCAACCACGGCCGCGGCGTGTCCCTCGACTTGAACGACGAGGCGGAGATCCGAGGCGCCTTCGAGCGGGCCCGAGCCCAGACGCGGAAGGGCTCGGTCCTCATCGAGCAGCAACTGCGTGGCCATGACCACCGGCTGCTCGTCATCGGTGGGCGGGTCGTAGCTGCTGCGAAACGGGTACCGGCCCACGTGGTCGGCGACGGCGTCGCCACCGTCCTCCAGCTCGTGGAACGGGCGAATGCCGATCCCCGTCGCGGCGAAGGCCACGAAGCGGTGTTGACCCGCATTCGACTCGACGAGCGGGCCGAGCGGCTGCTGGCCCGCCAGCAACTGAGCGCCGAAGCCGTGCCTGCCGATGGCCAGGTCGCCTTCCTCGTCGATACCGGCAACCTGTCCACCGGTGGGATCGCCGTCGACTGCACCGACGACGTGCATCCCGACAACGCCGCCGTGGCGGTGGAGGCGGCACTGGTCGTCGGGCTCGACGTCGCCGGCGTGGATCTCGTCACCAACGACATCAGCAGGCCGGTCTCCGAACTCGGCGGGGCTGTGATCGAGGTCAACGCCGGACCTGGCTTCCGCATGCACGTCGCTCCGTCTGAAGGCGAACGGCGCGACGTCGCCGGGCCGCTGCTCGACCTGCTGTTCCCGCCAGGCGGGTCCAGCCGCATCCCGATCGTGGCCGTGACCGGGAGCAACGGCAAGACGACGACCGTGCGGATGATCTCCGACATCTTCCACCGGATGGGGCGAACGGTCGGGGCGACGTCGACTGACGGCGTCCACGTCAACGACCGCCTGATCCTCAAGGCCGACGCGTCGGGGCCGAAGTCGGCTCGGATGGTCCTCCAGCACCCGCGGGTTGAGCTGGCGGTGCTGGAGACGGCGCGCGGTGGGATCCTGCGCGAGGGCCTCGGCTACGACCATAACGACGTCGCCGTCGTGCTCAACGTGTCCGGCGACCACCTGGGGATCGGCGGGATCACGTCGGTGGAGCAACTCGCTGACGTCAAGCAGGTGATCGTGGAGGCGGTCCCGAGGAGCGGGGTCGCCGTGCTGAACGCCGACGACCCTCTCGTCGTCGGCATGGCGGACGCCTGCAAGGGCGAGGTCGTCTTCATCAGCACCCGGCAGGGCAACCCGGTCGTCGACCGGCACTGCAGACGGGGTGGGCGTGCGGTGGTGGTCGAGCGCATCGACGGCGTCGAGACGATCGTGCTCCTGGTCGGCGGCCGCTCCTCCTTCCCGATCGTCTCCGTGGCTGCGCTGCCCTCGACGTTCCACGGCGCAGCGTGGATGAACGTCGAGAACGCAGTGGCAGCGGCGGCCGCCGCGCTCGCCCTCGGCGGCCGGCTCGACGACGTCCGCAACGGGTTGCGGACGTTCACCACGGCCTTCGACACCGCCCCCGGCCGGCTGAACGTGGTGGAGCGCGATGGCATCAAGGTGATCATCGACTACGGCCACAACGCCGCGGCCATGCGCGCTCTGGGCCGGTTCGTGGACCGCTTCGTCGAAGAAGTCCCGTTGGTTGACCGCATCGTCGACGAATTCCCCGTCCGTGTTCTGCCACGCCGCATTGGGGTCGTCGGTCTCCCGGGCGACCGCAGCGACCAGGAGCTACGCGAGTTGGGGTGGGTAGTGGCGTGCCACTTCAACGAGGTCATGATCCGGGAGGACGACAACCTGCGGGGGCGGCCGCCAGGCCAGCTGGCGGCACTCGTCGTCGAAGGGGTACGGGCGGCGATCGACTGCGGCGCTTCGTGCCACTTCGTCGAGCCCGTCCTCGACGAAGTGGCTGCGGTCAAGGCCGCACTGGCGCGGGCCGAGCGGGGTAACGTCGTCGTGCTGTGCGTCGAGGACGCGGCTCGGGCCTGGCAGTTCGTGAGCTAGCATCCCAGCGCCGTACCTTGTGTCTGGCTGGCGCGGGCCGCTCGGCGACCGCGCCGGCCAGACACATCGCAGGGGGCGCCGGATCGCAAGCACCAGAAAGAACGTGCCGACCCGGTCTCGTACGGTGGGTAAGCATGTACCACCCCGACGACCACCTCTGCGTCGGTGGCGAGGACAGGTCCGCGGATGCCCTTCGGTACGAATCACCTCTCTCACCACCCGATAGTGCGTTCAAGCTTCTCAATCAGGCGGGTCACCGATGATAGCGAGGAATAAGCTGGATCCGTATCCGGGTCGTTGTACGGAATGACTGGAGTACGGCCTTCGCTGGCGCGCCAGGGCGCAGGCACGAGGAAGAGTCGGCCACCCGATGCCACCAGAAGCCTTAGCCCGCGGTAGCGATAGCGGTAAATCTCGCCTCCAGCCGGATTCAACATCGTTTCAAGTTCGGCACCACTTGGACGTTGATGGCTCCCGTACTTCCAGCCGCCTTGGTGCCGCCCGCCCCAGGGCAATGCCATAGATGAGACGACAGTCGCTGGTGCCAGCTCCCGGTTGCATGCTGCTGGGGAGCAACGACAGTTCTTACCAAACCGAAGTGGTTCCGGGCATTCCACGACTTCGAAGAGGGCGCGTCACATATCATGCAGGTCGGCTCGGAGATCGTGCCCGGTAACCTGCAGGCCGAGGCTACACCCGGGGCCATGTTCCTCGGCACCGCCTGGCCCCTGCTGGCGATTCCGGCACCACAGTGGGCCTGCATCATCGCGTCCGTACAGGACGGCGCCCTCGACGCCTAACCAGCCAGCGGCGAGTTTGCCGATGTCGCCGGTGACCCGCCGACACCTCGCACCGGCAGTTCGCTGCTGGTCGCGGTGCAAATCCGCCGTGCCAGCATCGCCCCGCGCCCCACGCGAGCTGGCCCGCCAAACTACTCCGGCGCCGTCGACACACCGGATCGCCGTCTGGAGAGACCCCCTTGGCGGCCGGGCGCTGAGAGCGTAGATACTCCACCGCACCAAGAAGGCCGCAGCGACCCCGCACCGACGTGCACACCGATGGTCGGCAGGCCGAGCGAGAGGGTGCAGCGGTGCCAACCCATGGCAATGGAGTTCCCGCGGTGCGGCCGTCGGGCGTTGGACCGACGGTTCAACCGCCCCGATCCGGACCTTCGGTTCAATCGGCCCATTCGGTTCGACCGTCCGGCCCGGGGCCGGCGGTTGCGCCGTACCGGCCTGGACCGACAGTTTTCCGGTCCCGATCCGGACCGACCGTTCCACCGTCCACGGTGTTCAGCCGAGTGACGGTAGTGGCCCCACGCACCCGGATCGACCTGGCCCTGCCCTCCGATGTCGCGGTGGCCAACCTGCTGCCGATGGTGCTCACCATGGCTGGTGAGTCCACCACCGACGGTGGCAGCAGACACGGCGGCTGGTGCCTGGCCAAGCTCGGCGGCGAGGCAATCGATCCGGACCGCCCGCTGAGTTCGCTGGGCGTGGTCGACGGCGATCTGCTGCAACTTCGGCACCGCAGCGACAATCCACCCCCTCCGCTGTTCGACGATGTGGTGGACGCCATCGCGATGTCCTCTCCGGACGGCTACCGTCCATGGACCGAGAGCACGGCCCGCACCCTCGGCATGGTTGCGGGCGGGTTGGCATTGCTGGCCGGCGCAGTCGCGCTGTACCTCGCCGGATCCGGCCTCGGCGTGGCCGCCGCCGCGGGCGGGGGCGCTGTGGTCACGCTGGTCGCTGGCGCGGTGATCGCCCGGGTGTACGGCGAGACCAGTACCGGCGTGCTGGTAGCGGCTGGCAGCCTGCCGCTGGGTTTCGTCAGCGGGCTCTACGTCGTGCCCGGCAACGTCCACGCGGAGAACCTTGTGCTGGCCTGCACGCTGACGCTGGTGCTGGCCACCGCATCGATCATGATGATCGGCGACGGCATCACTCCGTTCGTCGCCACCGCCACCGCTGCCGCGCTGGGCGCACTGGTCTTCTTGGCCGCCAGCCTGGTGGACCGTCCCAATGCCGGCATCGCCGCGGCGGCGGCAGCGGTCGCGCTGGGCGGCATCTCGGCACTACCCAGGATGACCATTCAGCTGTCCCGGCTCCCCATGCCCCAGGTTCCGGGCAGCGCCCAGGATCTGCAGCAGGATCCCGGCTTTCCGGACTACACCACAATCGAGCGCCGGGCCGGGCTGGCACACCAGTACATGACCGGCATGATCATCGGATCCGGCACGGTGGCCGCAACCGGTGCGGTACTGGCCTCGACCGGAGGCGCGTTGGGGATCGTGCTGGCAGTGGTAGTCGCCGCCGTCCTGCTCCTGCGGGCCCGCTCCTACGCCAACGGCAACCAAGCGATCGCCCTGCTGGTCAGCGGGATGGCCGCCGTAGCGGGGCTGCTCGCCGGGCTGATGGCAACGGCTGACCAGCCCGGCCCGCTGCTGGCTGTCTTCGTTGGCCTGCTGGGACTCGCAACGCTCGCTCTGGTCCTCGGGGTGGTGCTGCCCCGCCGCCGGTTCTCCCCGGTGCTGCGCCACTCGGTGGACGTGAGCGAAGCAGTTCTCATCGCCGCCGTGCTACCCCTCGCGCTGGGCGTGCTGGACCTCTACAACACTTTCCGGGCACTGTGAGGGCCTGGACACTGTGAGGGCATTCGCAGGTCGTGGCCGTAGCCTGCTCGCGGCCGTCACGGCCGCGTCGCTGTGTGTTGTGGGGCCGGTCTGGCCAGTGGCCGCCCAGCCAGTAGCGACCCAGTTCGGCGTCCGCCCGCCGGGCGCCACCCAACTCGGCGTCCGCCCGCCGGGCGTGCCACCCGCAGTGGACCCGGCGGCGCTACCCACCCCCGCCAGGGTGAACACGCTGCCCTATACCGTGAACAACACGGCTACCCGGCAGACCGGCCCCGTCGAGCGGCACGCCGACTGCCAGCAACGGGCAGCCGACAACGTCGAGGCCGAACCGACTGGTCAACGGCGGCTGCGGATCGGGCAGGTCCAGCAGTTCGCCACCGGGCGGGGCCAACGCGTGGCCGTCATTGACAGTGGGGTGCAGCCGCATCCCAGGCTGGCCGGCAGGTTAATCGACGGCGGGGACTACATCGAGAACCGCAGTGGCCTGTTCGACTGCGATGGCCACGGCACCGCGGTAGCGGGCCTCATCGCCGCCGCACCCGATCCGGCTACCCGGTTCGTCGGGGTGGCCCCCGCTGCTCAGATCCTGGCCATCCGCCAGGCCAGCACCTTCTACTCGGTGCCGCTGCGCCAGCTCAACACCGGTGAGCAGGTCCGCAACCCCACGGCCGGAGACACCGTGAGCATGGCCGAGGCCGTGATGCGAGCTGTGCAGCTGAGTGCAACGGTGATCAATATCTCGGAGGCTGCCTGCTTCCCTGCCGAGCCGAACCAGGTCAACGCGCCCGACCTGCAGGCCGCTGTGCACTACGCAGTGGAGCACAACGTCGTCGTGGTGGTGGCCGCCGCCAACACCAGTGACACGTGCAAGCCAAACAGTCCCGGTGTGGTCACCACGATCTCCTCGCCGGGCTGGTTCGACGACGACGTACTCACTGTCGCCGCGGCGGACGACTATGGCAACGCGGCGAACTTCTCGATCCGCGGACCATGGGTCGACGTGGCCGCACCGGGCACCGGAGCGGTGTCCCTGGCGGCGACCGGACCGGGTCTGACCACCGACCTCGTGGACGCCCGCGGTGTGCGACGGGCGCTGGACGGCACCAGCTTCGCCGCTCCGTACGTCGCCGGACTCGCCGCCCTGGTCCGGGATCGGTTCAGCAATCTGACCGCACGACAGGTGATGCATCGCATCGAGCAGACCGCGCAGCACACCGCCGGTCCCGGCGGCCGCAGCGAGGACCTCGGTTACGGCATGGTGGACCCAATCGCCGCACTCACCGCGGTGCTGCCCGAGGAACAGGATTCCGGCCCGGCCCCAGTGAATCCAGCGAAGCTGTCTGGTTTTGGACCCCCGCCGCCGGACAACACGCTGCCGCGCACTGTCGCGCTGGCCGGCTCCGCCGCCGCCCTAGGCCTCCTAGGCCTCATCCTGGTGATCACCCACACCATCAAACGCCACCGCCGACACCGCCCCAGTTAGCTGTACAAGGAGAAGAAGTTGACCATCACAGTGGCGGCCACAATTCACGGGTAAACCGCTACGGTGGGGTGACGATCGGTTCCGGCTTATTCGTCTTGCTGTGTAAGCTAACCACTACCGAGGGGAGAATGTGAGGCAGGTTGCCCAACTGGGCGGTGCGGGTTGCGATCGTGGGGGCCAGTGGTTACGTCGGCAGCCGACTTGCCCACTACTTGTCGGGGCAGGGGCGTGAGGTCGTGGCGATGGGGCGCTCGTTGGACCGGTTGCCCGAAGGTGCGGGTATCGACCGTCGGTCGGTGGACCTGTCCAATGTGACCGCGACCGCGGAGGCGCTGCGCGGTGTCACGGTCGCTTATTATCTGGTGCATGCCATGGCTGACACCCCCGATTTCGCCGCCCAGGATCGTCGGCTGGCACGCGCGTTCACCGAGGCCGCCACCGCTGCCGGAGTTGATCGTGTCGTGTATCTGGGTGGG
>DASYIL010000208.1:0-8638 GCA_035997545.1 Pseudonocardiaceae bacterium
CGGTGCCGGGTGTCGCCGTCACAGGTGGATCTGCCGCAGAGAAAGTGGAGACATTCACAAGGATGGCCATAGTGGGCCTCGATCCAGGCCCACTCCGGGCTGGTCGCTGATCGCCAGGGGAGAGGCCGGCATGGAAGCCAGCGTGCGAAAGACCCTCGGTGAAATTCACGGTACGGCAACTTCACCCTCCGGTGGACGGGGTGCCGTGGTCAATGACCTCACCTAGCCAGCGTTGGCCGTTGATCTCACGGCGCTGGTGGCCAACTGAGGTTGATCACAGTGGTGATGCCGACCCGGACGTGGTCACCGCCGAACAGCGGACAAGGGCCCCGCAGGGAGTCATGGCGTCGGAGGTGGATGCGCGGTGCTTAATAGGTCGGGCGAAGTTGCCACCGATGTGTACGGGTCCGTCGGCTAGCTCGGCTTCTGGGTTGGGGATTGGTCTGGTGTGCTGGGCGGGGTTCTTGCTGCTGGCGCGGGTAGGCGATCGCTCCGGCGGCTAGTTCCCCTTGCTCGGCGGCCTGTGCTGATCGTTGCCCGGGGTTGGTCTGGTGATCTTTGGTGTGATCGCGCAGGCCGAGACTGTCGCCGACGAAGAGCAGCACCAGGCCGTGTTCTGCTGCTGCCTCGCGCCAGCCGGTGGGGAGGTTCAGCGGCGCGTCGAGGAGCAGTGGCTGGACGTGTGGCCAGGTAAGGGTCAGTGCGCCGGCTGGGTTGAGGTGTATCGCCCAGCCGCGACGCGGGCGCAGCGCTAGGTGGGACAAGTCGGTGGCTAAACGCAGCCCGCGGTTCATGACCGCGGAGAACAGCACGTCGGTGCGATCGACCTCGGTGCCGGGCGACCGCATTTCACCCTCCATGAACAGTGCCGCGAATGTGACTGTTCCCTGCTGCCACAGATCGGCTTGCGCGTGCAGCGTCATCGCGTGCATCGCCTGGTCCTTTCCGAGGATGCTGGGTTGGAAGCGGGACACGCTGCGACGACGGGCCACCGTCATCGCAGTAGCAGTCCGCGAGACGCCACCGGCGTTCCAGCGCGTACCGCCAGATCGCCGGAGGCGTCTCACCTCAACTAGGCTCAGGTCTCGTCGCCGCGCTACTGGACGAACGCGGAGTCGACGTGGCCGTGCTCACGCATGGCATCGATACGGCCACCCCGGGCCGCTTCCTGTTCCTCGTCAGTGGGAGTGCTGTCCGGTGCGCCAGCGGTAGCGGGGGCCGGTGCCCGGATCGCGTGTACCTCGATGCGCTTGGGCTTGGCTTCCTCCACCTTGGGTACCACCACCTGCAACACGCCGTCTTCAGTCGATGCCTCGATGGCATCCGCGTTCACATGCAGAGGCAGCGTGATCGAGCGCCGGAACAGTCCATAGCGGCGCTCCAGCACATGGAACTGCTCATCTGCGGAGTCGTGGGTCAGCGGCCGCTCGCCCTGGATCGTGAGCAATCCATCCTGGAACGCGATCTCCAGGTCTTCGAGCTTGACACCGGGGAGCTCGACGGTCAGAACGTAGGCGTCCTTGCGCTCCGAGATATCAACTGGAGGCGCCCAGGCCGGGGCACTGGTTGCACCGGTGTCGGATTGCGAGACCTGTTGACCGCGCAGCTGGGCGAACAACTTGTACATCTCGTTCATCTGGTCCTGTGCGCCGCGCAGGTCATGGAAGGCATCCCAGCGCGTCATGATGGCCATCTCAAAATTCCCTTGTTCAGCCGTTCGGCGGCTCGGGATGAACATTCTCTCCCGCAATGCGAAGGGCGTTCACTTGTCAAGCAGCTAAGTTCACGATAACGTGAACAGTATTCACTGTCAATGCTCGTCGGTGGGGGAGCAGCAGATGGGCGCGTCCAGAAGGCGTGGCGCCGAAGAGCCGCGCTCGCTGTGGTTCAACGCTCCGGAAACCGATGAGGAAATCCGCCGCACGCTCACCCGGGAGCGGGTGGTGGCCGAGGCACTGACGCTGATTGCCCAGGAGGGCGTCGAGGCGCTGACCATGCGCGCCCTGGGCGCGCGTCTCGGGGTGGTCCCGGGCGCGCTCTACCGCCACGTGCGTAGTAAGGAGCAGCTCCAGGATCTGGTCGTTGACGGCGTGCTCGCCGAGGTCGACTGCGACATCAACCACGCGCTGTCCTGGACCGAGCAGATCAAGGTACTCGCTCATCGACTGCGGGAGGTGTTGGAAGCTCATCCGGGGGTCGCCGGCCTGCTGAAGACTCGCGACCCCCTCGGCCCGCACTCCCTGGCCGTGGCCGAAGCTGTCCTGCGGCCGCTGCGCAGCGCCGGGTTCCCTCACCGCGAGGCCGGCCTCGCATTCTTTCTCATCGTCGACTACACCATCGGATTTGAGGTCAGCAGCGCCCGCCTCTCCGTCAACGAACAACGTGTCCAGGACGCGGCGACGAGAAAACGGCTCCACGAGTTCTTCCGGTCGCTTCCCGGTGACCGCTTCCCCACCCTGATCGCCCTCGGCGAGCACGTCTGGCTCGACAACCGCGACGAGCGATTCGCCGCCGGCATCAACGCGCTCCTCGACGGGCTGGAACGGGCCCAGCGCCCAACACCACCACCCAGCTGACCCACACCGCCCACACCTCACGACCGGCCACCGCCGGCACACCTGCCGAAGCCGGACCCGGCCGGCTACGCTGGCGGCGATCGCTCCCGGGCCATCAGCGTGGCCGAGTGGGCACCGTCCGCCGCTTCTGCTCCGCCGCCTTCACCGCCACCGCACCCATCGAGGCCCCTCCGGCGGCGTCGTCCGCCCGAGCCGAGATCGCCAGCTCAACATCATGGCGATCAACAGATCTGCCGCGACACCCGCGGCCGGGCCTACCACCACCGCCGGCGGGTAGCGCGCAGTGGGCAGCGGTCACAGGACGCGCTGAGATGCCTCACAAGGCAGCTGTCCGAGGTGGTCTACCGGCCACACTGCGTGACCCCGAGGCACGAACCCAGGAGGACACCCAAGGGCCGACTCCTGACTCCAGCGCGACCGGCTCAATCCCCATCACGGAGCCCAAGATCGAAGAGTCGCGCCATGATCGCGGGCTTCCCGGTGTGACCGATCGGATTCCTTCGGGGTGGCCGGTGTGACGGTTGATCATGCTGTGGGGCGGGTGCGGAGCTCGTCGATCAGCTGGTTGCGGAGCGTGAGGTCGGCACCGGCTAGGGCGATGAGGGCTCGTACCAGGTCTCCCTTGGAGACCCGGCGACCGAGCAGCCGGCGGATGTCGAGGGCGAGCTGGTCGAAGTCAGCGGCGGCGTCGTGTTCGAGCAGGACGGTGAACTTGCTGGGTGGGGGCGCTTCAGCGGGCGCGGGCGTCGAGGCGCCGTTCGAGGCTGCTGTCGTGGCGGGACTAGGTGGGGTGGCGCCCCCCAGATGGTCGCGCAGGTCTACGGCTCGGCGGGTCATGGGCTGTCGTTCCTCAGCTGGGTAAGCATCTGGTCGTAGTCCTGGCGGATGGCGAGGATGGTGCCATGGGTCAGGACACAGCTCTATGAATCGGCGAGCTTAGAAGTAGACACTGGTTGAATGGTCGCGTTACCGCCTCTGGGGTTGCCAACGGTGGTCTTCATCGCGGTTGGATGGGCAGCGGGTGGGCGGCGCGGGCACGGTGCAGCAGGGCGGCGACCACGGCGATGGTGGAGTCCTCCCGGCCGGTGAGCCATTGCAGGGTGTCCCGTTCGTAGTCGCTGAGGTCGACGCCCGCGAGTGGCGTGAGCAGCGCATCCATTCCGTCGACGAGCCGACGGTCCCACCACTGGTGGACAGTCTCGTTCTGCCTCTGTTCGCCAGCGATGTCGCGCTGGTCGTAGGGCGGCCGGACGCGCAGCGGTGCGCTGGTGATCGGTCCGTGGGCAGTCTGGGTCATCATATACGCAGTATGCCGTCAAGCCGTCAAGCCGTCAAACCGTCAAGCGGTCCGGGCGCGGTCGGGGACTGCTGTGAACGTCGCGATACGGTCGCGGATCCCCTCGACCGAGGAGGCAGTGGTGTAACGTCGAGATCGAGAATGCCAAGCTCCTAGAACTGGTGGCCTGCGATAACGATGAGGACCGGCCCGCTGGGCTGACGATATCGTGGCTGGTCGCCGCCTCAGCCTGGATCAGCGGCCACCCGCAATGCACTGAACAGGGCTTGCCTTGTGTCAGCCGGTCCAGCAGTGAAGTAGAGGGGCGGCGTCGCCGAGGCTCTCCCCGTTACCGAACAGGATGTTCCAGAGGCCGTCGATGCCGATCGGCGCTCCCTGCACATCGCGCAGATAGTCGACGAACTTACCGGTGGCGTCGTCGAACGCGGCGATTCGTCCGGCCCCGCCAAAGTTGCCCCCAGGACCTTGCCACCCATCGTGTGGGTGCCCGAAACTCGACCCACCTCTGTGACCTACAGGTTCGCCGCGGACCGCAGCCCGTCCGACTAATGGCACTCCGGCTGATATACGTGATCGTGACCCGACCCGTGGGCTGGATGGTTCTGCTCACACGGTCAACAGCGGACAAGGACGTCGAGATTGTCGTTCTCCGCCACCAGCTCGCAGTGCCTCGCCGCCAGACCCCGACACCTCAAATGTCCTGGGCGGACCGGGCAATGATCACCGCGCTCGTCCGCCGACTCCCCCGCCACCGCCGGATCGGTTTTCTCGTCACGCCCGCAACGATCCTGCGCTGGCACCGCCGACTCGTGGCACCGCTTGACCACCAGCCACCGCCGGCCTCGCCGGACCACCATCCCGGCCGGACTGCGGGCACTGACGGTGCGTCTGGCCACCGAAAACCCCACTTGGGGATACCGGCGCGTGTACGGCGAGCTCGCCGGCCTCGGCTACAAGATCAGCGCATCCACCGTGTGGAAGATCCTCAACACCGCCAGGATCGACCCCGCACCACGGCGGTCCAGGCCGACCTGGACGCAGTTCCTGCGGGCCCAGGCCCACGCGATCCTGGCCTGCAACCTGTTTCCACCTCGACACCGTCACACGGACCCGGCTCTACACGTTCTTCGTCGTCGAACACGCCACCCGCCAAGTCCACATCCTCGGCGTCACCGCCCACCCCACCGGCGCCGACGTGACGAATACGCGCGCCATCCTGGTGACACACCACTGTCGCGCCCAGCCATGAGACCATCCCGGAGCAGAGGCCGCCGGAGGCACCTGCGCTTGGTTGGGAGCTTGGGCGTCGAGGTCGCCGGGCAGCTGCTGACCAGCGCCGGGGACAACCCCGAGCGGCTGCGCTCTGAGGCCGCCTTCGCCCACCTGTGCGGTGTCGCACCGATCCCGGCCAGCAGCGGTAAAACCCACCGTCACCGACTCAACCGCGGTGGCGCACGAGCCGCCAACACTGCCCTGTACACCGTCGCGCTCAGCCGGCTGCGCTGCGATCCCCGCACCCGCCGATACATTGAACGACGAACCAAAGAAGGACTGAGCAAACCTGAGATCATCCGCTGCCTCAAGCGTTACCTCGCCCGCGAGATCTATCAGGTACTGGTCAGCTCGCCCCCTTCCTCGTCGTCCTAGCCGCCTCACAGGCCGGAACGAGTGGGTCAAGGGGTGCCGGTAACAACGGACCCATGAACACCGCTACGGCGTCCAGTTTCCTGAACACTGCTGGCACGCTGTGCGGGTGACGACGATCAACGAGCGGATCGAGGCAGGCCGTCGAGAGCGGCGGGTGCTGACGCGGGTGACACGAGCCGCGTGGCGGCTGGAGCAGGCCGAGCGGGAACGGGCGTGGGCACTGGCCTCGGCCCGCGCCGAGGAGATCTCGATCCGCACCCTGGCCAAGGCGGCTGGGCTGTCGCCCTCACGAGTGCATCAGATTGTGGCCGCCGCCGACCTCGACGAGCTGGACGCGGCGCTCGGTGAGCTGCGGACAGCGGGCTGGCCAGCCCCGGAAGACCCCGACGCAGGCGAGAACGCCGAGCTGGAGGACCGCGACACCATCGCCGACCGGATCTGCGACGAGGTGGGGTGGCTGCGGCGGCGCACGGACTGGCTGGCCCAACTCGACACCAGCAGCTACCCACCAGCAGTCAACTTGCGCCCGGCGACCGACTGGCCGGACACCGCCCACGTCGCCGTCACCCTCGCACGGGTAGCGGCGGTCCTCGACCGCATCGCCGCCGACCTGGACGAACTCGCCCGCGCCCGCCGGGTGACCGACCTGGGCACCGCGGCTGTGCTGCCCGACCGACGCGCCGAGCACCGCCGTCGCCTGGCCGAGCCGGACCTGGACTTCCGAGACTTCTGCGCTCACGAGCGCCTACCCGCCTCGTCCACGCTGCAACTGGAGCGCGCGTGGGACGCCTGGCAGGCCGAACGGTACCGACGCGGCGAGACCAGCCAACGGCCCGCCTACACCGACAATGAGGTTCCCCCCGTAGCAACGTCCTGCGCTAACTCCAACTTGCCGCGCACATGGCCGACCACGACCTCGGGCACCTTGGCCAGCTTCGGGAAGTACCCCAGCCGCTGGTAACACTTCAACAACACCAACAGCGCTAGCAGACGCCGCTCACTGGTGGTCTTCGCCTTCGCCCACGCGATCTCATCCGTCGTCGGAGTGAACGCCTCAGTCAGCTCCCGCGCCGACACCACCCGCTTGAACCGCGGTGCGGTCGACCGACGCCACCAGCCACGTCAGGAAACACGATCAACAGAACGACCGCACCCTAGCCACTGTGGACAGTCGTCCGTCTACCACCCTCTGCCAGCGGATACACAGCCGACGGCAGGTTTCTGGCGTATTCCGGTCCCACCCGTGATTGGGGGGCGGCCTGATCGGTTGGGATAAGTCCATTTTTTGGTGACCAGGCGGCGGTGTCAGGCCAGCAGGGTGGCGGGGCTGACGATCCGATGGGTTCGCAGCCGGCGGGGGAGCAGGCGGGTCAGGACGGACAAGATCGCCCGGTCCGGCCAGGTCAGACGGGGTTTTTTCACGTGACGGCGTAGTATCGCGACCTCGTGGCGCAGGATGAGGATCTCGACGTTCTTGGCTGCGGTACTGCTCGCGAGCAGCGGGAGCCAGCCGAACAGCCTGATCGTGATCAGATACAGCAGTCGGAACAGCACAGCCTGCGATCACGCCATGATCACGTGAAGTCATTGAAACCGCAGGTCACCACACTTGTGACGAATTTTGGCACGGCACAGGGTATTTCATGGTTGATCGTTCAGGTTGTGGTGAGGAGGGCGTGGGTGAGTATGTCGAGTCCTTCGGTGAGTAGGTCCTGAGGGATGACGAGGGGTGGCAGCAGCCGGATGACGTTTGCGTAGGTGCCGCAGGTCAGCACGATGACTCCGACGTTGTGGCAGGCGTGGGCGACTTGGGTGGTGAGCGCCGGGTCTGGTGCTCCGGTGGTGGGGTTGATGAGTTCGAGGGCCAGCATGGCGCCGCGGCCTCTGACCTGGCCCACGGCCGGGCATTGGGCGGCGAGCGCGTTGAGGGTGGGTTTGGCTATCGCTTCGATGCGGCGTGCCGCACTGGTGAGGTCTTGGTCGCGCATCGTGGCGATGGTGGCCAGTGCGGCGGCGCAGGAAACTGGGTTACCGCCGTAGGTGCCGCCCAGCCCGCCGGCGTGGATGGCGTTCATCAGGTGTGCGCGGCCGGTGACCCCGGCCAGGGGGAGGCCACCGGCGATACCTTTCGCGGTGGTGATCAGGTCTGGGACGACTCCCTCGTGGTCGCAGGCGAACCAGTCACCGGTGCGGCAAAACCCGGTTTGGATCTCGTCGGCGATCAGGAGCGCGCCGCGGTCGGTGCACCACTGGGCTATTGCGGGTAGGAAGCCGGGAGCGGGAACGATAAACCCACCTTCGCCCTGGATCGGCTCGATCACGACGCAGGCGAGGTCATCGGCACCGACCTGCTGGTCGATGACCGCCAGGGCACGGGTGGCTGCCTGTTCTCCGCTCATGCCGGGCGGGTCCCGGTACGGGTAGGAGATGGGGACGCGGTAAATCTCAGGGGCGAATGGCCCGAAGCGGTGTTTATAGGGCATCGCTTTGGCCGTCATCGCCATCGTGAGGTTCGTCCGGCCGTGGTAGGCGTGGTCGAAGACGACCACCGCCGCCCGGCCGGTGGCGTGTCGGGCCACTTTGACGGCGTTCTCGACGGCCTCCGCGCCGGAGTTGAACAACGCCGAGCGCTTCTCATGCTCGCCCGGGGTGACCCTGGCCAGTTCCTCACAGACGGCGAGGTAGGGCTCATAGGGGGTGACCATGAAGCAGGTGTGGGTGAACTGCTCGACCTGCGCCTGCACGGCTGCGACCACCGCGGGTGCGGCGTTGCCCGCACTGGTCACCGCGATCCCGGAGCCCAAATCGATCAGCGAGTTGCCATCGACGTCCAGGAGCACCCCACCACCGGCCGCTGCGATGAACACTGGCATCGCGACACTCACCCCGACCGAGACCGCCGCGTCGCGTCGAGCCGACAGTTCCCGAGACCGGGGACCGGGCAGCTCGGTCACCAGGCGACGTTGCTGAGCAAGCGCCGCAACGGAGTGCGTCCCGGTCATCGCGCCGCCGCCGCGGCACCCGGATCCAGGCAGCGAGGGCCCGGTGAGCCGCCGCGATGCTGCAGTATCCGATCAGCCCGTTCACGGCGATTAGGGAGATGCGGCGAGGACCCGAT
>DASYIL010000209.1:0-1656 GCA_035997545.1 Pseudonocardiaceae bacterium
CAGGCGTGAACTCCCCGGACGAGTTCACGCTCATCGGCATGAAGGGATGGCCCCGCCCGCCGGGTCCGCTGCGGGGGTCCGCATACGCGATCTTGATCAAAGTTCTGTAGTGATCGTGGTCGACGGCGGTGAGATGCTGGGTGTCGTGGCAGGGCCGCGACGAGTGTTTCTGAGTCATACGTCGGAGTTGCGCCGGTATCCGGTCGGGGGATCGTTCGTGGCGGTGGCGGAGCGGGCCATAGCCAGGGCCGGGGATGCGGCCTGTGACATGGCGTATTTCAGCGCGAGGGATGCGCCGTCGGCGCAGGTGTGCCGGGACGCGGTGTTGGCTGCCGATGTGTATGTCGCGGTGGTGGGCTTTCGGTACGGCTCGCCCGTGCGGGATTGCCCGGAGCTGTCGTATGTGGAGTTGGAGTTCAAGGTGGCCAGCAAGGCTGGTCTACCGCGGCTGGTGTTTCTGCTCGGCGAGGACACGGAGGGCCCGAAGGATCTGTTCGTTGATCTCGACCACGGTGTACGCCAGGTGGCATTCCGGGTGCGGCTGACCGACAGCGGACTGACCACAGCGACGGTCACCACACCCGAGGGGCTGAGCGAAGCGCTGTATCAGGCACTGATCATGCTCGACCGTGGCGGCGCCGACCGTGCAGCGGGATCGCGGAGACCGGTGATTGCGGTGCCGCCCTTGCGGGGTGATGAGATCGAGCGCCCGGAGCTGATGGCGAAGCTGCTGTCAGCGGTGACTCGCCCGGGCACTGCCGTGACCGGGCTCTGGGGTGCTGGAGGATTCGGTAAGACGACGATGGCTCGGCTGTTGGTGCACCGCGATGACGTCAGGCAGCAATTTCTTGATGGTGTGGTGTGGGTGACCATCGGCGAAGACATCAGCGGGCCGGAGCTGGCTGACAAACTCACCAACGCGGTGTGCTTGCTGACCGGCGACCGACCGGGGTTGACCGATCCGGTGGCAGCGGGTGCGCAGTTGGGGCATGCCCTGGGGGATCGGCGGGTGTTGCTGGTCGTCGATGACGTGTGGGCCTGCGCTCAGGTGGAGCCGTTCATGATTGGCGGGCCGCAGGCAATGCGGTTGTTCACCACGCGCGTCCGGGACGTCCTCCCGGGCTCGGTGGCGCCGGTGGTGGTCGACGAGATGGACCACGGCGAGGCGCAGCAGTTGCTCACCGCCGGAACACCGGGAGCGGCTAAGGATGCGATGGAAGGATTATTGGCGGCCACCGGGCGGTGGCCGGTGCTGCTCGGGTTGGTTAATGCTGCCGTCCGTGCCGATTTGGACGGCGGCCGCCTCGCCGAGGAGTCGATGCGCGAGATCCTGCATGAGCTCCACACAACGGGTCCAACCGCGCTGGATGTCACCGACGCTACCGAGCGGCACACCGCGGTAGCCCGGACGATCGGGGTCAGCCTGTCCCGCTTGACCGTCCAGCAGCGGGCCCGTTACGGGGAGTTGGCGGTGTTCGGTCAGGACGTGGCGATCCCGATTCCGGTGCTGGCCAGATACCTCCACGCCACCGCGGGGTGGTCGACGTTTCAGACCCATCGCTATTGCCAGCGCCTAGCCGAGCTGAGCCTCGTCAGCGACTACCGCCACGACGAGGTGGGCCTACATGACGTCATCTATGCCTACCTGCGCGAACA
>DASYIL010000210.1:0-1613 GCA_035997545.1 Pseudonocardiaceae bacterium
GGTTCCGGGCCACCGAGCAGGGCCCCGTTGGAGATCGCCTCCACACCAGCGGGCACAGTCGCAGTGACCGCGACGGTTGCCTTGTCCGACGGGTGATCGTTGGACGGGAACCACCAGGCGGCACTATCAGGCTCTCCCACCCCGACCGCGCCATCGGCGGTGCGCCGCCACGGCGGCTCGTCACGGGGTCCGCCCGGGATACTCGAAGGCACCCCGGCGTAGTCCGCCCGCACCGTCATCGGCTGGCCGGCCAGCACCGGCGCAGCCGGGGTGACCTGCAGCTCACTAGCCTCCTGACGGATCCAAGCCGGCTGGTCGTCCACCGTGACGGCGGTGGCTGGCAGCTTCAGGTCGAGGTTGAACCGGGAGAGATTCTCGGTCGCCTGGGCGGTGATCGTGGTGTGGCCCTCGAGCCGGTCGGTGGAAGGGTCGTAGCGAATCTGGATGTCGTACCCGGTGACGTCGTAGCCGCCGTTGCCTGCGCGCGGGAAGTAGGGGTCCCCGATGCCGGCAGCGCCGAAGCCCGACGCAACCATGCCTGCAGCCGGGGGTGGCCCGCTCGGCGCGGCGCTGGAATCCGCTCTGTGCTGTGGGAAAACACCGTGCTGTGGGAAAACACCGTGCTGTCTGAAAACACCGTGCCGTGGGAGAACACTGTGTGGTGAGAAAACCAAGACCGTGACCAACACCAGCAACAGTGCCAGGCCCGACCCGATCAGCAGCGCCCGGTTTCGCACGGTCACCAAACCGACTCTAGGCCCTGCCTCCAGCTGGCCGATGGACGGCTGCCGCCACGGGCGCGGCGCTTAGCCGGGGGGCGCGGGCGGGCGGGTCGGGCTGAACAACCAGGCCTGGGCGACGTCATCGACGTCTTTGCCGGAGACCCGCGCGAGGACAGCCAGAAAATCCTCCACCGTGCCGTTGCCACCGCGCCGCTCGGTGGCCCAGGTACGTAGCGCGGTGAAGAAGTCCGCGTCCCCTACTTTCCCCCGAAGTGCCTGCAGCGCCATCGCGCCGCGCGAATAGACCGGTCCGTCGAGCACCTTGGCGGCGCCGGGATTGCCTGGTGGGATCCGCCAGAAGTCGGCGTCGGCGGGAAGACGCGCATAGCGCTGTGCTGCGGCCTGCCGCGCGCTGGCCCCACCGTTACGTTCCGAGTACAGCCATTCGGCATAGGTGGCGAAGCCCTCGTTGAGCCAGATGTCGCGCCAGTAGCGCACCGAGACGCTGTCCCCGTACCACTGGTGAGCCAGCTCGTGCACCACCACCTTGATGTTCTCGTTACCGGCGAAGAACACGGACCCGTAGACGGGGCGGGTCTGGGTCTCCAACGCGAAGCTCATGGCGGGGGCGTCGGAAACCACGCCGCCGAGGTTGTCGAACGGGTAGGGGCCAAAGATCCCGGAAAGGAACTCAATGACCTCGGGTGTGCGCTCCAGCGAGGTCCGAGCGTCGGCCGCGACCTGCGGGGCCAGCCCCTGCGCGTAGGCCGCCAGGTAGGGACCATAGGGGGTGTCCCGACGGACGATGTCGTACTGCCCGATCGCGACGAACGCCAGATAGGTGGCCATCGGCTCCTTCGCTTTCCAACGCCACTTCTCCCAACCCGGCCC
>DASYIL010000211.1:0-1850 GCA_035997545.1 Pseudonocardiaceae bacterium
AAAGTGCAGGCATATCTGGCCGTCCCGGACATTCTCGAATGCCTCGCAGATGTGGCCTTTACCGCTGGGAGTCACCCCGACGCCGTGCGACTCTTCAGCGCGGCAAACGAGATCCGACGGCAACTAAGTGCCGTCCGCTTCAAGATCTACGACGCAGAATACGAACATTCGGTCGGCGCCCTTCGAGACTTGCTGGGTCAACAGGCTTTTGATGCCGCGTGGGCGGAGGGAGCGAGCCTTTCGCTCGCCGAGGCGATCGCCTACGCGCGACGGGGTCGTGGTGAGCGTAAGCGCCCGACCAGCGGTTGGGACTCCCTGACCCCCACCGAACGCGATGTGGTGCGGTTGGTCGGTGATGGTCTGGCCAACAATGAGATTGCCGCGAAATTGTTCATTTCACGGCGGACCGTTCAGACTCATCTCACCCACGTGTACGCGAAACTCGGCTATAGCTCGCGCGTACAGCTCGCCCATGAGAGCGCCTCCCGCGGTCGGCCGGTCGGAATGCGCTAATCGCTTGATCCGCATGGAGTTCCACGTTCGACGAGGGGATTCTTGTCGGTGCTCCTTTGTAGAATTTGGGTGTGGTTTCGAGCACTCGTGAGGAGATCGTCGAGGTCTTTGACGCGCTCGATGCGGGCATGGGTCGACTGTGTGGGTTGTCCTTTGAGGTGTTCACCACCCCGGAGCGGTTGCGGGCGCTGGAGCGTTTGGAACGGGTGGCGCGTCGGCTGCGGGCACCGCAGCACGCGTTGATCAATCAACTCGCGGCGCAGGCCAGCGGGGAAGAACTCGGTGCCACGCTGCCGTCGGCGTTGGCTGACCGGTTGCGGATCACGAAGGCCGAAGCCGGCCGGCGCATCGCCGAAGCCCAGGACCTAGGGCCACGTCGGTCGTTGACCGGGGCGCCGTTGGCGGCGTTGCTCACCGCGACCGCGGCCGCCCAGTGTGCAGGGCTTATCGGTGATGGGCATGTGAAGATCATCCGCAGCTTCTTCACCCACCTGCCCGCCGAGGTGGATGTGTTCACCCGCGAGGCCGCCGAAGCCGATCTGGCCGATAAGGCCACGCAGTATCGGCCCGACGAGGTGGCCAAGTATGCCCAACAAATCATGAGCTTGCTGCACCCCGACGGGGATCTCAGCGATCAGGAGCGCGCCCGCAAGCGCGGCATCGTGCTCGGTCAACAGGGATTCGACGGGATGTCGCGCATCAGCGGGTTGGTGTCTCCGGAGTTGCGCGCCGCGATCGAGGCGGCGTGGGCCAAGCTCGCCGCACCCGGGGCGTGCAACCCCGAGGACGACACCCCCGTGGTGGATGAGGCACCCGATGAGCACGCGGTGCGCCGCGACACCCGCAGTCAGGCTCAACGCAACCACGACGGTTTCCTGGCCGGGCTGCGGGGTCTGTTCGCCTCCGCAGACTTGGGCCAGCACCAGGGGCTGCCGGTCAGCATCGTGGTCACCACCACGCTCAAGGACCTGCAAGCCGCGGCCGGTCGCGCCGTGACGGGCGGCGGCACCTGGGTGCCCATGTCGGATGTGATCCGCATGGCCAGCCACGCTAATCACTACCTGGCGATCTTCGACAATGGTAAAGCGCTCGCGTTACATCACACCAAGCGGTTGGCCTCCCCCGCGCAGCGGATCATGTTGTACGCCAAGGACCGCGGCTGCACCAAGCCGGGCTGCCACGCCCCCGCCTACCACAGTGAGGTCCACCATGTGAGCGGCTGGACGAGGACCCACCGCACTGACATCAACGACCTCACGCTGGCCTGCGGACCGGATAACCGCCTCGCCGAAAAAGGCTGGACCACCCGCAAGAACGCCCGAGGTGACACCGAATGG
>DASYIL010000212.1:0-21987 GCA_035997545.1 Pseudonocardiaceae bacterium
GTGAACGCGGTGGACATCACCGCCAGCGCCAGGATGCGCGGAGTGACGTTGTCCACCCGCGGGCTGGGCACCGGCAGCACCGTCAGCGCGGTGAGACCGAGCAGCAGTCCCAGCGGAATGAGCAGGGTGAGCAGCACCTGCTCGGCGTTGCGCAGGGTGAGGACGAATTCGGTGCGGGCCTGGGTGAGCAGCATCCGCGGCAGCCGGCCCCGGCCCGGTGCTGGCGTGAACGTGCCGGGAGGAAATTGGGTCACGACCGTAACTCCCGCCCGGTGAGCTCGAGGAACACGTCTTCCAGGCTGCGCCTGGCTACCCGCAGGTCCTCAGCAAACACGCCCTGCTGAGCACACCACGCCGTCACGGTGGCCATCACCTGCGGGTCGATCCCGCCCTCGACGAGGTACCCGCCGGGACGGGGTTCACTGGCCTGGCACCCCTCGGGTAGTGCGCTGGACAGCTGACCAAGGTCCATACCAGGCCGGGCCGCGAACCGCAGTTGCCGTTGCGCACCCGCAGTGGTCAGCTCGGCGGGGCTGCCCTGGGCCACCACCCGGCCGTGGTCGATGATCACCACCTGGTCGGCGAGCGCCTCGGCCTCCTCCATCAGGTGCGTGGTGAACAGCACGCTGACGCCGTCCGTGCGCAGCCTGCCGACGATGTCCCAGACCAGCCGGCGGGCCTGCGGGTCCATGCCGGCGGTGGGCTCGTCGAGGAACACCACCTCCGGCCGCCCGACCAGGGCGCAGGCCAGGGCGAGGCGCTGCTGCTGGCCGCCGGACAGCCGTTTGTAGGGCACCCGAGCAACGGGTGCGAGGCCGAGCACGTCGAGCAGCCATTCAACGTCCAGTGGCCGGGCAGCGCATACCGCGACCAGGCCGAGCATCTCGCCGGCCCGCACGCCTGGGTAGGCCCCGCCGCCCTGTGGCATCACCCCGATCCGGGGGCGCAGCGCGGGACCGTCGGTGATCGGGTCCAGTCCCAACACGCGGACCACGCCGGCGTCCGGGCGTAAGAATCCCTCGCATACCTCGACCGTGGTGGTCTTGCCGGCGCCGTTGGGCCCGAGCAGAGCCAGTACCGTGGCGGGCGGCATCTGCAGGTCGAGCCCGTTGACGGCCTGGATGGCGCCGAAGGTCCGGACCAGGCCGCGGACCTCGACGGCAGCCGGTAGCGCGGACGGGCTCACGCTCACAGAGCCTAGGTCGCGACCTCGGATCCGAGTGTACCGGCCTCAGCCGTGACTCGCGGCGCGGGCGATCGCTCCGGGCTGGACCGCAATGCCCCGGACAGTGGCGGGGTGCGCCCGCGAACCAGCAGCAGCGGTACCACCACGGTGACTGCCGCGGCCGCGATCGCGGCGGGCAGCACCCAGGTCCGGAACAGAAAGTCCGACCCGGTGGGAGCAACCAGCACCGCGAGTATCGCCGAGGCCACCGTGGCGATGGTGCGAAACGCCGGTTGGGTCGCCGAGGCCGCCAGCGGGATTGCGGCCCACAGTAGATACCACGGATGCACCACGGGCCCCAGCAGCACCACGGCACCCAGCCCGACCCCGAGCCCAGCCAACGGCTCCACCCGCCCCCGCCAGCAGCGCCACAGCAGCAGCAAGTAGACCACCACGGCGGCGACCAGACCGGCGGCGCGGGCTAGGACGAGCACCGAGCTGGTGTGGTCGCCCAATCCGAGTCGGCTGCCGATCCAGCCGGCCAGCCGGCCGAGGTCGGTCGCTGCCGACATCCAGCTGCGCACCGCGTTAGGCGTACCCAGCGCACCAGTCCAGCCGAAGCCCAGACCGCTGCCCAGACCGATCGCCACGGTGGTAGCCGCGGTGACCCCGCCGACCAGCGCCACTGCCGCCACCAGGTCACGCGGCCGGCCACCCCGGTGCCGGGCGAGCCAGACGGTCACGAACCCGAGAGCCAGCGCCGCGGGAACCTTCACCTGTGCCGCGGCCGCGATCACCGCCGTGCCGCCGAGCAGGGCCGGGCCGATCGCGGAGCTGCGCAGCGCCAGCTCCAGCCCGACCAGCATCAGGCCGATCATCAGTGCCTCATTGTGCACCCCGCTGACCAGATGGAACAACACCAACGGGTTGGCGGCGCCGAGCCACAGCGCGAACACCGGTGAGACGCCTACCCGGCGGGCCAGCCGCGGCAGCGACCAGACGATCATCACCAGGCCGGCCACGACGAGGATGCGGTGCAGCAGCACCCCGAGCACGACATCGTCGCCGGCGATCCAGTCGATCGGCCGGCCCAGGGTGAGAAACAACGGGCCATAGGGGGCCGGTGTGTTACGCCAGATCGTCGGGATTCCCCGGACCAGCGGGTGGTCCACGCCCAACGCATCGGCCGGACCGAGCACATAAGGGTCCAGGCCGCGGTTGGCCATCGCGCTCTGCGCCAGGTAGCTGTAGACATCCCGGCTGAACATCGGTGGGGCGACCAGCAGCGGCACCGCCCACATCAACATCGTGCGGTCCAACTGGGCCCGGGAGATCAGCCGGGCCCGTCCAGGAGCGGATAATGCGCCGAGCCACAACCAGGCCAGCACCACCATGGCAATGCCGGTGTAGGCGACCGCCAGGGATGCGGTGGGCATCCGGTTGAACAGGCCCAGCACGGGGCGGCCGACCACCGGATTGCCCAGCACCGGAGCCGTGGCTGCACCGAGCGAACCCAGGCCCATGAGCAGTGCGCCGACGGTGCCGAACCGGCGCACCGTGTCGAGCTGGCCGACCTCGGACGGGTCCAGGCCGGTGCCCGCGGATGGGGTGCCGACCGGCGCTTTCGGCGCGGGTTGAGGCGCCCCCACACCACGCACCTTCCCGGCCACCACGCCGCGAAGGGTAGCGCTGGCGCCGCCGACACCCCGGAGGGAGCACACCGGACTTTGCGCTTGGCGCTGATATACGTCACACTGGTGTTGTGAAAAACGTTGGGACGGATCGAATCCCGGTGGCGCATGCGTCCGCTGGCGGTGACGGCCGCACCCGCGAGTCGGTGGCGCGGCTGTTGTTGGAGCACGGGCCGGTGGCGGCCGCGCAGGTTGCGGACTCGCTGGGCCTGAGCCCGGCCGCGGTGCGTCGCCACTTGGAAGCCCTGCTCGCCGACGGGCAGGCCAGCTACCGTTCGGCACCACGCCGAGGTTCGCGCGGCCGGGGCCGTCCGGCCAAGTTGTTCCTGCTCACCGCCGCGGGCCGGGCCCGGTTCGGGCACACCTACGACGATCTGGCGGTGGCCGCACTGCACTTCCTGTCCGAGCGCGACGGCGAGCAGGCGGTTCGCTCGTTCGCCGAGCGGCGAGTCACCGAACTGGTCGGTCGGCATCGTGCCGCAGTGGCCGCTGCGCCTGATCCGGTCGCCCGTGCCGAAGCGTTGGCGGTTGCCCTGAGCGTCGAGGGCTACGCCGCGTCCACTGAGCACGTCGGTGCCGGTGCGCAGCTGTGCCAGCACCATTGCCCGGTCTCGCACGTCGCCGCGGAGTTCCCACAACTGTGCGAGGCCGAGACCGCGGCTTTCGCTGACCTGCTCGGCACTCACGTGCAGCGGCTGGCCACTATCGCCCGCGGCGACGCGGTATGCACGACCTACGTTCCCGAGGCCCGTGTGCCGCATGGTGCTATGGCCACCAATCCCACCACAATACCGGATGGAGGCGTCTCGGCATGACGACTGCTCCTGAGCAGGATGTGCGAGCGCAGAACGCCCTGACGATACCCCTCACCCAGGAAGAAACGCTCTCCAGGCTAGGCAACTACGAATACGGCTGGTCCGACTCTGATGCCGCCGGCGCGAGCGCCCAGCGAGGCCTGTCGGAGGCTGTGGTGCGCGACATTTCAGCCAAGAAGAACGAGCCGGAGTGGATGCTGGAGACCCGGCTCAAGGCATTGCGGCTGTTCCGGCGCAAGCCGATGCCACACTGGGGTGCCGACCTGTCCGGAATCGACTTCGACAACATCAAGTACTTCGTCCGGTCGACTGAGAAGCAGGCTACGTCCTGGGAGGAACTGCCCGAGGACATCAGGGCCACCTACGACCGGCTGGGCATCCCCGAAGCGGAAAAGGCCCGGTTGGTGGCTGGCGTGGCCGCGCAGTACGAGTCCGAGGTCGTCTATCACAAGATCCGCGAGGATCTGGAGGAGCTGGGTGTCCAGTTCCTGGACACCGACACCGCATTGCGCGAGCACCCGGAGATCTTCCAGGAGTACTTCGGCAGTGTGATCCCCGCTGGGGATAACAAGTTCGCTGCGTTGAACACCGCGGTGTGGTCCGGTGGGTCGTTCATCTACGTGCCGCCGGGCGTGCAAGTCGACATCCCGCTGCAGGCCTACTTCCGGATCAACACCGAGAACATGGGCCAGTTCGAGCGGACGCTGATCATCGTCGACGAGGGCGCGTACGTGCATTACGTCGAGGGCTGCACGGCGCCGATCTACAAGTCCGACTCGCTGCACTCAGCAGTGGTGGAGATCATCGTGCGCAGGGGCGGGCGATGCCGCTACACCACGATCCAGAACTGGTCGAACAACGTCTACAACCTGGTCACCAAGCGGGCCACCGCCGCCGAGGGCGCGACCATGGAGTGGATCGACGGCAACCTCGGGTCCAAGGTCACCATGAAGTACCCGTCGGTGTGGTTGATCGGCGAACACGCCAAGGGTGAGGTGCTCTCGGTGGCCTGTGCCGGGGAGGGCCAGCATCAGGACGCCGGTGCGAAGATGGTGCACGCCGCCCCGCACACGTCGAGCACGATCGTGTCCAAGTCGGTCGCCCGCGGTGGCGGCCGCACCTCCTACCGCGGACTGGTGCAGGTCAACGAGGGCAGCCACCACTCCCGCTCCACGGTGAAGTGCGACGCACTGCTGGTTGACCAGATCAGCCGGTCGGACACCTACCCCTACGTCGACATCCGCGAGGATGACGTGTCGATGGGGCACGAGGCGACCGTCTCCAAGATCAGCGACGATCAGCTCTTCTACCTGATGAGCCGAGGGCTGACCGAGGACGCGGCGATGGCCATGATCGTGCGCGGATTCATCGAGCCGATCGCCCGCGAACTGCCCATGGAGTACGCCCTGGAGCTCAATCGCCTGATCGAGCTGCAGATGGAAGGGGCCGTCGGCTGAGATGACGGCTACTACTGACAGACTGGCCGGGCACGGTCTGGTCGCGCATTCCCACGGCGCCGACGTGCCGATGGTCTCCCGGGGGCAGCGGTTCACCTCCTACGACGTGGATGCCTTCGAGGTGCCCAACGGTCGTGAGGAGGTGTGGCGGTTCACCCCGTTGCGGCGGCTGCGCGGCCTGCACCAGGGTGTTCCGGCCACCGGCACCGCGCAGGTCACCGTGCAGGCAGGCGGCGGCGTCACCGTCGAGGAGGTGGGCAGGGTCGACCCGCGCCGCGGCGACGGTGGTGTCCCCGCCGACCGGGTTGCTGCGCAGGCCTGGAGCGCCGTCGAGCAGGCCACCATCGTGACTGTGCCCGGCGACATCCGAGTCGAGGACCCGGTGATGATCACCGTTACCGGGCCGGGTGCAGATGAGATCGCCTACGGGCACCTGCAGGTGCGTCTTGAGACGTTTGCCGAGGTCGTGGTGGTGCTGGACTACCGCGGTAGCGGCACCTACGCGGAGAACGTCGAGGTGGTCCTCGACGATGGTGCCCGGCTGACCCTGGTCAGCGTGCAGGACTGGGCCGACGACGCCGTGCACGTCGCCGCGCAGCATGCCCGGCTGGGCCGCGACGCGGTGCTGCGCGCCATCACCGTAAGCCTGGGTGGCGATCTGGTCCGGCAATCCCCGACGGTGACGTTCACCCAGCCGGGCGGCGACGCCGAGCTGCTCGGGATGTACTTCGCCGACGCCGGGCAGCACCTGGAACACCGGTTGCTGGTCGACCACGCTGTTCCACACTGCCGGTCCAACGTCGCCTACAAGGGCGCGCTGCAAGGCAGTCCTGGCAAACCCGACGCGCACACCGTGTGGATCGGGGACGTGCTCATCCAGGCCGCCGCCGAGGGCACCGAGACCTTCGAGGTCAACCGCAACCTGGTTCTCAACGACGGCGCGCGGGCCGACTCGGTGCCCAACCTGGAGATCGAGACCGGAGAGATCGTCGGCGCCGGGCACGCCAGCACCACCGGACGCTTCGATGACGAGCAGCTTTTCTACCTGACCTCCCGGGGCATCCCGGCCGAGCTGGCCCGCCGGCTGGTCGTGCGGGGCTTCTTCGGCGAGATCCTGCAGAAGATCACCGTCCCGCAGGTACGCGAGCGGCTCGAGGCGGCGATCGAGGCTGAGCTGGAGGCAGTGGGGGTATGAGTCCCGATCCCATCCGCGTCTGCAGTTTGAGTGACCTCAAGGACGACGTGCCCGCCGGATTCGATGTCGACGGCGTCCCGGTGGTACTGGTCCGCCAGGGCGAGCAGGTGTACGCGCTGGCCGATATCTGCTCGCACGCCGAGATCGCGCTGTCCGAGGGCGAGGTGACCCGTAAGGGCCTGGAGTGCTGGCTGCACGGCTCGTGCTTCGACCTGCGTACCGGGGAGCCGTCATCACCACCGGCCTCCGAACCGGTGGACACCTACGCCGTGACGATCGACGGTGACGACGTCTATGTCAATCCGTCCACTGTGACCAACAGTCCATTGGGACCAAACCGCTAGCAGGAGCTGAGAACACACCGATGGCCACTCTGGAGATCAAGGACCTGCACGTCGCGGTCCGTACCGACGACGAGCAGACCCCCGACAAAGAGATCCTGCGCGGCGTCGACCTGACGGTCCGGGCGGGGGAGACCCACGCGATGATGGGCCCGAACGGGTCGGGCAAGTCCACCCTGGCCTACTCGATCGCCGGGCACCCGAAATACCAGGTCACCTCCGGACAGATACTGCTCGACGGCGTCGATGTACTCACGATGGCGGTCGACGAACGCGCCCGCGCGGGCCTGTTCCTCGCCATGCAGTACCCGGTCGAGGTGCCCGGCGTGTCGATGACGAACTTCCTGCGCACCGCCGCCACCGCGATTCGTGGTGAGGCGCCCAAGCTGCGCACCTGGGTCAAGGAGGTCAAGGCAGCGATGTCGAATCTGGACATCGAGCCGTCCTTCGCCGAGCGCAACGTGAATGAGGGTTTCTCCGGCGGCGAGAAGAAGCGTTTCGAGATCCTGCAGCTGTCCCTGCTCAAGCCCAAGATCGCGGTACTGGACGAGACCGACTCGGGCCTGGACGTGGATGCGCTGCGGGTGGTATCGGAAGGGGTAAACCGGTACCGGGCCAGCGGGGACGTCGGCGTGCTGCTGATCACCCACTACACCCGGATCCTGCGGCATATCACGCCCGACCATGTGCACGTGTTCGCGGGCGGGCGGATCGTGGAGTCCGGGGGGCCGGAGCTCGCCGAGGAACTGGAGACTGGCGGCTATGAGCGCTTCACCGTAAGGACATGACAGGAGGTGACCATCATGGCTGAGCCGCTGACTGCCAGCGAGCAGGAGAAGATCCGTGCGGACTTCCCGATCCTGTCCCGCACGGTGCGGGAGGGCCGACCGCTGGTGTACTTGGATTCCGGGGCCACCTCTCAGCGGCCCCGGCAGGTGCTCGACGCAGAGCGGGCCTTCCTCGAGCAGCACAACGCGGCGGTGCACCGTGGGGCGCACCAGCTCGCCGAGGAGGCCACCGACGCCTACGAGTCGGCGCGGGCCCGGATCGCGGCATTCGTCGGCGTCCAGCCCGGGGAGTTGGTGTTCACCAAGAACGCCACCGAGGGGATCAACCTGGTCGCCTATGCGCTGAGCAACTCGGCGGTCGCCGGAGCGCAGCGTTTCGCCCTGGCGCCGGGCGACGAGATCGTGATCACCGAGATGGAGCACCACGCCAATCTGGTGCCGTGGCAGGAGCTGTGCCGGCGTACCGGCGCCACGTTGCGCTGGTACCAGGTGACCGACGCCGGCCGGCTGGACCTCGACTCGCTGGAACTGTCCGAACGCACCAGAGTGGTCGCCTTCACCCACCAGTCCAATGTGATGGGCACCGTCCCACCGGTTGCCGAGCTGGTCCGCCGGGCTCACGAGGTCGGTGCACTGACAGTGCTGGACGCCTGCCAGTCAGTGCCGCACAGCCCGATTGACTTCGCCGCGCTGGACGTCGACTTCGCGGTGTTCTCCGGGCACAAGATGCTCGGACCGTCCGGGGTCGGCGTGCTCTACGGGCGCCGTGAACTGCTCGAAGCACTGCCGCCGTTCCTCACCGGTGGGTCGATGATCGAGCTGGTGAAGATGGAGGGCTCGACCTACGCCCCGCCGCCGCAGCGCTTCGAGGCCGGTGTTCCCATGACCTCTCAAGCAGTCGGCCTGGGCGCGGCTGTGGATTACCTGTCGACGGTGGGCATGGACCGGATCGCCGAGCATGAGCGTGTCCTGACCGAGCAGGCGCTGACCGGCCTGTCGGAGTTCGGTGGCCTGCGGATCATCGGTCCCACAGACACTGAGCACCGCGGTGGTGCGGTCTCTTTCATCCTCGACGACGTGCACGCGCACGACGTCGGGCAGGTACTCGACGACTTGGGGATCGCGGTACGGGTCGGGCACCACTGCGCCTGGCCGCTGCACCGCCGTTTCGGTATCGCCGCGACGGTGCGGGCCAGCTTCGCGCTGTACAACACACCCGCCGAGGTCGAGGCGCTGCTGGCCGGTGTGCGCGAGGTGCGCCGATTTTTCCGGGTGCCGGCATGAAACTGGAGCAGATGTACCAAGAGATCATCCTGGACCACTATCGCCACCCGCACCGCAGCGGTCTTCGAGAGCCCTTCGACGCCGAGTCCTACCAGATCAATCCCACTTGCGGGGACGAGGTGACGCTGCGGGTCGCGCTGGACGGTGACCGGGTGGCCGACGTGTCGTATGAGGCGATGGGCTGCTCGATTAGCCAGGCCTCCACATCGGTACTCACCGATCTGGTGGTCGGCCGGACCGTCGCGGAGTCGACGTCCACGTTCGGCGCCTTCGTGGCGATGGTGCAAGGCCGAGGCCAGGTGGAGCCCGACGAGGACGTTCTCGAGGACGCGGTCGCGTTCGCTGGTGTGTCCCGTTACCCGGCCCGGGTGAAGTGCGCCTTGCTGGGCTGGATGGCGTTCAAGGATGCCGTCGGCCGGGTGGGCGCCGACGGCTCCGACAACGGTGTCAAGCGAGCGGAGGCACGATGAGCTCGAACGAGGAAACTGAGGTAGTGCGTGGGGCGGCCGGGATGCCCGAACCTCTCGGGGTGGGTTCCGACGGCGAACTGGCCACCGTCGACGACGTCGAGGAAGCCATGCGCGATGTGGTCGACCCAGAGCTGGGCATCAACGTGGTCGACCTGGGTCTGGTCTACGACATCCGGGTCGATGAGGGCAACGTTGCCACCCTGGACATGACGCTAACCTCTGCGGCGTGCCCGTTGACCGACGTCATACTTGACCAGACCCGTGCTGCGCTCACCGGTGGCCCCGGCGGGGGACTGGTCGACGACGTGCGGATCAATTGGGTATGGATGCCGCCGTGGGGCCCAGACAAGATTACTGAGGACGGCCGGGAGCAACTGCGGGCGCTAGGTTTCACCGTCTGAGACCCCTCGCCCGCGGTGAAGCTTGACCCGGGGTGCTGAACCATGCCGCCCATTCGATCGTGCTGAACGCCGGGGTGGTGTTATCCGCGGTCATCCACAGAGCGAGCCGTGGCAGCGCTGTTGACTCCAGCCCTCATCCAGGACATTGCGCATGTCACAGGTCAGGCAGCGCTGGTGCTGGGCGATGAAGCCGTCCGGCCGCGACTACCAGCTCCACTGCGCGAAGCCCTGCAGCGCGGCGGGGAATGCGCGAAGCCCTGCAGCGCGGCGGGGAAGTTGTCGAAGGGTCCCCATGCCAGCGTCGGTGCCGGTGATCAGGCGGATCCCCTGCTCGGCCAGCCACCGGACCCGGCTGACGATCTGTTGGGCGCCGGCCTCACTCATCTGCCGGTCCGGGCCCTGTTGCGCGCTCGCAACAGTGATCGTCCGAAGGAGAAGATGCGGCGCCCGAGTCCGCAGCGCGCTGATCGTGTCCCTTACCCGGTGCGCCGTTCGGGAAGTAATTGATTCCCCCGTAACACATCCACGTGGTCTGAACCTGGACGCCCGGATACCCAGCTGATGGTGGGCATCGACTTCGCGTGGCGATGCAGTCGGGTCAGCATCCGGGATACGTCTCGGTGCCCCGCGACCGTTCCCGGTAGGCACATCAGGGATGCCAGCGACAGCGTCACCTCGCGACCGTCGACCTCCCACGGCTCATCGAGCACTGCGGAGCCGAACGGCACTACGTCGTCGGGATCGCAGATCACGACGAAGTCGTCCCCGCCGGTGTGGGCGACAGCCGCGGAGGGGATCGCTTCGGCCGCATCGATCAATGCGCGGCCCAGCTCCCGGATCAGGTCCTCGCCCACCGTGAAGCTACCCCGGTCGTTCACCGCTTCGAAGTCGTCGACGTCCAGCCAGCTCACCGCGAAGGTCTCCCCGTCGGCCACCTTGCGGTCCACCAGTTCGGCGACCATATCGCTGCCGGGCAGCCTGGTGAGCGGGTGCAGAGCCGCAGCTTGCGTCGTACCTGCGTGCGCCACGCTGTTGCGCACAAGCTCCAATGCGGCCAGCGCGTGGGAGCTGGATTGGAGTACTCGGGGCTCGTCGCCAAGTTGGGCGGCCTTGCGCCTGGCGAACAGGGCATGTCCGAAGGCCCCGCTGGTTTCGAGCAGGAACCGGTTGCGGTCCAGCGTGTAGCGTGGTCTGCCGTCGTCATCCAGCAGCACCAGCCCGCTGATGGCTGGCCGATCCCTGAACACCGAGCGGACCTCCTCTCCGGTGGCCGAGATCGGCAAAGTGACGGCGGGATGCATGAAGTCCGTGATCTGCGATCCGGGCACACCCCGGGTCGGGGCCGGGGAAATCGGCGCTCGAAACTCCCTGATACCCGAGATCGGCAGGTAGATCCGGGGACGGCGGTTGGGTAGTGCGAAAAGGTTGCCCTGCACGATGCCCACCCCGTACTGCCGCAGGGTGGCCACCTGCTCCGGACGTTCCACCCCTTCGGCGACCAGCTGCGCCCCGATCCGGGGAGCCAGGTGCTGGAGCGCCTCCAGCACGGCCACACAGCTGCTCTTCCGCGGCAGCCCGGCGATGACCTCGCGGTCCATCTCCATCGCCACTACACCGCCCGTGTACAGATTGATCAGCGGCTGAAACGCGAATCGGGTGTCCACTGGTGTTTCGGGCACTGGGTGATCGGGCACGTGGGTGATCGTGTCTCGCATCATGAGGGGCCAGGCAAACGACTGAGCGTGTATTCACCCGCTGTTTGCTTCGTTGTATTGTGGTACGGGAGGAGCGGTCGTGGGCGTGACCGTCGACTACGCCGAACGGCAATCGTTGGGCCTGTCCCGTGATCCTTGGTCCGTAGGACACGTGCCAGCGTGCATGCATGCTGACGACCGTGGAGATTAGTGATGAGCAGCATCGCGCGCTGAGCACTCTTGCTCAGCGTCGAGGCTTGCGCGGTTTCTCCCAGCTCGTGCAGGGAGCCCTCGGCTCCTACCTTCGGGACCTCGGCGAGGACGAGGTCGCCGCGCTCCTGGAGCTCGAGGGCACGCTCGGTGAGCGCGACGAAGCGGAGTTGAGGGCACGGATCGAGGCAGCGAGGGCGATATGGCGGGTCTCATAGTCGCCGACACAGATGTCGTGATCGACTTTCTCCGTGGTCGGGGACCGGGGGCGCGGCTGACCCGTCAGCTCCTTGTCGAGCGATGCCTGCGGCTGACCTCGGTCACCGGTTTCGAGTTGCGTGTGGACGCGGACTTCCTGGCCCGGCGAGACCAGATCCTGCGGCTGTTCCGGTCCCGGACGCTGGCGCTGGATCTCGCATCGGCTCTGCGAGCCGGAGAGATCGCCGCCAGCCTGCAGAAGGCCGGCTCGGCCATCGGGCTCGCCGACTGCCTGCAGGCGGGGGGTCTGCCTGCGGCACGGACTGCCGCTTGCGACGCGCAACCGCCAGCACTTCGACCAGATCGAGGGGTTACAGCTCGTCGACGTCGATGGTTCCTGACGGCGGCGTGGGCACCGGTAGTCACGTCGGGCGCGTGCGGCGGGCCGAGGGCGCAGCAAGCACTAGCCTGTCCAGGTGCCCAAGCGCAACCGCCGCCCCAAGACCCGGCGCAGGGATAGTCGCCAACTCCAACGCACCGCGCCCCAGCGTTCGCGCCGGCGCGACGAGCCCGACCTGGTCGTCGAGGTCGCCGCCGCCCTCGACGACGGCGCGCCCCTCGCCCTGCTGGGCCTGGTGAGCTCGCTGCTGGCCGCCCTCGACCCGCGTCGCCGCAGCCCCTTCGAGCGGGCACCGGATCCTGAGTTCCCGTCCCGGGAGAAGCTGATCGACACCTTCCTGGACGTCAAGCTGGAGGAGACCTCGGCGCTGCTCGCGGTGATCGCCGGGCTGTCCGGCGACGAGATGCTCCGACGGCGGGTCCAGCGCGAGATCACCGCTCGTGGGCACGCTCTGCCGGCCTGGCTCGCCGAGCTGCACCAGGCGCGGCCGGTCGACCGGGCGGTCGAGGTGGTGCACGTGCTCGGCGACGGCGACAACCTCATCGTGGGAGCGCGGCTGCCCGGCGGGCACGAGCTCACCGCCGTGGTCTACATCGACCACAACATGGGCACGCTCGTGAAGGACGCGTTCGTCGTCGGCGAGCCGTTGCCCGCGCTCATCGAACAGATGATGAGCGTCGATGCGAATCCGGATATCGTTGCCCGCGACCTCGGCCCGGCCGACGCCCGGGTCCGGATCACCGAGGCCATTGAGCGCGGCGCGATCACCTTCCCGCCGTGCGAGACCGACACCTGGCCGGCCTGCCGCCCGCTCGTCGAGTGGATCATCGGCATGCTGCCCGATGCTGGCATCGGCTACCAGCGTCCGGAATGGGACGACGCTGCCCGCGACGACCTCGCGGAGCAGTTCCTTGCCTCCCCGTTCGGCGCCGGCTTCGACGATGACGACCACCGCGCCCTGCTCGGCTCGCTACTCTGGTTCGGCACCGACTATGGCCCCGGCGACCCGCTGCGGTGGAGCCCAACGGCGGTGGAGATCCTGCTGGCCGACTGGATCCCCCGCAAGATCGTCGCCCCGGCTGCGCGCCTGGCCAAGGCCCCCGACCTGTTGCGGTCGTTCATCCGCTTCAGCCATCACGAGCGGGGCATCCGTCCGGCCCTCACCGACCAGACCCTCGCCGCCGTCGACGAGCACGAGCCGGACTACCAGAGGGTGATCCGCTCGCCCCGCCCACAAGGCCCAGCCGCGCTGCTGGCCGCGATGGATGCGCTCGACCCGGGGCGATAGCAGGATTGGCTCGTGCCGCTACGTCGTGGGGTTCCGGCTGCTCGCGCCACCCGGCCCGGGAGGGGTCCACGCCCCCAGAACCCGTGCCATGGGTGTCCCTGCTGATCCCGCACCCGGCCAGTTGTGAGCTGGCAGCCGGTGGCTGTGTTGGTGTTGAACTTGAAGCTGGCCCGCGATGCCGAGGCGTGCCGAGACGGTCGGTCACCATCCGAGCCGCTGCGGTCGGGGTCACCAGCAAAGCGAGGACCAGGATGTTGCCGACGGCCTGCAGCGAGATGACGATCGCGACGGTGACCAGCAGGTAGACAAGCAGGTCCCAGGTCGCGACCCGCAGCCCGAGAGCGGCCGCAGTTTCCCGGTCCAGCGTCACGGTGACGAGCCGGCGCTGCGCGGCCAGCGTCACACCAACAAGCACCGCGCCGACCCCGCAGACCAGCGCCACGTCGCCGTCGCTGATGCCGAGGATCTGACCGAACAGAAACGAGGCGAGATCACCGGTGTAACCCCGTGGGGTGCGTGCTGACCACCACGATGCCCAGCGCAAACGCAAACGCGAAGAACACCCCGATCGTGGCGTCCTCCTGGACCCGGCTGCGACTCCGCGGGGAGCGGATCTGATGGCAAAGTGCAGCAAGGGTAATTGGTGAACGCCGCCATGGCCGAGGGGTACACCCTCGCGATGTGCGCGGCGCCGGCGTGCAGCACGGAGCAGCCGAACGGGATCTCCGCGGCGTTGCGGGCCTGCGTGCGGTCCAGCCGGCATGGCGTGCTGGTCGTGTCCGGCTGCTGCCTCGGTGCAGTCAGCTGCCGGCTACGTCCCGCCGGGCCGCTGGTGCTGATGAAGCCCTGCGACGTCCACCGGCGACCAACCGGCCCGGTGGTTTGCGTCGGCCCACTTCGCAGCGACGACGACATCGCCGTGGTGCAGGAGTGGATACGCAGCGCACGGTTCGACCCGGCGCTGCTCCCCCCGCGCCTGGTCGCGCTGCACCGGACAATCCGCGCCGCAATGCACAACTGAGCAGTCTGGTAGGGCTGGCTGATCAACTCGTGATGACAATCGTTCTTGCTAGCTGAGAGGATGTTGCGGGGTTTGTCCCGGGCGAGAGGCGCGTAATGTCCGGCGACGACGACGCGATGGCCCGGTACGTCGCTGGGATGCGGGAGTTGTGGGGTCTGGCCGACTACGGCGCTCTCGCCGAGCGTCTGGCGCCGGCCGCGGTCGCGTTGGTCGGCGCCACAGCGCCCGCGGCCGGCAGCCGGGTGCTGGACTTGCCCGCGGGCACCGGCACCGCGGCGTTGCTGGTCGCCGGGCGGGGGGCGAAGGTCACCGCCTGTGACGTCTCGCCGCGCATGGTCGAGCTTGGCTTGGAGGCCACGACCGCGGCGGGGTTGGCGATCGCCTGGCGGGAGGCCGACGCCGAGGCCCTTCCGCTGGCCGACGGCTCGTTCGACGTGGTGTTGTCCTCCTTCGGGCTGATCTTCGTCCCTAGGCCGGCGGTCGCGCTCGGCGAGCTGCGCCGCGTCCTGGCCGCCGGCGGCCAGGACGGGTTCACCGCGTGGACGCCCGACGGGTTCATGGGCGCGATGACCGAGCTCATGGGGCACTGGCTACCAGCACAGTCCGGCATCGCCGACGTACTGGACTGGGGCGACCGGCGGTGGTGCGGGAATGGCTGACCGCGGCCGGTCTGACGCCGATACGGACACAACGCCGCACCATCTCGTGGCGGTTTGACTCGCCGCCGGCGATGACCGAGTTCCTGCTCGCCCCTCTCCCCGGCCCAGCAGGCCAGTGCACGGGTACTCGCCGTGCAGGCCGGCGAGATATTCGAGGCGGTCGAGCGGCTGGCCAATCCCGACGGCGGCCCGGTGCGGATCGACGCCGAGTATCTCCTGGTCGTCGCCCAAACCGGTTGACATCAACACGTATGCATGCTCTAATGGGTCGTGGCGCCGAGTCGGAGCCCCCAGCATGAGCGGGAGCGACTGATCGCGGCGTTACAGGCCGCAGCCTCACCGGTACGGCTGACCATCCTAACCGAGTTGGCGCGCGCACCGCGCAGCGTTCAGAACCTAGCCATGACGGTGGGCCTGTCACAACCACTCGCCTCGCACCACCTCAAGGTGCTCCGCGATGCGGGACTGGTCACCGTGCAGCGGCGGGGACGCACTCTGATCCACAGCGTGGTCGACGGACCGGTCACCCGGCTCGTCCGCTCGATCACCCGAGAACTACCGGAGGACGTGAGGGGCACCGTGACCACCACCGAGCACCTGACCCACGACGAGCACACCCACGACCACAGCGAGGGCTGCGGCCATGTCGCCGTGCCGCACGCCGACCACGTCGACTACGTCCACGACGGACACCTGCACCGGCGCCACGACGGCCACTGGGACGAATGCGAGAACGGCGAGCACACCTCCCACGACGGTCACGCCCACGCCCACGGCGAGGGCTGCGGGCACGTCGCAGTGCCACACCGCGATCACGTCGACTACCTGCACGACGGGCACCGTCACGCCGCCCACGAAGGCCACTACGACGAGCACTGACCCCAGCCGACAGCTGCGCCACGACGTGCCGGGCACCGCCGCGATGTCGTCGGGGTCGGTGTCGTGGACGAGGATGGCGAGTTCCTGGGCGCGGTAACCCCAGCGGTCGTGCCAGCGCAGCGAGGCGAGGGCCCGTCGCTCGGGGTCGGCGTGTTGCCAGGCGCCGGCGGCCAGCCAGTCACCGGCGTATCCGATCTGCAGGCCGCCGCAGGCCGACTCCAGCCACAGCGTGGCGTCGGGTCGGGTGGCCAGCCAGATCTGGCCACGAGTGCGCACCACCCTGTCGAGGAGACAGCCGCCCGGGCTGTTGGCCAGGAGCCGGAAACTCCCAGTCACAGTCCGGTCGGCACCACCTCATTTTTCTCCGCGCTTCTCCGGGACGGCGAGCGCGCTCTAGCTGACAATGATTGTCATGTTAACCATCCGATCAGGTTAACTCGATCGAGTTAGATGAAGATGAAGATCCGCCGTCCGGGTGGTTTCCCCAGGAGCTGCGCAGCCGGTGCCTCATCACCGAGGGCTGTGTTGGCCGAACGCTGAGACAGACGTTGACGTAGGAGCAAGGGCCACAAGATGTGCCGCTCGATCCGGCCGGCGAGCGTCTCGGACACCGCCCGGTTGGCCTGGAACCGCACACCGCGTCGGTCGGATCCTCGCCAAGCTTGTACTCCGACATCGTCGATGGGCGGTCATCGCCGCAGCTGTCGTCCGCTCCGCGGCGGCGCGGCCGTCGCCGACTTTGATCCCTGCCCTTTGACGGTGAGGCTGCGGCCCGGTACGGGACGTGGTAGCGCTGGCCGTCGCTGCTGGCCGCGATCCTCGGCCTCGCAGGATGGATCTGATGATCGCTGCGATAGCCTCGACCAGACCTTCCCTTGTACACGCGTAACGCAGACGACTGCAAGGTTTGGGTGATGTCGTGACTGTGGTTGCCGTCTGAATCTTGAACCGGGTGGGCCCGCCATCCGAAGGTTAGTTGCAGAAGACGGTCGCGATCGCTGCGATCGCCGCCGGACGTCGATGGACGGAGTTCCGAATGCATCAGTTCCAATGCGGACACATGGAGTGCTTCAGCCAGTTCACCGCATCCAACAAGGATGACCTGATGCGCCAGGTAGCAGAGCACGTGAAGGACGTGCACAACGTCAACAGGGCCACCGAGAGCTTGATGAGTTACCTCGAGTCGACGTGCGTGACGACACGGCGGCCTTAAGCGTGTCACTTACACAGCGGGAATTTCTCCCTCCTGGCGACCAAGCGTCGCTAGGTCGTGAGGGTGTCCAGGATCTGCTGCCCGTATTTTGCTAGTTTGTTCTCACCGACACCGCTGATCGTGCCGAGTTCGTCCAGGGTTGATGGGGCCTCGGTCGCGATTTGGCGCAGGGTCGCGTCGTGGAAGATCACGTACGCGGGCACGCCCTGTTCCTTCGCGGTGGCGGCGCGCCATGCGCGGAGCTGCTCAAACACCGGCACTGCTTCCTCGGGTAGGTCGGCGGGTGCGGCGCGGCGGGGTTTGGCGGCTCTTGCAGCGGTCTTCGCGGCCCGTTCGGGTTCGCGGCGCAGCAGGACCTGGCGCTGCTGGCGCAACACCTCGGTGCTGGAGTCGGTGAGCACCAGCGTGCCGTAGTCGCCCTCGACCGCGAGCAGACCCTGGGCCAGCAGTTGGCGCACCACACCGCGCCACTCGCCCTCGCGCAGCTCCGTGCCGATGCCGAACACCCGCAGGGAGGAGTGGCCGAACTGGGTGATCTTGGGCGTCTCCTTGCCGAGCAGGATGTCGATCACCTGTCCCGTGCCGAACTTCTGGCGGCGTTCCCGATCGAGCCGGAACACGGTCGACAGCAGCTTCTGCGCGGCGATCGTGCCGTCCCACGACTCCGGCGGTGACAGGCAGGTGTCGCAGTTGCCGCACGCGGTGGCCTGCTGGCCGAAGTAGGCGAGCAGTTGGGTGCGGCGGCACTCGACCGTTTCACACAGCGCCAGCATGGCGTCGAGGTGAGTGCCAAGACGGCGGCGGTGGGCGTTGTCACCCTCAGACGTGTCGATCAGCTTGCGCTGCTGCACGACGTCCTGCAGACCGTAGGCAAGCCAGGCGGTCGACGGTAGGCCGTCCCGTCCGGCTCGGCCGGTCTCCTGGTAGTAGCCCTCGACGGACTTGGGCAGGTCAAGGTGGGCGACGAAGCGCACGTCGGGCTTGTCGATGCCCATACCGAACGCGATCGTGGCGACCATGACCACCCCGTCCTCGCGCAGGAAGCGCGCCTGGTTCGCGGCTCGAGTGCGCGCGTCGAGCCCCGCGTGGTAGGGCAGTGCCTCGATCCGGTTGCCCACCATGAAGTCCGCGATTTTCTCGACCGAAGCCCGCGAGAGGCAGTAGACGATGCCCGCGTCGCTAGCGTGCTCGGTACGTAACAGCTCCAGCAGCTGCCGCTTGGGCTCGTTTTTCGGCACGATGCGGTACTGGATGTTCGGGCGGTCGAAGCTCGCCACGAAGTGACGGGCGTCGGCGAGGTTCAGCCGGGACGCGATCTCGGCGTGAGTTGCCTTGGTGGCCGTCGCGGTCAGCGCGATACGAGGCACCGTGGGCCAGCGCTCGTGCAGCGTGGACAGGGCGAGGTAGTCGGGCCGGAAGTCATGCCCCCACTGGGACACGCAGTGCGCTTCGTCGATGGCGAACAGCGAGATCGTGCCGCGGTCCAGCAGGTTGCCTGTTGACTCGAGTCGCAGCCGTTCCGGCGCCAGGTAGAGCAGGTCCAGTTCACCGGCGAGGAAGGCGGACTCGACCTGGCGGCGCTGGTAGGGGTCCTGTGTGGAGTTGAGGAACCCGGCCCGGACGCCGAGGGCTGTCAGGGCGTCGACCTGGTCTTGCATCAGCGCGATGAGTGGCGAGATGACGACGCCGACGCCTTCCCGCACAAGCGCCGGGACCTGGTAACACAGCGACTTGCCGCCACCGGTCGGCATGAGCACCAGCGCGTCACCACCGGCGGCGACGTGGTCGATGATCTCCTGCTGCTGTCCTCGGAACGAGTCGTAGCCGAAGACCCGGTGCAGCACCCGCAAGGCATCACTGTCGTCGAGACCTGGTTGTGGCGAAGCCATCCGGCGATCCTAGGTGGATCTCGCGGTCCGCGACCGGGGTTCACTCACGCGCGTCCGGGATGACTGTGCTGTAGGTGGGCAGCGGGATCCCGATGGTCACCGGCTTGTCCGGGTGCAGCTCGGTCCAGGTGGCGGTCACCGTCGCCTCGGTCCCGAGTGGTCACCGGGTTGGGGGTAGGACGAGTCCGGTTTGGTAGGCGGCGGCCACCGCTTGTGCTTTCTCCTGGACCTCGAGTTTCATCATGACCCGGGCGAGGTGTGTTTTCACGGTGGCTTGGCTGATGGATAGTTGTCCGGCGACGTCGGCGTTGGACAGGCCGTGGGCGAGAAGGGTGAGGACTTCCCGCTCGCGGGGGGTCAGTTGGGTCATCTGGGTTGGTGTGGGTGTGTGCTGGTCAGGTCGGGTAGCGAATTCGTCGATGAGTCGGCGGGTGACGGCGGGACCCAGCCAAGCCTGGCCAGCGGCTACCGCGCGGATCGCGGCGGCGATGTCGGTGGGGGCGGCATCTTTGAGGAGGTAGCCCGAGGCGCCGGCGCGCAGTGCAGCGTGGACGTACTCATCGAGGTGGAAGACTGTGAGGATAATGATTCTGATGGGCTGGCCGCTCTGCGTGGTCAGGGCCTCATCGATCACAGCGCGGGTCGCGGCGACGCCGTCGGTGCGTGGCATGCGTACATCCATGAGGACTACATCCGGGCGGTGGGCGCGGATCTGGGTAAGAGCGTCCTGGCCGTCGGCGGCTTCGGCGACGACGGTGATGTCTTCTTCGGCGTTGGCCAGTATCACTATGCCGGCTCGTGTCAGCGGCTCATTATCGACTATCACGACTCGGACCACGCTGACACCTTCCCTTGATCGCCGCGGCTTTCGCTGGACGCGAGGGGCAGGGTCGCGGTCAGTCGGTAGCCACCCTTGTGATGGGGTCCTGCGTGCAGGTGCCCACTGGCGGCGTGGACTCGTTCGCGCAGACCTGCCAGGCCTCGGCCGATGGAGAGCGTCTGCTCGCGGTGGGCTTGCGTGAGGTTGGTGTCGTTGTCGATCTGGATGAGCAGGCTGTGGGCTTCCCAGATGAGTCGCAGGCGTGGGTTGGAGTCCTTGCCGGCGTGTTTGAGGACGTTGGTCAGGCCTTCCTGCACGATCCGGTACGCGGCCAGATCTACACTCGGGTCCAGGTTGCGTCGCGTGCCCTCGACGTGGATGGTGAGCGGCATTCCGGTGGTTTGTAGTGAGGTGAGGAGCTCGGTCAGGTCCGCCAGTCCGGGTTGCGGCCCGAGTTCGCCTGTGCCCGCGGTGTGGTGAGTGGGGTTGCTGGCCTCCAGTACCCCGAGGAGGCGTCGTAACTCAGCCATCGCCTGTTTGCCCATGGTCTCAATGTGCGTTAGAGACTGTGTGACCTGGGCGAAGTCGGTGTCGGCGACTCGGGCTGCCCCGGCGGCCTGCAAGACGATCACGGTCACCGCGTGGGAGACGATGTCGTGTAGCTCTCGAGCTATTCTTCTACGCTCTGCGGTCACCGCTTCCCGGACCGTCTCCCGCTCGCGTTCCAGGTGTTGGACATGCCGCCGGCTGGCCCGGCTCACACGACCCAAACCCCACGCCCCGCCGGCCACAATGACAAAGAATACGGCATTGCTGATGAATGAAACGAGCTGGTCGGTAGGGGGAGATTCGGTCCTGAATGATGCGGCGGCGGCGAGCCCGTTGGGAATCAAAGACGCCAGCAGTGCTAGCAGGGAAACCTTTTTGCTGCGGTGGACAGAAACCGCGTACAGGGCAACCGGAACGCCTACGACAGGGGTGTAAAGGGGCATGAACGGCCAGGCGGCGACGGTGAGCAAGCATTGAATGGTGAAGACGGTCACTGGTGCTCTGTCTCGCCAGGCTAGAGGCACTAGTATGGCCAGTCCGTATAGCCATGCGAGGAGTAACGATGGCTTGGTCGCCACTTGGCCTAGCTTAGACCATGTAGAAAAAACGAAACAGTTGAGGAGAAAGAGTGCCGGAATCAGTAGTGCATCCCGTTTTGCGGACGGCGGCATGTGGATTCTGTTCGGTCTCCAACCCGGAATTTTCATCGGGTTTCCTTACTGTAACAGGTGGTCAGCGGCACAGCTGACCTCTCCGAGGCTTGATGTACTGCCGCCTGTTCAATTCAGCTGCGCGAACGGGGAAGCGGGACAGGCGCCAGGTTTCTGTCCCCCGCAGGGGGCGGAGAAAAAGCCGAGATGGACGTCGCATGATTGCTCGTGAACGCTGGTGCGGCTGGTGCGGCTGGTGCAGCTGGTGCAGTAGGCGCGCCAGCGCGGACGAAGGCAGTGGCCAGGGGAAGCGTCGCGACCACTATCGCGGTGCGTTTGCGTGATGACTGCGCGTGGGCGCTTCTCGGTGCGCCACGTACGGGCGGTGCCTCAGAAATGATCATCGTGTTTTTCCCTTCGTTGTCAGTGCCCGCCACGCACTACTCGTCAATTCCCCGAAAGTGTTCCACTTATCTCGACCGGAGGCAACGTTTCCATTCGCGGGACTACCCTGGGTTAGGCAGTCAGCGGGTGGGTGTCCGGGGTCGTCCAGTGAGTGCCGTGTGGATGGCATCGATGGCGCGAACGCCGTTTTGCGTGCGCTGACCAGGGAGATGTGGACGCGGAAGAATCGGGTGAGGGTGGCCGGGGGATGCCAGTAGCCGGACGCCTCCTGGCGCAATTTAGGGCTTTTGCGTGTTTTTCGAGGGCGTTGTGGGTCCTGGTCACAATGAGGTTTCGGTTCGTCGCAGCCGCTACCAGATCATGGCCTCCATGACGCCGACCGTGCGCATGTCGGCGATGTATGTCGATCCGCTCGGCCAGTCGACGGGGGTCACCGGTGGCCCCTCGGACACGATGCCAGCCTTGATCGCAGAGGCCAGATACTTCATGATCGTCTCGCGGTCCC